>JAFGPQ010000265.1 GCA_016936115.1 Spirochaetales bacterium | reverse complement strand
TTCCATCATCTGCCCCAGCATCCCGTCGCCGCAGATCATGACCGGGGTGCGGTACTGGTCGGCGATATCGAAGGATTCCAGAACGATGTCCACCATCTCCTGAATGGAGTTGGGCGCGTAGACGGGCATGTGGTAATCCCCGTTCCCCCCGCCCCGGGTGACCTGGTAGTAATCGGCCTGGCCGGGAAGGATTCCCCCCAGGCCGGGTCCGCAGCGCATCATATTCACAATGACGCAGGGCAGTTCCGCCCCGGCAATGTAGCTCAGGCCTTCCTGCTTCAGGGCGATGCCCGGGCTGGAGGAGGAGGTCATGACCCGCCCCCCCGCTCCGGCGGCTCCGTAAACCATATTGATGGCGGCCACTTCGCTTTCCGCCTGAACGAACGCCCCGCCCACCCTGGGCATCTCCCGGGACATGTACTCGGGAATCTCGTTCTGGGGCGTGATGGGATAGCCGAAAAACTGACGGCACCCCGCCTTAATGGCGGCCGCTCCGACCGCCTCGTTTCCTTTCATTAAAACTTTAGCCATAACCTACTCCCTCTCCACCGTGATAACCTGATCGGGGCACATGAGCGCGCACGCGGCGCATCCGATGCACTCATCCGGCCGGGCGATCCGGGCGGGCTGGTATCCTTTTTTATTCAACACGCTCCGGTTTATCTCCAGAATGCCCTTGGGACAGGCATTCACGCAGAGACCGCAGCCCTTGCATCTATCTGTTTCAAAGGTGACTTTACCTTTTGCCATAACGTCTCCTTGTTCGGTCGAAGACCGATTTTATATTGACATTGTAACCCGATTTGTCAATTCCCGCAATCAATTAGTGCGGGAAGGGCAATAGGATATTGTACTAAGTGGAATAGTGTGAATACACTAATGGGACCGCCATAGCCGCTCTTGCCGGGGCAAACTCCCCCTATCCTACAGCTTTTGTTTGCCGGAGCTGAAAACGAAGCGGGCCATGACAAGAGGACTTGCCCCTTTGTAAATTTGCTTTTACGATATATCCCGATAGACTCAACAGGAAGATAAATTATGTTTTACAAAATCATGGTAATCACTAGTGTAGTAATTCTTGGAATAGGGGCATACAAGTTTATTTCCATTTCTACATTTCTTAAAGACACAGAAGTCGTTCGCGGAAAAGTCATTGACATGGAAATTCATGGCGGGGGATGGAAAAGAGGAATAAATTCGGACAACATGCAGAATCTCATGTCATCAAGCCAGCATCCTGTAATTGAATACACGAAAAAAGACGGAACAACCCTGACTTTTATTTCTTCTTTGACAGTAACCAGTCTACCCAAAGGAGACTTGATGGTACGCTATTCGACAATAGACGAGGAGAATGTTGAAGTCGATTCATTTTTCATGAGATGGATGTGGGCCGTTATTCCTGCAGTCATAGGAACATTTCTTCTATTCGCAATTATCACAATGACTGTCGACTATAAAATCGGTTTAATTATGTGGAGTGTCCTGATTATTGCTGTTCTGGTTTTTCTGTTTAGAACATTTGGCGAGGATAATGAAATGACCCTGCAAATGAAACAAAATAGTTTAACAAATTTAAATTCAGCGTATTCCCGACTCTACTACAATTATTACGAAGAAGATAATAATGAAGAATTAAAAAGAGAAATAGGAACCGATGGGATAGAGATAGCAAAGTGGGGTCGACAGCATCAATTCATAAGTGATGATGTCTATAATTATCTAAAAAAATTGTTAAAATCCGGTGATATTGTTTTTTCAAACACTGAAGGCGTTTTTATCCTGTCACAGGAATAATTTGGATTCGGAAATCCAACATACCCATGAATCGATTACGGCTTGCAGGAGGCAGCCCCCATCCGGCAGAGGGCTGCCGTCTCGCTCTCCGGGTGGATGCCGGGTAAAAAAAGTCCGGGAAACTTGAACATTCCCTCCGATTGTAGGATCATATAAGACAAGGAGAGAGAAATGACAGAAGCACAGATAAAAATGCTCAAGCAGTTTCAGAAGGAAGAGATCACCGCCAGCATCTTCTATAAAAAGCTGGCCCGCCTGGAGAAGAGCGAAGAGAACAGGAAGATCCTGGAACAGTTCTCCCGGGACGAAGCCCTTCATTACGATATCTTTCATAAACTGACCGGCATCGCCGTGAAGCCCAGCCGGTTTTACGCCTGGTTCGTCGTGTTCTGCGCCCGGGTCCTGGGCCTGACCTTTACCCTGAAAATGGTGGAAAAGCTGGAGGAGGCCGCCCAGAAGGGATACGCTCCCCGGATCAGGGAGATACCCGGGCTGGAAAAAATCCTGGCCGACGAGGAGCGCCACGAAAGGGAGCTGCTCGATATGATTCAGGAGGAGCGCCTGGAATATGTGGGTTCCATCGTCCTGGGCCTGAACGACGCTCTGGTGGAATTGACCGGCGCCCTGGCGGGTTATACCTTCGCGTTCCAGAATACCCGCCTGATCGCCCTGACCGGTCTGATTACGGGAATCGCCGCGTCCCTGTCCATGGCCTCTTCGGAGTTTCTCTCCCACAGAGCCCAGGAGAAGGGCTCTAAAGCTCTCACCGCATCGATCTATACGGGCTTCGCCTACATAACCACGGTAATACTTCTGGTTCTGCCCTTCCTGCTGATGCAGAATTACATTCTGGCCCTGGCCGTGACTCTGGCCATAGCCGTTATTATTATCGCCCTGTTCAATTTTTACCTGTCGGTGGCGAAGGAGCTCTCCTTCCTCAAGCACTTCCTTGAAATGGCAGGACTGAGCCTGGGCGTTTCAGCCCTTTCCTTCGGAATCGGCGTTCTGGTAAAGATCTTTATCGGGATCGATGTGTGATACGTCCCCCCCCGGGGTTGTAGACAGAAAAGGACACAAGAGAACATAATAGACAGCAGACAGGTACATCAGGGAGGTTTACCATGGATCTTAAAAACATTTTTCACGAGGAAAACTGCCTTCTTCTCAAGGAATCATCAAAAACCGAAGCTCTCTCCGAGATGATAGAGAGTCTCTGCTCCGCGGGCTATGTGGACAACGGAGAGGATCTTCAGAGGGAGATTTTCTACAGGGAACAGCTCATGAGCACGGGAATCGGGATGGGAATCGCCGTCCCCCACGTGCGGTACAAGGGAGTAACCGAACCGGTGGCGGCCCTGGGGATATCCGCGAAGGGCGTTGAGGACTATGAGAGTATCGACAATGAACCGGTCACCCTGATTGTCATGATCATCGTGGGGGAGAACCAGCATAAGCAGCATATCCGCCTGCTCTCGCAGATCATGGAGAAACTCAAGGACAGTAATAGAAGGGAATCCCTGATTGCCGCCCCATCGGGCGCTGAAATCTACCGGCTGATCACGGGAGAGGGGAATGACTAGTATCACCCACCTCCTTCAGTCCTTTTCGCCGAGCCACTTCAATACGGTCTTTCTTCTGGGAATCGTGCTCTTTCTCGGCTCGGCGGGGGGACGTCTTTTTCAGAAGATCAAAATCCCCCAGGTGGTGGGATATATCGCCATAGGCATCATTCTGGGACAGTCGGGATTCCGGTTCATCTCCCGGGAGTCCATAACCGACCTGCAGGGATTCAGCTCCTTCGCCCTGGCCCTTATCGGCTTCATGATCGGCGGGGAACTGAAGATTCAGACCATCAAAAAATACGGGAACCAGTTCACCTGGATCCTGCTGATGGAGGCCATGGGCGCCTTTGTGGTTGTCGCTTCCCTGGTGACCTTCGGCAGCTATTTCCTCTTTAAGGATATCCGCATGGCCCTGGCTCTGGGGCTTCTGCTGGGGGCTATATCCTCGGCCACGGCACCGGCGGCGACCACCGACGTGCTCTGGGAGAACAAGACCCGGGGCCCCCTGACCACCACCGTTCTGGGCCTGGTGGCCATGGACGACGGGGTGGCCCTGCTTCTCTTCGCTCTGGCCACCAGCGTGGCGGGCGCCCTCATAGGCACATCCACCGAAGGGCTGGGGATGAGCCTTATCCTGCTCCTGTGGGAGATCGGCGGCTCCATCCTGGTGGGCTCCCTTATGGGTTGGGGGCTTTCGAAGCTGATCCGGGGCTACATCGAGGACGACAAGATTCTGGTATTCTCCCTGGGGATCATTCTGCTTATCATCGGCCTGACCCAGATACTGGATCTCGATACCATACTCTGCGCCATGTCCATGGGATTCTTCATGGTCAACTTCTCCCCCAAGAAAAGTAAGAACCTCTTCAATCTGGTGGAAAAATTCACCCCCCCCATCTATGTGCTCTTCTTCGTGATGGTGGGCGCGAAGATGGATATCAGGAGCATCAACGGACTGGTCGCCCTTCTGGCCGCCCTGTTTCTGGTGGGCCGGACGGGGGGTAAATTCCTGGGGGCTACCCTGGGTTCGGTAATATCCAAAGCCCCGGAGACGGTCCGCCGCTATCTGCCCTTCTGCCTCCTGAGCCAGGCCGGCGTGGCGGTGGGTCTTTCGGTCATTGCGGGCCAGACCTTTCCCGACCCCCTGGGGGGGATCATCGTCATGGTGGTGACCACCACCACCTTCGTAGTCCAGCTCATCGGTCCTCCCAGCGTGAAATACGCCGTGGACAGGGCGGGGGAAACGGGGCTGAACATCACCGAGGACGACCTGATAGCCAAGAGCGTCGCCTCGGACCTGGTTTCCAACAGGACCATGATCCGGGAGGGGCAGACCATAGAGCAGATCCTGCAGATTTTCAGCACCCAGGACGATCTGGTCTATCCGGTGATAAACCGGGACAAGAAGGTGATAGGCATCATCACCATCGACAATCTGAAGGATACCTTCATCGCCTCGGAACTCTCCCCCTTTCTCCTGGCCCATGACATCATGATTCCCCTGGTGGGGACCTGTCCCGAGGATGCCACGGGAGCGGAAGCCTTCGCCCTGATGAAGAAGAACAACCGGGACTACCTTTCCCTGACCGACAAAGAGGGGAACTGCGTGGGCATCCTGGAGGAGCGGACCGCCCGGAAAAAACTCTCCCTCAAAGTGATGGAGCTTCAAAGAAAAGCGGACGCCCTGGGCTGAGATTTCTATCATTAACCGGGGCAATCAATCTTTTTGACAACCCCGGTTAAACTATTTGACAATCCCTGTTAATTTCTTTGATCCGGTTGATCAACATTAGCAAACCTCCTATCATTATACAAAGGAGGTGCGGATGGAGGACAACATCATCTATTTCGATATCATCGAGAATCCCCTGAAAGGGAGCATGAAATACCGGGGCATCATTCACCATCCCGAATCGGTGAACAACCGGGATCTGATCGATGAGATCGTGGGGAGCAACACCACCATCACCCGGCAGGACGCCATGGGCGTGATAGATCTCTACGAACAGCTGATACGGAAACATCTGAAGAAGGGGCACACGGTCACCACGGGACTGTTCCGGGCGGACATATCCCTGACCGGCTCCTTCGATCATCCGGAAGAGAAGATAGATTACGGGAAGCATCGGGCCAAGGTGGTCATCCGACCTGCCAAGAAGCTGAGCCAGTCCATCTGTTTCAATCTGCGCTTCCACAGGGACAGGGAGAGCCGGAACAATCACTTCTTCAGTCTGATTCACAGCCCCGGCACGGATCTTCCCGAGAAGACCGCCAGGGCGGGGGGCGTCCTCTGCCTTCGGGGAAAGGGCCTCAAAAGCTACCGCCACGACAATTCCTACGACCTGCGCCTCAAGGGAGAGGCCGGGGAGAGTCACTCCCTGCCCCTGTTCAGCGCCTCCTACGGAAGAATCATGGCGCAGATTCCCCCCGGGGTGCCGCCGGGCATTTACATGCTCTCCCTGGTGCACCGCTACGGAACGGTGGAGAGGCGGTTCCCCGAATTCGGGATGACGATTCTGTAAAAAGGGGCCGCCCCGGTTCACATCCCCGGAGCAGCCCCAAAACTAAAGAAGGATTATTTAGAAACTATAGGCCGCTTCCAGGGAGACATAATCGTTCCCTGCGAACTGGCCGAAGAAACTCTCATCGTCTCCCCACAGGAAGGTGCCGCTGCCGGTCAAGGTCAGGTTCCCGTCCACATTCCAGTCCACAGACGGTTTCACCATGCCCGACCGGTCTTCGACGCGATAGCTTAGGGTGACTTCCGGCTCCACCTTTTCGTGATTGTAGGAATCGGAGAGGTTGCAGACCAAAGTGGTCTCTGTGAGATCGCTGTCCGCTTCGATATCCCCGCTTTCTATCCTGTCGTGATTCAGGATGTACGCCCCGGTAACCTGCAGGTTCACATTGACGTTGTGCAGGGGAACGTCCCGGTCGAAACCGGCCACATAGTTCAGGCTGTTGTTGTGTACGTCTTTGTCGTCCCCGGCTATGTCCTGAGTCATATAATAGGCCCCTTCGCCTCGCAGGTTAAAGCCGGCCAGGACCATCCCCGCTTCCAGGCCGAAGACCTGGACCGGGTCGTAATCGATGTCCAGGGAATCGTAGGAGGTCCCGGATACGCTGGGGGTCCGGTAGCGGCCCGCATAGTAGACAGCTCCCAGGTCGGCCTGTCCCAGAGTGGCGGTGAGCCGGACCCCGGCCTGGCCGTACTTGAGGGAGGCCGTATCGGGCAGGAAGGCGACGAGGCTGCTGTTCTCGGATAGGAAGGCCGTCTGGGCGGCGGCAGCCATAGCATTGGCAAGGGTATCGCCGTAGTTTCCAACCGCGGCATCATAGGTACCGGCAAAACGGGAAATTGCTTCCGCCTGCACATAGCCCTGCACCCGGTTGATAAGGTCCTGCGTCTCTCCCATGACCCAAGCCCCTTCCGAGGACAGTTTGTCCGCAGTGAAAAAGGGCACGTAGACCAGTTCCAGCTTACCGTTCAGACGATGGGGAATGGCCACGTCGATCATGGGCTGGGCAATTTTCCGGTCCAGGTAATCCGGATTCAGGAAGTCGGTGTAGTCCATGGGATTCAGAACATCCAGGACATGGACCTTGTCTCCCTTGCCCCATACCACTTTCTGCCATCCCAGGGCGGCGGTCATGTTGTCTCCGTAGACAGTCAGGGAGAGCTCATCGAAGAGATTATCCTCCATGTCCGCTTCGTTGGCATTGATCACGGCCTTGAAATCGGCCTTATCAGAGGAGAAGGAAAGATCCAGTTTCAGATCGGGATCGACCGTACAGCTTCCCTCTTCCAGATTCTCCCTCTTCCAGTTATCCCCTTCGGTCCAATCACCCCAGGAGGCCCGGAAGGGCACGGACAGGGTGCCTCCCATATCCAGGGAAGGAACGGAGGCGGCAGCGCCCCCCTCATCCCCGGCCATGAAGTCGCCGAAATCAAAATCGTCCGCCCCCAGAGGAGCCAGTATCATCAGGGCGGTTAATCCGCCAATAAGTATATTTCTCATTTTCATCTCCCCGGGGCCTAGCGTCCCTGTTCCAGATAGTTCGTGGTGAAGAGCCTGTCGGCGATCGCTTCGTCAAACACGATTTTCATCATGGTCACCACCGTGGAATGGCCGGTCTGCACGTTGGCCATCTTCACTTCCATGGGGGTCCAGTAGCCGGAGATCTGTTCCAGCTTCTCCACGGTCATGACCTTGACCAGGGTTTCCGACTTGTCGTACATCTCCACTTTTACCGGATACCAGGTGGCCTTGTCGAACCAGGTGATGCGGTAGGAGTACTGCGAATCGGAGGGATCCTTGGCCTGCCCCTTCACTTTGTAGCAGTCCCGGGTTCCCACCTGTTCCTCTCCCAACAGCTCGTGAGTATCCTGATCCACGTCGCGGTTACTCATGTCGTCGTAGGTCATATCGGTCCCCATGAAGGACTTCTCCCCGTCCGAGGCGGCGATGCGCCGGACCCTCTTGAGGGCGGGAAGATAGATCCATTTGTCCTCGTCCCGACCGTCGTTCTCCTTTTGCAGGAACCGGGTGTTGGCCACGGTGGCGGGGCTGCGGAATACCATGAGGGTCGATTCCAGATCGTCCTCTTCGGTGCTCCACTCCTCCACCATGCGGGAATCCACATCCCCGTTCTCGCTGATCAGATCCATTTTCACCGCCGCATGGGTAGTCTGGGGGTCGGCCACGTTGTGGGCGTTCTGTGCGATTTCCGTTCCGGTCAGAGCGAAAATTCCGCTGTTCATAAGGGTCAGCCCCATCAGAAGGGCTCCGGTTTTCATTAATTTCATTTCAGTTCTCCTTTACATGGCTCGTCAGGCCGTTTTTCGTTTTGAATCATTCCCCGAATCGTTTCTTCCCATGAAGCGGGGATCCAGTTTGTTTAATATCAGGGGCAGAATGATCAGCGCCCCCATGCTGGAAGTAAGCATGATGATCGCCACCAGAATGCC
The DNA here is from genome assembly GCA_016936115.1 of Spirochaetales bacterium. Taxonomy (GTDB): domain Bacteria; phylum Spirochaetota; class Spirochaetia; order DSM-2461; family DSM-2461; genus SZUA-368. The sequence goes on along the minus strand of JAFGPQ010000265.1, from coordinate 818 downwards.
GATATAGCGAAGGACCAGAAAGCGGGAAAAGCACAGAACGGCGAATCCCAGTCCCACGGACAGGGCGTTCACGATAATCCCCCGGCCTGTGGAAAGCACCGTGTTGCGGGTTACCTGTACCAGATCGTCCGAAAGGGCTCTCTCCTTCTTGTAGCGGGAGAGAAAGTGCACCGTGTAGTCCACTCCGATGCCTATGGCGATAGAAGCGATGATGGCGGTCACCATGTCCAGATTGATCCCCAGAATGCTCATCAGGCCGAAGTTCATGAGGATGGAAAGGCTCAGGGGAACGATTCCCACCACTCCCGCCAGGGGTGATTTGTAGGTCACCGCGATGATGAGGAATACCGCCAGCAGGGCGAAGATCAGACTGGACGTCTGGGAAGAGAGGATCAGGTTGGTCAGGGCCAGTTCCAGTTCGGCAATACCGGCGCAGCTGATCGAATACCCCTCGGGGAGCTTCCTGTCCATAAAGGAGTTGATCTCCCGAATGATCATGTCCGTTTCCGCCGAGCCGTGGGTTTTGAGCTGTATCATCATCCGGGCTTCGGTGGGCTTGAGGGAATCGTTGGCGTAGTCCTCCAGGGAACCGGAATAGAGGAGAAGATACTGGGCGATGAGATCTTTCAGCTGCTCCCTGTCGGCCACGGGATACTTCTCTAAATCCCAGGGGATTTCGTAGTAAGCGGCACCCCGGTAGTTGGTCAATGCCATCAGTTTGTCCGCCACTTCCCTCATGGAGAGTTCCGCCTTGTCTCCCGCGGTAAAGCTGTCGTTCAGGAGCAGGATGAGATCCTCCACGGCCATTTTCTGCCCCA
>JAFGPQ010000264.1 GCA_016936115.1 Spirochaetales bacterium | reverse complement strand
GTGCCTGCCCGATATCAACGACCAGGTGGGGGTGGCCTTCATAGGAGGGGACATTCATCTCTTGTTATGGACGATACGCCGGGTGAAGAGCGCCTGGAAGCGAGCATCAAGGACGGAAAGATCCGGGTGGTGATGGAGGGGAGCAAATGCGAGTTTACCTCTCCGGGGCATTTCCCTATGCCCCCGGGAATAAAATTCTCCAAGAACCCGAACAATAAGGGGGAAGTCACCGGCGGCTGTATAGACAGCGTGCAGATCAACGGGAACCGGTGGCCGTGTTGGGCAACACGGTGACCACCTGCGACGACGGGGGGTAGAAGGACCAGTGCGTCATCATCGCCCCGGGCACCACGGTCACCTTCCCCATCCAGTACCCCGGGCAGGATCCGGAGCAGTACAAGCGGGACGGGGGGCTTCCGGTGAACGTGAGCCGCCCCGCCGTGTATGCCCCGGAGGAGACGGCTTACGCCGATGAGCCAAAGAGCCTGAGCGGGCTGCAGTGGAGCGAGACCCAGGTCCAGAAGGGCTCGGAAGTGATCCTGAGCTGCGCCATAATCGGAATGAAGGACGGGGCGAGCGTGATATTCAGTATCTTCCCCGAGGGGACGGATCCGGAGGTGGACCCGCCGGTGATGGAGATGCGGGGGAAGAACGAAGGGGGCCGGGCCTAGGTGACATGGGTGGCCCGGGATATCCGGAAGCCGGAGGACGAGGGGGCGATGAAGTGGTTTTTTACGGCCTGGACGCTGTATTGTCCGAAGGAGACGAGCGGGTTGGTGCGGGTGTTGAAACCCAGAGTGAACCAAATAGAATGGGAAAAGAAAGCCGTCTTCTGGGACAAAAAGCCAAACTTGTCATCAATTCCTTTGAAATAAGCGAGACCTCTCCTACCTATACGGTGGAGCTGTGGGAACAGGATGTTTCCGATCCCGATGATTTTATCGGCTCTATGAATATAACCTTTGACAAAAACGAGATGGAGATTAATTACACTCTGGATATTGACCCCTCTCTTGTATCTGATTTCAACAGGGAGGAGGAATATTTACCACAATAGATGGAATTTTGTCTTTGAAGGAGTGATTCCCAGAGGGACCGTTCCTACCCGGCAGATGCTGGACGAATGTCTGAACCATGAAACCTTTGAATACGGTGGTTACCCCATGAAAAGGAGCAATCTCTGGCATAACGGAATCCACCTGAGAGCGGATAATTCTAAAGCGGTGTTTCCTATCGGTCCGGGGCAGATAATTGCGGCCAGAATCACCGATCTGGACTCCTCCGATCCTGACGATATACCCCCGGCGCGAACGGGAACAGATGCTTTGTCCTGGTCAAACACAACATCAATGTTAAGGATGAGATAAAGGAATTCTATTCCCTCTATATGCATTTGGAACCGGAAGAAGATCCTCAATCCATAATTGACAATTATCCCCGGGAAAAGTCTAAAGCGGAGTGGCTGAATGAATTGATGTTCCGATCCCTGAAAGTGGCAAAGGTTTACGATTCGAAAGAACCTGCAATCTTCAGGGGCAGTGATAACAGGAATATCGGAATTTTCACGAAGGGTAAAATATTTGTCTATGACAGAATTGAAACTGTTGCCGATAAAACTCAGATTTACTTTGACCATGAGAACAACGGATCAGCGGTGGAATGTTATTCTTTTTATGATGGGAATTTCATGACCTATCCGAGTGCGGATAAGAGCAACGCTTCACTTCTTATGGAAAAATACAATACGGTTCTTGATTCCCTTGCCCAGGGAAAAACGACCTATTTCACAGAGCTTCCCGATCCGGTTATCGAGGTATCCGCTTCGACCTCTCTGGGCAATACGGGGGTTTTCGGCGGATATGACGGAAAAAATCAGGGAATGATTCATCTTGAAGTATTCAGCGATGATGTGGTTATACCCGACTATGAGGGTAAGAATTATGAATTAATAGAATTGGAGGAATCACCCTCCGCCTTATGTAACAGGGAAGAGATGACTTCCTATTACAATCAGAAGCCCGCTAAACTGCGTAACATGATCTGCCGGCATAAGAGTGAGTGGTCCGATAAAATAGAATGGGAGGAAGAGCTGAGCAATTCCATAGGAGTCCCGAAGGGACATCCGGTGATTAAAGACCATCTTGGGGAAAAAATAAGGGAAGATATAAAGGGATACGTTAACAGTATCTATGAGCCGTTTAAATGGTTCAACTCGGAAGACTGCTTAATGGCGATGAATCCTTCTTCCGATAGTTTTCTTTCCCAGGGCTGCGCCACATTCTACCATCCCATTGAATTTATGGAATGGTTGACTATACATGATGGTTTATTAATTTCCCTGGCTTCCAACTAATAGGGATTGCAGCGGAAAGCCCGCCGGAAAACCGACGGGCTTCATCATATACAGCTTATCAGCTCTTAGCCTTTGTAGGCACCGGGCAGGATCTCGTCGCCGTATTTTTCCTTAACTGCCTTATACTTGGCAATGGTGGCGTCCCAATACTCGTTCAGTTCCGCGGGAACGTTGCTGTCTTTGCTGGCGAAGAATTTCTTGGTTCTTTCCAGCTTTTCGATCAGCTTGGTACAGCGGAAGGTAAAGAGGTAGTCGTACTTCTCTTTGGTGAATCCTTCCTTGGGGAGGAATTCCTTGAAGAGAGCGTCCAGATCCTCGAACTTGGGAATCTTGCCGGAGGGAGTGTCGATAGCGTCGTACTCGCCGTGGATTCTTCCTTCAGCCCAGTGTACCCATACTTTCTTAGCCAGCTTGCTGGTCATGAATTCGCCCTTGGGGCCTCTCATGAAGTAGTTGGTGGAGTAAATTCTGGGTTCTTCCTTCATCCCTTCGACAAACTTGATATTGTTCATGGTGTACTCGCCCAGGGGGTAGGATACGAAGTCCATATTGGCCATGGGAGAAGCGGCTCTTACACCTTCGGCGCCCAGGGTGGCTGCGGTGGTTTCAGATTCCAGGGTACAGGCTTTGAGGAGAATACCGTCCTTCCAGCTGGGAGACTCTTCACAGGGAACGGAAGTGTCACTGTCCCGTCCGCCGTAGAGAACGCCGGAAACCTTGACTCCTTCCTTGGCTTCGAAGCCTTCCTTGTCGTAGTTTTCCAGGTAGTCCAGTCTCATGGTGTAGCGGGAGTTGGGGTGGGCAATCCCGATTTCGTTGCCCTTGGCATCCTTGTTGCCTTCGGCCCATTCTCCGGAGTGGTTATTACCGGTTTTGGGAGCTTCCACGCCCTGACCGAGCCAGTAGGGCATCTTGTCGGGACCCTGGAGGATGTTGGAGAAGATTACTTCCTGGTTCTTCATACAGTTTTCGAAGATGACCGGATCGTCCTCGGCGTTAACGTCTTTAATGATACCGAAGATACCCTGTTCCACGTTTACGGCGCGGAATTCGCCGTTGATATTTCTGGCGTAGATGATGTCGTCACCGACGATCTTTTCGCCGGGAATCATGGCGGTAGCGGTTTTACCGCAGGCGGAGGGGTAAGCACCGGAGAAGTAGGTCTTTCTGCCGCCCTTACCGATACAGGCCATGAGGAACATGTGCTCGCAGAGCCATCCCTCTTCACCGGCCTTGTTGATAGCCAGTCTCATGGCGTGCTTCTTCAGACCAACGGAGTTTCCTGCGTACTGGGCGTTCATGGAGTAAACGATGTTGTTCTGGGTATCCATGTAGATCCGTCTCTTGTCCAGGTTGGTGGTACACATTCTGTCGTCTACGGGACCGGCGGAGTGGATGAACCGGAAAAAGTCTTCGCAGCCGGGGTTGTGGAGGAAGTGAGCGTAACCGGCTCTGTAGAGAATGGTCTCGGAGTGGGCTACGTAGGAAGAATCGGTGAACTGAACACAGGGGATGGTAAAGGGAGATTCGGCGGGGCCTTCGGTGAAGAACTTTACGTAGGCTTCCTTGCCTTCCATGTTGTTTTTTGCAATGCCCATGATCTCTTCCAGAGCTTCGTCGTAGGGGAGGGAGTTCATGGCTTTCATTTTTTCCATGTTCTCGGGGTAAACCATGTAGCGGGTGTTTACCTTGTCACGGGCCTGGTCGCCGTAACCGTCCCAGTGAATGGTCTGCTCGGAATGAGCCATGGGATGCTCTTCGCCGTTTTCCAGGGCGATTTTTCTGATGTAGGCTTCGTCTTCGGCGCTGTCGTCGCAAACGTAGATGGATGCGGGGTTACAGTGAGCAGCGAACTCACCTACAAAGTCATAGACTTTCTGGTTCTTGAGGGCTGTCAGCTTGGCGTAGCTGCTGTCACTCATCTTTTCCTTTAAAAGATTGTCATACTTAGGATTCATTGAATTAACTCCTTATCGCACTTTCGTAGATATAATTAACTTGATTTAATATATAACCTTACAGAAATCGAATAAAAAGTCAATGACCGACTTGCCCCGATAGGGAGATATTAGGCCCGGGATTATATCCTTGTGAAGTTATTTTACAGAAACTGATATATGGGATATAAATGGATTATAATAATGGTTATAAAGGATTGGAAAGGGAAATGGCTGAAAAATCAAAGGGAAAAATGGAAGCGGAAATCAGTGACGCGGTCATTCGGTTTGAGAAAGAATTCATGGGGAGAGGTCCTCTCGAAACAAAAAGCTATATCCTTGACGACATGGTAATTGTAAGGCTCAGAGATGTGCTGACTCCGGCGGAAAAGAAGCTGGCCCAGGCCGATGATCCCAATGACGGAAGAGTCATTATCAAAAGAATGCGACATGCACTTCTCGAGAAGGGGAGACCCCTGCTGGAAGCCTCGATTGCGCATATCACCGGGAGGACCGTGATTTCCGTCCACTCCGATTTAAGTACGAAAACCGGAGAAAAGATTATAATCTTTTCCATGGACAAAAAGCTGCCCCTGTCAGATACGCAATAACATCCCTTCCTCGCTTGACTGAAAACGATATTTAATTACAATGGATTCTGCTCGTATTCCCGGGAGAAAGGGCTGACTGCAGGTTCTCCTAAGGATTCCGTAGCTCTTTCCAACCCAACGCTTACATAGGTCCGGTTTCTGCCGGGCGGCTGTTAAGATATCGGGATTT
>JAFGPQ010000263.1 GCA_016936115.1 Spirochaetales bacterium | reverse complement strand
TTTTTCTTTTTTACTACAGAATCCCCCGCCTTGAATCCATCAATTACTATCTGACTCAGTCCGATGAGCTCTTTAAGGAAGGACAATACCGACGCTCAGAGGATATGCTGGAAAAATCCTCCTCCTTTGCCCAGGGCCGTTCCGACTGGCTCCGGATTATTAAGCGGTCCTATCTGCTTTCCCGCGAATCGGGAGACTGGGAAACATATCGGAATTATGCCGAAAGGGCGGTGAAACTCTATCAGGGCAGCGAGGAGATGTGGTCCTATTATCTCACCTCTCTTCTCTGGACGGGACGATACGACAAGGCCATGAAGTATGAAGAACGCCTGAACGATGAGCGGTTTTCATCCATTGCCGCCGAAATCCGCCTGACCCGGGAAAGCCTGAACATTGATGAAACGAAACCACCCTACAAGGGAGTTCTGGACCGGCTCTACTGGGAGAGGGATGCGGATTTTTATACGCTGATCGGCACGATCGCCCAGATTGACGATCTCAAGGCGGATGCGGTCATGCTCTGGATGGGTTTGGGGGAAAAGGATAAGGCTTTGTCCGCTGCCCTTTCTCTGAAAAATCCCGATGCCTATCCCCAGATTCTGGGACTGATGTACTGGGACAGAGGAGATCGTGAGAAGGCCCTCTATTATCTCTCCCTTCAGAATCGGCTGGATCAGAAATATCAGAACCAGCGGTGGACATTGAATAATATTCTGGGGGACGGCTATTTTCTGACCGGAGACTGGGAAAAGGCGGAAGCCCATTATCTTACCTCCCTGGAGATTAAGGGGGAAGATAACTGGCGTCCCTTCGTGAACAGGGCTCTCTTATATGAGCAAAAGAAATATTACAAAGAAGCTTCGCGTATCATTCTGGAGGCGCTCCCCCTCTACTCCCGGGTGCGGGAGGTGGTTCTCTATTTTCTGGATAACTGGAAGGAGACCTTTCCTGTGAGAGCCGAAAGGGTGGTCTACTCCTACCTGCAGGAATTCCCCGGTGATGTAGAGGTCCGCCTGGAACAGATCTCCTCCTTTCCCGAAGAGATGACCCCCGAGGCTTATCGGGCCTTTCTCTGGGAACTGTTTAATGAGAACAGCGAAAATGTAAAGGTAACCGAATATCTCCTCTGGTATATGGCTGTGCTGGGGGATTTCGAAAGTATGCAGATTATTATGGAAAGACATGAAAAGGCGCTGGGAAAGAGACCGGACAATTATCCCCTCTATGAGGGATTGATCCGGGCTCTTAAGCGGCCTCAGGATCCCCAGGAAGCCGTCCGGATTCTGGAAGAGTATTATACGGCAACGGGTGATTGGTTCGCGGCCTGGAATCTCATGGTTCTCATGAAAAATGCAGGCATGACAGACGAAGCGGAAACTTGGAAGAAAAAGGCGGAAAGACATTGATAACAATAAAGAATGAAAAGCAGATAAACGATTTGAAGGAATCCGGTGAGATACTGGCGGGAGTCTTTGTAAAACTCAAAGATTTTATCCGTCCCGGAGTCAGCCCCATGCAGATCGATCAGTTTGTCCGGGATATCCTCAAAGAGAAGGGAGCCATCCCTTCCTTCCTGGGTTACAGCGGCTATCCGGCGGCGGTGTGCACATCGGTTAATGATAAAGTTATCCACGGGATACCCGATTCGGCTCCCCTGGTCGATGGGGATATCATCGGCTGCGACATCGGTGTAACCTACAAGGGTATGATCAGCGACGCGGCCCGAACCTTTCCCGTTGGCAAAGTCTCCCCGGAAGTGCAGAAGCTCCTTGATGTCACGAAGGAGTCTCTCATGGCGGGTATTGCGGCGATTAAGCCGGGAGGACGGGTAAGAGATATTTCCAAAGCCATTACGGCGGTCATTCAGCCCCACGGTTACGGTATCGTCCACTCCTTCTGCGGGCACGGCGTGGGTTTCGAAGTCCATGAAGAACCGCAGATTCCCAACAATTATCCCTCCCGCGGTAAGAATCCCCGCCTCAAACCGGGTATGGTTCTCGCCATTGAGCCCATGGTCAATATCGGTACGGCGGAGGTTGAGATTCTGGAGGACGACTGGACCGTAATTACCATGGACGGCTCTCTCTCGGCTCATTTTGAACATACGGTGGTTGTCACCGAAAAAGGCGCCGAAATCGTTACGGGGAGTCTTGATTGATGGGACATAATCGGATAAACATCTTTCTTTTAGTTCTGTCCTCTTTTTTAACGGGGGCTCTGGCTATACTTCTCTTCCATCCCGGAAGCGGCGGAATGATTCCGGAAGTACATGCGGCTCCCCTTACTTCGGACTCCTTTGATCAGGTTCAGGATATTTTCCGGTCCGTAGCGGCGGATAATCTTCCCGTGGTAGTGGAAATCGATGTAATGAATACGAAGGAAGCGGGACAGGAAATGACTGAAGCCGTTCCCTGGGATGACTACTTTTCCGCCCCGGACAGTTCGGTGCCCCGGGATAAGTTCGATTTCTACGGACTAGGATCCGGTGTTATTATCAGGAAAATCGAAACAACCTACTATGTTATCACCAATTATCATGTGGTTGGTGATTCCAGACAGATTCAGCTCTCCCTCTATGACGGTAGGGTCTATCCCGCTGAGAAGGTGGGCGTGGATGTGCGCAAGGACCTGGCTCTGGTCTCCTTCAAGACCGATGACAGGGATATTTCCGTAGCCCGTCTGGGCGATTCCCGGGAACTCTATGTGGGGGACTGGGTCATGGCCATCGGCAATCCCCTGGGCTATGAGTCCTCGGTGACGGCGGGCATCGTCAGCGCCCTGGATAGGGAGGATGCTCCGGAAGGCAACATCAGCAACTTCATACAGACCGATGCTTCCATCAACCAGGGGAATTCCGGGGGCGCCCTCATCAATATGAAGGGAGAAGTGGTGGGAATCAACTCCTGGATCAGTACCTCCACGGGCGGTTCCATGGGGCTCGGTTTCAGCCTGCCCATCAATAACGCGCTCAGTTCCATAGACGATATAATCGCCTATGGGAAGCCACGTTACGGCTGGCTTGGGGTGAGCATGGGAGATGTCAATTCCCAGCTGGCCGAGGAAATCGGTCTGGATCCGAACCGCAGGGGCGCCTATATCTATCAGGTGTTCATCGGTTCTCCCGCCTGGAACGGCGGGATCCGGGCGGGAGACTTTGTTACTTCCATCAACGGCGAGCCTATCAAGAACCGCAAAGCTCTCACCTATCTCATAGGGGAAATTGATCCGGATACCACCATCCCCGTTTATGTTTACCGGGGAGGCCTTGAGAAAAAGCTTTCCGTTACCATAGAGAATCGCGAAGATGAGGATCAGGTCAGTGCCCGGAACAGTCTCGCCTGGCCCGGTGTGACCCTGCTTCCCCTAAATGAAAGGGTTAAGACCGCTCTGGGGCTGGATGAGGAGTATACCGGGGTTATTGTAGAGGATACCTATGCGAAGACGCCCTTTCAGCTGGCGGGCCTGCAGGTCGGAGATATCATCGAATCGGTCAATGGAAGCGAAATAATCAGCCTGAATGATTTCTACGAGGGAATCGGAAGTCAGTCGGAAAATATTTTTAACTTGAAAGTCAAGAGGATCACCGATAAGGTGACCGAATTGGAAATACTGGTGCAAAGGGAGAATTATGACGAATAAACAGTTTTTACCCTACGACGTGGTTAGAAATGACGCTTTGAAACTGGCGGCATCCATTTACCGGGAAGGATTTATCCCCGATGTGATCTATATCCCCCTTCGCGGCGGCGCCTATATGGGGAACGTGATCAGCGAATTCTTCAAGCTGGCGGTGGATAGGAAAAAACCCGTATTCTATGCGGCCGTGGTAGCCCGCTCCTATACGGATGTGCATGAGAGCGATCAGATCATGATTGACGGCTGGACCTACGATCCCCAGTATCTGAGAAAGGGTGACAAAATTCTCTTTGTGGACGATATCTTCGACAGCGGCAAGACTCTGAACTATCTGGTGGATGTTATCCTGCAGCGGGGGATTCCCCGGGAGGATATCAAAGTGGCCGTACACGACTACAAGGATGTCCGTTACGGAGATCGTAAGAATAACCATCTGGACGTACAGCCCGACTACTGGTGCCGCAAATTCGTCATCGAAAAACCCGAGGAGAATCTGTGGATCCACTATATGAGCCACGAGCTGGTGGGACTGACCGATGAAGAGCTTGAGCAGCACTACTACAGTAAGGATCCGGAACTGAGGGATGTTTTCAAGCTGGTGAGAAAATAAGCGTAACGGGAAATAAAAAAGCGCCTTTCGGCGCTTTTTTTTATTCCTGCGTCCAATCCCCCGAGGAACTGGATAGGGTCCAGACTCCCGTGGAAGTGGCGGCTATGGCCGTATCATAGGTGGTATCGGAAAGCAATTTGAGTGAGTATACATAGGAATCCACCAGATCGCTGCTTTCGTAATTATCCTGATCCGCCAGTAAACCGCTTTCTTCGGATATGCTGATACTTGTCGTATCAGAAACATTAAGGAATACATAACCGCTGACAGTCTTGGTCGGATTCGTGAGATAATCGCTGATCGTGCCGGCAACCACATAATTGGACAGGGTTGTTCCGTTATAGGAGAAGTCACTGATGAAATAATCAATGTCACCCGTTTCGTGCCATGCCGGTGTACCCAATAATATATCTGAGCAGTATCTGAGATTAAAAGAAGCACTACTGTTCGAGTAATCGTTTCTTGTGCTGAGCAGAAGGACGTCTTTAGCAGAATTGTAGGAAATTGCCTGATAGTACTCGCTCCCGGGACTACTTGTGGTAAACGTACTCCCGTCGGTTGTCGTATAGAGAACGCCTCCGCTTGAAAGGCTGGTCGATTCGTTGCTTATGACCCACATATTCGTCCCCGTTCCAAAGGCTACACCCTTTTTCGTCAGGGGATAGCTCCCCAGATCAAGAACACTGGAACCGAAGGAGCTGTCTCCCCCCGTTTTATCATAGATATGTAAACTGGAGGCTACGACGGTAGTCGCATCTGAGGAGTAAGCCACCCGGTTCAAGACGATCCGGTCATTTCCCGCGGGTACATCGGAATAGAGCTGGAGCCAAACATATCCTTCACTTGAAACGGGGGAGCTGGTATACTCCTGCGTTCGTGAAAAGCCGCTGTCAATGGGAACGGAATACACCTGGGCGCTGTTACCGCTTCTGACGGCGTAAAAAAGCTTACTGTCGAAAAAAGCCATGGAGGATATGGAATCACCCGGTGTATCAAGAACGTTCCAGGTTTCACTGCTTTTCTGTCTGTACCAGATTTTCGATCCCAGAGCGATATAATAATTATTGGTAGCAAGAACATCTTCAAACTTGATATTGGACATATTGTTGTCCTGTACCAGCACTTCATTTTGAATTGTATAAAAAAGACCCTCCCCGGAACAGGCGGCGAGAAGGAGAAGTGTCAGTATCAGCAGGGACAGGATAGTCGTTTTTCGTAAAGTCATGGTTTCCTCTTAGAAATGGTATTCCACGCCGAAACGCAGATCCGAATTGACACCGATACTGCTCTGACTGGTATCGGGAGCGAATTCCGGTACAATCCAGAAGGAGTACTTCATAGTAAAGGACCACTCCGAGTCGTAGTTCCAGTTGAAGCCCACCGCGGGAACAATGATGGGATCCACGCTGAAGAGGGACAGGTAGGTGTTCATGGTGATGCCCGCGCTCAAATAAAGGGGAACGGTGAAATAGGTATTGATATTGATATCATATACGGTCTTCACCATAAGGGGCACCATATAAAACATGTTACTATTAATGTTCGAAGCGAACATACCCCCGAATTCGCCGCCTATTCTGAAGTTGCTGTCCAGATAGCCGCAGTAACTCAGGAATCCGGACCCTCCGGGATTCACTTTGCCGGAGAAATCCTGTATGCCCGCACTGCCGGAAAGATCCGCTACGAACAGGGGAAGAAAGAGCCCCGCCTCAATGGAAAAGGTCTGATCCCCCTTGGAATGATAGGAGAGAACGAACTCATCCGGATTGCTCTGCTCCTGCCCGATGAGCGGGCTAAGTATCATTATGAAAAGGGTTAAAAGGAAAAATAACGGTTTTTTTATCTTCAATGCTATTCCTCTTATTAAAAGTACTGTGATACTATCATACTTTACATTAATCATCAACAAGAGCAATGTGAGAGGTTCATGATAATGGAATTGATTGACGGAAAAGCAACGGCGGCCCGCATACGGGGCGAATTACGGGAAAGGGCGGCAAAACTGACGGCTCAGGGCATACAGCCGGGCCTGGCGGTGGTCCTGTTGGGGGAAGATCCGGCCAGCCGGTCCTATGTCACAGCCAAGGAGAAAGCCTGCGGTGAACTGGGTCTCTATTCCCGGGATATTCGAAAGCCGGCGGAGACCTCGGAAGAGGAACTTCTATGCCTGATCGACGAATTGAACGGGGATCCCGCCATTCACGGCATACTTGTGCAGCTTCCCCTCCCTTCCCATATCAACAGCGACCGGGTTATCGAGCGCATTATCCCCACAAAGGATGTGGACGGATTCCATCCGGTGAGCGTGGGGAAAATGATGCTGGGCCAGGAAACCTTTCTTCCCTGCACACCCCACGGTATCGTCAAGCTGCTGGAAGAAAAGAACATAGAGACATCGGGCGCGGAGATCGTGGTCGTGGGGCGCAGCAATATCGTGGGCAAGCCCATCGCCAATATGCTGCTTCAGAAAACCCGGCCGGGCAATGCCACAGTTACGGTCTGCCATACGGGAACGAAGAGTCTCAAGGAGCACACTCTTCGGGCTGATATCATCATTGCCGCTGCGGGCAGGGCCGGGACGATTACCGCCGATATGGTCCGGGAAGGGGCCGTCATCATCGATGTGGGCGTCAACCGGGTTCCCGATGATACGAAGAAACGGGGATACCGCCTTGTTGGGGATGTGGATTTTGAGGCGGTGAAGGAAAAATCTTCCTTCATCACCCCCGTTCCCGGCGGCGTGGGTCCCATGACCATAACAATGCTTCTTTATAATACGGTTCTGTCCGCCGAAAGAGTTCTGGCCGGGAGAGGGTAATTGAAACGCATTCCTATTTTTCTTTTTATTGTACTGACATCGGGTATTCTGGCATTTCTTCTCTATCAGAATTTGACTTTTAAGAAAGAACTGGACCGACTGGGCACTACTGTTACAGGCGGGCTGGAACAGACGCGGACTCAGATGGACCGGGCCACGGAGAATCTGAATCTCCTGGCGGGCGGCACTAATCAGATGCGTCTTCAGAACGGTCTTCCCCCTCTGGCCTTCGATTACGGTGATGAATCCGCCGCCGCGCCTGAAGAACTGGATCCGGAACTGATACGGGAAAAGCAGAAGGATGTCTTCTACGAAGCTCTGGATTATCTTATTCAAGTTAACGGGGACTATGACGCCCGGGCCTCCTTTGAGGCGAATGTTCTCACCGAAGCCCTGCAGCGCTGGCTGACGACACAGAATGTTTCCTGGCGTTTTACCTCCACCCTCTCGGGAAATCTGAGCCGGGATGGAATGAAAATCATCGATTTTACCATTAATGATGATGGTTCGGCGGATCTGAAAGATGTCTATGACCGTGAGACATCCGCGGCAAATGCGGGGGAACTGACCGAATTCGTAAAGAATTATGACAAAAAACAGAAGGAAATTCGGGATCATGTGGCTCTCTGGTCGGCGAATCTGGACGCCATCCCCCGGCGGAGCGATCTGCAGCAGACCATAAAGGATAAGGAACTCTCCCTTCGGACCGAGGACTCGGATAACCGTCATGAGATGCTTATCCGCCTTTCCGACTGGATCGTCAAGGAGAAAGCCGGGGTTATTAAAGACACGGGGGAACTCTACCTGGGGAATGCCTCCTATGGGGATTGGGACAGCTTCGAATCGGATCTTCTGGCCTATCTGAAAGGTCTTGACGGACGGACGGACCGGCAGGTCAGGGATGACGAGGTCAAGGCGTTTCTCCTTTCCGTAATAGGGGAGAAGGCTTTTTCCGACTATCTGGATCAGCATGATCTCGTCCTTTCTCCCGAGATTCGCGAGAGCGAGGATACGGACTATTTCAACTGGGACTTCACCGACAAAGAGGGAAAGCGGATGGGGTCCTTCGCCCTCCTAAAGGGGATGGGTGAGATTTATCTTCTGGACGGGGACGATGTGGTCCTGAGGTCCTTCAGAACCCTTACCGAAAATCATGTGACCGTGGATCTGGACAACTCCTGGAAGGGGGGAGAAGTGGGAGTCATCAGCGACGTCTACTCCTCCGCCGAAGAGGAGACCTATCTGGTGGTGGGTTCCCACGAAAAGAATGCGGACACCATCATTCTCGTCCATGTGAATAGCCGGAACGATACGATCAAGATGATCAGTATTCCCCGGGATCTCTGGTTCAAAAACCGGAAGCTCAACAGCGTCTACCGCTATTACGGCATCGACGCTCTAGCCGCAGACGTTTCCGAGCTGACCGGTCTCGAAATCAGCAAATACATGGCCATCGACATGTACGCCTTTGTGGATGTGATCAATATCCTGGGGGGGATTGATATAGTGCTGGAAGAGCCTCTGGCCGATCCCACCTATCACATCAAGGAAAACGGGGTCTGGACCACCCTGGATTATTCCGCCGGTCCGATCCATCTGGACGGTCTGGGAGCCCTGCGTGTGGCCCGCTCCCGACACAGCACCAACGACTACTCCCGGTCCCGCCGGCAACAGCTCATCATCGAGGCGATTTTTGCCAAACTGACCGGCATGGGGCTGAGCGACATGGATAAGCTGACCGACTTCGTCAAAGCCGCTGTCAAGTATACGGAGACGAATATCAGTCCGGGCACGCTGCTGATGGATGTGGTGAAGTACAAAAACGGAAATCTGGAAAGCCGTAATGTTATCGACGCCACGAACGTGCTCTACGAGAGTTACAGTAATCTTTACCGCCTCTCCAAAGAGGAGCAGGCGGCGGCCCTGGCCGATGACAACTACTATCTGGGCGCCTGGATCGTCCTGCCCCGGGATAATAACTACAACTTGATTAAATGGCATATTCGGGAGATAATCAGCAAATAGGAGAAAGGAGGCGGCCCATGCCCATGAAACTCATCGGATTCATTCTTTTTATCGTGGTCATATTTGCCTTTATCGGCTTTAACCTCGATAATACCACCAATATCAATATATGGATAAACGAGAAGGGGCATTTTGAGAATGTCTCCGTAATCATCGTCGTTTTCGCCGCCTATCTATTCGGCCTCATCTCCACGGTGCCCTTCTGGTTCGCACGAACCCTGGCCCGGGGCAAGAAGAAATCCCGCAAGGAAGAGAAGGGTGAAAAAGCAGCCCTTCCTCCCGCTCCTGTTCAGAAGGAGAAAAGGAAACGTCTTACTTCCCGAAAGAAGGATGAAGGGGAAGAGAACGGAGATGATGCCTAGGCTGATTCATACAGTATTTTTCTTACTCCCCATCCTCGTGCTGACGGCTCAGACTAACGGGGAAAGGGGGGATACCTATTCCCTTCAGGCTGCCGGAGACGTTCTGGCGGGGCGTCTGCAGAAAGCCCTTGACGGATACGGTCAGGCGGCGGATCTTTTGGAAGGGGACAAACGGGACCGAACCGTACTGAGAATCCTGCAGATCAGGCTGGAACAGGGGCAGTATGAAGGACTGGTTCAGGAGTGTCAGAATCTCCTCGATAGAAATCCCTCACCCTATGTGGCCGGCAATGCTCTGATTGTACAGATTTTCACTCTTCTGGAACTAAAGCAGGTCGAACTCGGCCTCTCCCTTATGGATAGGGAGAATGGACGTCTGACCGGAGACCCTTCGACGGCGCTCATGCTGAGCGACGCCTACAGGAAGGCGGGACGGGAAGAGGAAGCCCGTCGGGTGGAATGGATTATCAAAAGGGATTTTCCCTCCTCCCCGGAGAATCTCATACTCAAAGGGGAGGGGGACCGCAAGGTGACCCCCCGTTCTCTCCTGCCCTAATCGGAGAGCAGTTCGATCTGCTCGAACTGCCGT
Source organism: Spirochaetales bacterium (assembly GCA_016936115.1). Classification (GTDB taxonomy): domain Bacteria; phylum Spirochaetota; class Spirochaetia; order DSM-2461; family DSM-2461; genus SZUA-368. Next base: position 1,662 of record JAFGPQ010000263.1, on the reverse strand, counting down.
CCCGTCCCGTCGGATACCACGAACCCGTGGGTATCGGTTTCTCCCGCCGTAATATGAAAGCTGCGTATCCGGTGTTCCTGATCATCCACCACGGAATAGGAAAAGAGATATTTCTCCCTTGAGGTAATCATGCCCCGGCTGTCGTAGTAAATGAGTTCCATCAGCTGCTTTCCGTTCAACAGGAAAAGGGAAAAGCGGCCCTGACGGGGCTTGCTGTCAGTTCCTTCCTTCAGAGTAAAGTCGGTCTGATCAAAGGAAAACTCCTCCCCGGAGGCGCTCTTGTATTTACCCTTGAGTCCGAACTCCGGCGTATTGATCTCCCTCACATACTCCTTAATCAGGGAGTTCTTCATGCTTTCGGTCATCCGTTTGTAGTTGCCCGACCAGGAGTTATTGCGGTGCTGTTTCCCGTTATCGAAGACTTCAAGACCGATCGTATCCAGATCGATCACGTTAACCGTAAGCTCCTTGCGGACCGATGAAATATAGCGGCTTGTTCCGTAAATATAGAGGCGGGGGGCATAGGAGGATTTATGGGAGGAGTCCCAGCTGTACACCTCGAAGTTCTGCAGAGTCAGGAATTCCAGCTCCCGGGTCTCCCCGTTCAGATGCATCATCCGTATCAGGCCTCCCTCTCCCTCCTCCTGATACCAGTAGTCGGCGAGAAGCTCTTCGAAATCCTCCACGGGACTGCTGATCAGTCCCAGCAGTTTCTCCTCCTGCCCCTTGGTGGCCTTGACCTTTCTCGTGGAGGCAATCTTATAGCGTACGGGATTATAGTTCAGTTCCCAGGTGGTGATGACCGAATCCAGGGGATTGGAGGAAGCCGGATCGGCGCGGGTAATCACGATATCCGGTGAAATCCTGACCCGGGTGCCGTAATCGTCGCTCAGGGAGGATCCGGCGGTCTGGGGAAAATAGAGTTCTATCGTTCCCTTGACCGACTGGGTGAAAATATCCGTATAGCTGGGGGACTGGTCCGACTGGGGATAGAAAACATCCAGGGTATGGTAGTCCCTGTCATCATAGCCGAGTACGTATATCTCAAACCGTCCCGGGGCGCTGGCTTCGTTGACTGTGACCGTCAGCTTATCCCCTTTACGGCTCGTCAGCTTTCCCTTCCAGGCCAGAATGTGGGAACTGGATGTGGTATTGAAATCGGCGATCCATATTTCAAGATTCTCATCGGAGGAATCATCCCGGGGTTCCAGAATGACGATCTGCTCATCATCCGTATCTCCGTCCAGATTGGTATCGAGAAGCTGGACGATATTCCATTTGGCTTCTATGGGAATGGACGGTACCAGAGTCCCCTGGGATTCCTCTTCCCTTTGTATGAGTGACCGGTCCCCCCGGTTCACCGTGTCCCGGCCGGAATCGGGAATGATGGTCTGACCAACGGGAGGTTTTTCAGCACTCGATGCCGATTCCCCGCGGGAACAGGAAGAGAACAGAATCACCGGCAGGATCAGGATAAAAAGGGAGGCTTTCTTAATCATGGATGTCATTATGAGAAAAATCGGCCCAGTTCTTCAAGCACTTCCGCTTTCATTTCTTCAAAGGATGTGGATATTTTAAATCCCGCCGCCGTTTTATGGCCCCCCCCCCTGTATTTGTTCGCCAGTTCGTAGCAGTCGAAATTTCCCTTGGAGCGGATGGAGC
>JAFGPQ010000034.1 GCA_016936115.1 Spirochaetales bacterium | reverse complement strand
GGCTGTTCCGGCTCAGCGGCGGTGGCTCCCAGAAGGGCGGCCAGTTCCCTTATCATATCCAGGGAATAGAGCTCGTAAACGGCCTGATCCGGCTGGCCTTCGATGGCCAGATTATAGGTCACCCGCACGAAGGGACTGGGGGGAAGATTCAGCATAGCTTTGGGCTCGCTCTCTCCCTGGGGTGATTCGGTCATGATGCTCCTGCCCACCCGATCGCCGATTTTCGTTACCGCCGCCCCGGTAATCTGGGAAATGGCTTCGCTCACCGAGGAAATCGCCGTGGCGTCCAGTTCCAGATCGGTCTGCCCCATCATGGGTTCGGCGATCTTCAGAGTGGTTTCCGGGGTGAGAACGAAGAGATGGCTGCCCGAGAATCCCTCGGTGAAATCGGCCTTGATTTCAACCACCTCATCGGGGAGTGAAGAGAGAAATCGCTCCTTGTCCAGCATGTCGAACTGAGCCCCGCCCAGAGTCACGGTGGTTACCATAATCCCGGAAAGGCTGGCGCTCTGAATCTCGTTCACCTCACGGAAAAGTCCCTTGAGCACGTCCTGTTCCGAAGCATTCAGGCTGTTCCCGCCGGCCGCGGGAGGAGGAGTGGCGGCACCGCCCATAGGGCTGTCATCACTGTCACCGCTTAAAAGAGCATCAATTTCATCTTGAGTAAGAGAGCCGTCACTCATCAGTCTTCTCCTTCGGATACGAGTTCTTCAAACTCGTCCTGGTCGATATCTTCTATTTTCTTAGTTACCTGCACGGCCATGGATTTACCCACCAGCCCGGGCCGGCATTCGAATTTCTGCCGGTTTCCAATCATTATGTTCAAAGGATCGTTCACCTTCGTATTGGAGAGGCGTATCACATCGCCCACCCTCAGATTCAGAACGTCCCTCATGGTCACGTTTACTTTGCCGATCTCAGCGGACATTGTTATGCCGATTCCGGCCAGCCTTTCCCGCAGGATGTTCAGATTCTCCGTAGTTGTCCCCCGCCGTACGGTGGAGTACCAGTACTGAGCGGACAGCTTGGAAATGATGGGCTCGATGGTGAGATAGGGAATACAGAAGTTCATCATCCCTTCCACCTGCTCCACTTTGGTTTCCAGGGTCACCAGAACCACCATTTCCGTGGGGGGCACGATCTGGGCGAACTGGGGATTGGTTTCGATCTGTCCCAGACGGGGCCGCAGGTCGATCACCTGGCTCCAGGCCTCCCGCATGTTACCCAGGATACGCACGATTATCGACTCGATTACGGAGCGCTCGATTTCGGTCAGTTCCCGGGTTATTTTCGATCCGTCCCCGGTACCGCCGAAAAGCCGGTCGATAATGGAGAAGGTTATGGAGGGGTCAATCTCAAGGATGGCGGAACCCTTCAGGGGGTCCATATTGATGACCGCCAGGGCTGTGGGAGAGGGGATTGACCGGATGAACTCCTCGTAGGTCAGCTGATCCACCGAAGCCACATGGACATGAACAAGAGAGCGCAGCTGGGCGGAGAGGGAGGTTGATGTGAGTCGGGCGAAGGTCTCGTGCATGAAGTTGATCGTACGGATCTGTTCCTTGGAGAACTTGTCCGGGCGGCGGAAATCCCATATGCGGATATTTTTCCTGTCCTGAGGCTGCGCCGTTTCTGTAGGTTCCGTGTCCCCTGCGGATATAGCGGTTAGGAGCTGATCAATTTCATCCTGGGACAGAACTTCCGTCATTTACTTTTCCTACCCTTCTATTATCTGAAATTCCTCAAACACCACGTCCTTGATAACGCCGGTGGAGAGAACTCCGTTTACCATGCTCTTCAGCTCTTCCTTGAGAATCTGTTCCTGGTCGGGCTTCAGATCGCTCACGGTTTTCTTACTGAAATAATTTCTTATCATATCGGTGAGAGGGGCCACCTTTGAGGTGAGTTCCGAGCCGACCGTATTGTCCTGACCCGATTCATACCCCAGAAGGACCTTGACGATGATATTGCTTCTGGTGGGATCGCTGGTGGTGGTCCTTATCTGGTTGATAAGGCTGAAGTAGGTATACACTTCCGGCTTGGTTTCGTACTCCTGGGATACGGCGGGGAAATTGCGGGAAACGCTGTTCCTGTCCATAATCTTGTAGGTGACCACGCTTACGGTTACCGTGACGATGAGCCCCACAAGAATTCCCACGACCCAGATGAGGATGCGGGCCAGTCCTTCGGATAGGCCCCGTTTTTTCTTCTCGCCGGTTATGTCCCCGTCCTGAACATCTACCTGGCTTAAATCTAATTCTTCATCACCCATAGGGTTTCTCTCCTTAACAGCAAGCCGTAAAAATCATAGGGTTTTTCAAAACGGGGCGTTTTGATAAAACCAACCCGAACCAAATTTTATCATTTATTTCACATTTATGCAATTCATATCTGCAAACAGACCTTACAAATGGCCGTCCGTCAGAATCACCACGTCCACCCTGCGATTTTTAGCCCGGGCCTCTTCCGTATCCTCGTTCTCCTCTTCCGGCCTCGTATCCGCCAGACCCATGATCTGAAACTGATACTCATCCACTCCGAAATCGGTCAGATAATGGAGCACATTGGCGGACCGGGCGGCTGAAAGCTCCCAGTTCGTCGGCCAGGGGCCCCGGGGATCGGTGGGGCTCGAATCGGTATGCCCCTCAATGCGGAAGGTGCGTCCGGAAAGCTCGTCCATGGAGAGCAGATCGGCCAGCTTGGTCAGAATGCCCCGGGCCTGCTCCATATTCAGTTCCGCGCTGGCCGGCCGGAAAAACACATCCGAGGCCAGGGTAATGATCAGCCCCCTCTCGTCCTCGGTTACCTTCACCTTATCGCTCTGAATCTCCGGTTTGAAAAGGGAGACCGCCGTCTTGCGGGCCTGATCGAGCCCGGTGCCCTTGCTCTGGGAGGGCATGGACATGATGCTGTTCCCCAGCTCCGCCAGCTCCCCCACCTGCAGGGTGTTTCCCCCGGCCAGAGGCCCCAGCCCGTTGAAAGAGTACATGATGAGCTCCATACGGGCTCCGTCTATGGCTTCCGGATTCATCAGAAGCACGAAAAAGCAGAGAAGGAGTGTAACCATATCCGAATAGGTGGTCATCCACTCCGCTGCACCCTGCTTGACTATGACGCATTTTTCATTTTCATCATCATCGGCCATCTGTTACTCCTACTCGGCTGCTGCCTCTTCCGACGCTTCCCGTTCATTGGGGGGCAGGAACTTCTCCAGCTTCTCCTTGAGCAGATTCGGATTGTCTCCGGACTGTATGGACAGAATACCCTGAACCATGATCTCCATAACGATCATCTCCTCCTTGTCGCGGCCTTCCAGCTTCGTCTTCATGGGAATAAGAATCAGGTTGGCGAAGACGGATCCGTACAGGGTCGTGATAAGGGCAACGGCCATGTTGGGACCTACCGAGGCGGTATCTTCCAGGTTGGCCATCATACCTACCAGCCCCAGCAGGGTTCCGATCATACCAAAGGCGGGGGCAAAGGCGCCCCACATGTCCAGAAAGCCGATTCCGTCTTCATGGCGCCCCTGAATCTGCCCGATGTCGGCGTAGAGGATTTTCTTGATGATATCCGGGTCGGTACCGTCCACAACCAGGCGAAGCCCGGAACGGAGGAAGTCGTTTTCCACATCGTTCAGGGCGTCGTCCAGGGACAAGAGGCCCTCCTTACGGGCGCTGTCGGCAAACTGAACGAGCTGGTCTATCAGCTCCCGCTTGTTATATACCTGCACGTTCAGGGCGATCTTGATATAGCTCAGACTGTTGAGCGCTCTCTCGAGGGGAACCGCCACGGTACAGGCGGCGAAGGAACCCAGGATTACGACGACGAAGGAGGTGGGATCCACGAAAAGCCCCAGCGGGTTTCCCGCGATGACGATGGCTGCGAGGATCAGAACAAAACCTGCCCCCAATCCGCCTACGGTTGCAATATCCATAAATACTCCTTAAGTTCCTCTTCTTTTCTCATTCCGAGACGGATATGCCGATACTCCGCCGGTAATTGATGATTCTCTTGAGAATCGTCTTTTCATCTTCCCTGACGGCATACTTCTTACCCGAAAGCAGGGTAATGGAGGTCCGCTCCCCATCGGTCTCGATATACTCGATCTGATGGGGATTCAAATAGATCTTACGTCCCTGCTTACCTTCCATCGTAATCTCTATCACGGCTTAATCCTTCCTATAATCCTTACCGCTTCAGGCTCAGAATCGTGTCGAGCATGGTATCGGAAGTGGTAATGGTCTTGCTGTTGGCCTGGAAACCTCTCTGGGTAACGATCAGGTCCACGAATTCGCTGGAAAGATCCACATTGCTCATTTCAAGAGCCCCGTTAACGAACTTTCCCTTTCCCGCGATGCCCGCTTCGCCCACGTTGGCCTGCCCCGAGTTTATCGACTCGGAGAACATGGTCTCCCCCTTTTTCTCGAGTCCGCCCGGGTTCACGAAGGATGCCAGGGCTATCTTGGCCAGCTGCCGGTTGGTTCCGTTGGAATACACACCGGTGACCACCCCGTTGGGATCGATATTGTAGGTTTCCAGGTATCCCATGGAGTAACCGTTCTGGTAGTAGGCCTTGGTGGAGGAGGTTTCGGCGAACTGGGTCACCGTGTTCACATAGCTTCCCACCTCTCCCAGGTTCAGATTGAAGGTCTGGGTCAGGGCGCCGGCCCCTTCCGGTGCGGTTCCTCCGGCCACGTCAAAGGTGATGGGCACCTGAAGTTTTCCTTCGTTGATAAGGTTACCCGCTCCGTCGAAAGCGGATTCCAGGGAACCCAGATTGTCAAAGGTCATGGTGAAGGTATTCCCCCCGGCGGCTCCCCCGCCCACCTGGAGCAGAGTGTTGGTCGTATCGGTGGGAACGCCCTGGGCATCCACTTCGGGATCCACATAGGCGGAAACCTGCCACTGGTTGTTTACCCCGTTCACCTTGGTGAACTGAATCCTCATGTTATGCTCTTCCCCGAAGCTGTCGTAGATTTTCTTGTCCAGCGCCCAGGTTCCCTTGATAACGTCGGTGGGGCTGGCGTTTTCGGTTACTTCGGGCATTCTCTTATCCAGGTTACAGGCCAGATCCACGTCGGTGGTGGCCTTGGCCGGATCCTTGCTGCCGATGGGAATGGAGATATCCTGAACATCGGAGGCGGTCTGAATAATCGTTTCCCCGTTGATCATCTTAGCCTGCCAGCCCTGAACGCGCAGACCGTTGGCCGGATTGACCAGCATGCCGTCCGCATCCACACCGAAGGCACCGGCCCGGGTGTAGAATTCCTGGGCGCCCTTTCTCATGATGAAGAAGCCGTTGCCCTGAATGGCCAGGTCGGAAGTAACCCCCGTCGTCTGAAGGGAACCCTGGGTATGGATCGTATCGATGGTGGCGACCTGAACACCCAGACCGACCTGTTTGGGGTTCACACCGCCGATCTCCTCGGTGGGGCGGGCGGCGCCGGCCTGCATCTGGGAAATCATATCCTGAAAATTGACCCGGCCCTTCTTAAAACCGATGGTGTTCACGTTGGATATGTTGTTACCCACCACATCCATTCTCGTCTGATGATTCTGAAGACCGGACACACCGGAATACAATGATCGCATCATAGGGCTTTACTCCTTACCTTCCGCAGCATTATTCACCTGCAGTATATCGTTTACATCAAAATAGCGGCCGTTTACCAGAAGCTGGGGGTAGTCCCCTCCGGTTACTGCGTCCACCGTGCCGGAGAGAGTGTTTTCCCCTTCCTGATACTGCACGGTGCGTCCCAGGAAATTCATGGCCGACGTGGCGCTCATCCGATTGGCCATGTCCTTGAATGCCTGGTTCATATTGGTCATCTGCTCCAGGGAGGAGAACTGGGCCATCTGCGAGATGAACTCCTTGTCCTCCATGGGTTTGGTGGGATCCTGATTCTGAAGCTGGGTGATAAGGATCTTCAAAAAATCATCCTTGCCCAGTTCCCGGGTCTGAACCTTGCCCTCATTAAGGGTCTTATTGAACAGATTTACCGACTGATCGAGCATAGCCTTCTGGGCCGAGCTCATCTGATTCGATACGTTGTTGGCTTCAAACATTTCCCGCTACTCCTAAATAACCAGATTGACCTGTCCGTCCGCCGAACCGTCATACTGAGCCGTCTGGGGAACGCTCCCCTCCAGACTCTCAAGACCCTTGAGAAGGCGAAGATTCTTCTCCTCTTCCCTCTCACCGCCGGAGGGATTGTTACCCCCCTGCCCGTCCTGGCCGATCCAGACTTCCAGAGACGCCTCTTCATAACCGTTCGCTTTCAGAAGATTCGTCAGATTGTCCATATTGTTCAGGAAAATATCCCTTACACTACTATTGTCGACAAATATTTTCCCGGCTATATGGTTTTCGTTCAATGAGAGGTTAATTCGCACATTCCCCAGGGCTTCCGGTTTGAGGATGAGCTTGATCTCCCCCTGATTGTTGTCCTTGAGAATGAAATCGATCTTTCTGACAAGTTCCTTACTCCCCGTATCGTTCATATAGTCTCTGAACAGGCGTGAAACTTCCCGGGAAACGGGAGCCTGGAACCGGCCGCCGCCCCCTTCGGCACTGATAAGCTTTTCGGCGGGACCGGAAAGAATATCCTCTACGGACTCCCCTTTCTTCGCATCAGCCCCATGCCCCTGGGATTCCATATGGGCCAGCTTCTCCTTCAGAAGAGCACTTCCTTCCTGAACCGCTCCCTGATGCTGATTCTGTGCCGCCTTAGCCGTTCTCAGGTCTGCCACATTCACCTCGAACTGAATCTTATTCTTACCCGCAACAGATTTAACCGAGTCGTTGTTTTTTGCACTGCGGTCGATCTTAAGAGCTTCGCCGGGGGGCAGTTCTTCAAAGTAGACAATCTTCCCGTCATCGGTGAGAAATCCCTTAAGGAGATCCCCCTCTTCACCGGCATCGCTTTTTTCAGTAACAAGTGAGGCAAGCAGATCTTCGGCTGTCTTCTTTTCACCGGAAGCGAGCCCCTTAACGGTTGTCCTATCCGCCGCCACCAGGGCGTCCAGCTCCTCCGGGGAGATCTCCCCTTTCAGAAAGCGGGCGATCAGAGCGGGAACGTTTTCCGTTTCCCCCTTCTTCTCACCGGCAGCGGTATAGGCGGTTTTCAGAACCCCCATTTTGCGCAGGATTCCCTGAGCCTCTTTCTGCGGGGAGAGATCCGATTTTTTCAGTTGGGCGAAATCGGGACGGGATTCGCTGCCGAGCAGTCCCTCTTCCCGGCCCGCCCTGAGCAGGGCGGCCACTTTTTTCGCCGAGTAGACCCGGGCCCGGACAGGGGCTTCCGCCTTTTCCGGGTTCAGATTACGCTTCGGGATCCCGGCGGCCTCTTCCGTCTTCTTCGACAGCAAACGGTCGAAGGGGGAAGGTTCGGTTTTACTTTTAACCTCGCGGGAGGAATCGACAGTATCTTCCCGTGGGGGAAGCAGTTCAATTCCTTTAACAGCTGTCATAGCACCTCCTGGAGGAAGATTCTATTCCTCCGAGTCTCTGGTCATCAGTCTCTGGATTTCCGCTGCCCGGTCCGGCTCCATCTTGGAGATCCAGTAAGCAACCAGAGAGGCTTCGCCGGACTCACGGGCCAGTCTTTCCGATGTTCTCAAAACATCCACCACATCCAGACTGTCCATGCTGTTCATAATGGCAACCGCGTTGTCGGGGCTCATTCCGCCCCAATAAGTAGCCATTTGTTCCAGGTTCGCATTTCTATTGTCGTACATTTTTAAAGCCTCATTAAGGGAATTTTCTTTTTCGCTGATCTCTTTTTCCCTTTGGGAGAGCTCTTCCGACCACTGGAGCAGTTCGTTGTTCTTCACCTGCTGCTCCTCCTGGGCGCTGCGCACATCCTGGAGCTGAAGATCCACCGCCTGCTGCCTCTTTTTAAGCCTTTCCTCATCAAGAAGCCAGGGGCTGTCCGCTATGCCGGCGATGTCTTCCTTGGGGGCAATTCCCAGCATATTCCTGACCAGGAGCAGGGTTTCACCCGTATCGACGATACCCAGATAATCAAACCAGAGAAGTCCCCCCACCACGATTACAGCCAGGAGCAGAAGAAGAAATATGACTTTTACGATTCCGCCGATCCGGTTCACAGTGCCGCCTCCCCCGCCGATTTAGCAGCGGTCAGATCATCAAGGCGTTTGATCTCCTCTTTGATCAGATATTTTTTATACTCTTCCATTTTCTTTTCCTTCAGGCGGCTGATGATTTTCCGGTCCCTGGTCACTTCCAGAAATTTCCTACGGATGCGGGACTGCTCCTCTTCCTTGGCCGCCAGGGCCCTCAAAAGCTGAACCTTCTGCGATTCCAGACGCCACCGGTACATACCCCAGCTGTGGGCTTCCGTCCCGCCGACAGCCAGGGATGAACCGTCCAGGGCTTCCCGGGAATGACGGTCGTTCTCCTCAATATCAAGCAGAATCCGGTTATATTCCCCGTTGACTCTTGCCAGACGGATCTCCCACTCTTCCTCAATCTCCCGGCGGTATTCCAGAACCGATTCAAGCGAGAATCGAAAGGACTTCACTATTCAGCTCCTCTTCCGTCATAGGATTATCCGCCAGATCCCCCAGACGGCGGAAGACCTCCTTAAGTGGGGTCTTTTCCTGAATTTCCTGCCGCAGGAACCGGTTTATCTCTTCGTTCTTTCTTATGGCCAGATCCACCTCAGGACTGGAGCCCTTCACATAGGCTCCCAGACTGATCAGGTCCTCTTTTTCGTGGTAGACCGCCATGATGTGGCGGATGCGTCCGATATTCTCCAGTATTTTGGGAGACAGGATCTTCCCCGTGAGCCGGGATACCGATGCCAGGACATCCACCGCGGGATAGTGGTAGCGGTTGGCCAGGGTGCGGGACAAAACAAGGTGACCGTCCAGGATACCCCGGACCGCATCGGAGATGGGCTCGTCCATGTCATCCCCTTCCACGAGGATGGTGTAGAAGCCGGTAATAGTTCCTTTGTCGCTGGTTCCGGTTCTTTCCAGCAGCTTCGGCAGCAGGGTGAAAACCGAAGGGGGATAGCTGCGGGTGGAGGGAGGTTCCCCGATAGCGAGCCCCACTTCCCGCTGGGCCATGGCGAAGCGGGT
>JAFGPQ010000262.1 GCA_016936115.1 Spirochaetales bacterium | reverse complement strand
ATCCATCCCCTGCTGGACTGGACGGAGCTGAATATCTGGGAGTACATCGAGCGGGAGAACATCCCCACGGTCTCCCTCTACTATAACCAGGGCGACGGCATACGCTACCGTTCCCTTGGCTGCATGCCCTGCACCCACCCGGTGGAGTCGGACGCCCGCAATGTGCGGGAGATCATCGAGGAGCTCAAGACCGGAAAATTCGCCAACATCGCCGAGAGGTCCGGCCGGGCCCAGGATAAGGAAGACGGGGGCGGACTGGAAACTCTGAGACGGGACGGGTACATGTGATGAACAGCAAAATGAAAGAACAGATGAACATCGTCATCACCGGACACGTGGATCACGGCAAGAGTACGGTCATCGGCCGCATGCTCGCCGATACGAACAGTCTGCCCGAGGGTAAGCTGGAGTCGGTGAAGCGAAACTGCGAGCGGAATTCCAAACCCTTCGAATACGCCTTCCTCCTGGACGCCCTGAAGGACGAGCAGGCCCAGGGTATCACCATCGACGCGGCCCGGGTCTTTTTCAAGACAGAAAAACGAGATTACATCATCCTGGACGCTCCCGGGCACATCGAATTCCTCAAGAACATGGTTACCGGCGCGGCCCGGGCGGAAGCGGCCTTTCTGGTTATCGATGCGGACGAGGGGATTCAGGAGAATTCCCGCCGCCACGGTTACCTGCTCTCCATGCTGGGAATCCGCCAGCTCTGCGTGGTGGTGAACAAGATGGATCTGGTGGAGTATTCCCAGCGCATTTATCGGCAGATCGAACGCAAGTATAGCCGGTTCCTGAAGAATCTGGATATGACCGATGTCTCTTTTATCCCCGTAAGCGGGCGGGAAGGGGACAATATCGCCTCCCTGAGCAAGAACATGCCCTGGTGGAACGGGGATACGGTTCTCTCCCTTCTCGATAAATTCCGCAAAGAAGACAAGCCCACCAAGCTGCCCTTCCGCATGTCCGTGCAGGATGTGTACAAGTTCACCAACGAAGGGGACAGCCGACGGATCATTGCCGGTACGGTGGATTCGGGCGTTCTGAAGCAGGGGGACGAGGTCATCTTTTATCCCTCGGGCAAGAAGAGCCGGGTCGAGACAATAGAAGTGTTTAGCGGGGAATCCCCCGAATCGGTGGGGCCGGGACAGGCCACGGGTTTTACCATGTCCGAGCAGATCTATGCCAAGCGGGGCAATCTGGTCGCCCGGGTAGGGGAAAAGCAGCCCCAGGTGGGGAATGTCTTTCGGGTGAGCCTTTTCTGGCTGGGTAAAAAGCCCCTTGAGAAGGGCAAGGACTACATTCTCAAGGTCGGCACGGACCGGGTGAAGATGCAGCTCTTCGATACGATTCGCGTTATTGACGCCTCCAGTCTGAGCACCGACAATATGAAAAAGATGGTGGGCCGCCACGATGTGGCGGAGTGCGTCTTCACCACGAACCGGGCCATCGCCTTTGATCTGGTGGAGGATCTGCCCAGCGCCAGCCGCTTCGTTATCGTGGATGACTACGAAATCGCCGGGGGCGGTATCATCCGGGAAGTGGTGAAGGACAGCATGTCCGGTCACCGGCGGGACGTGATCCACCGAAATTTCTCCTGGGAAACGGGAAATATTTCCTCTTCGGAACGGGTGAAAGCCCTGGGCCATAGATCTCAGCTCCTTCTGGTGACCGGAGAGCAGGACGTGGGAAAAAGCAATGTTTCCAAGGCTCTGGAAAGACGCCTCTTCGACCGGGGATGCCACGCTTTCTATCTGGGGATCAATAACTTCTCCGACGGGGAAGGGGATCCTGACTGGGGTGACAGCCGCCGGGGCCGCCGTCTGGCTGCCCACGAGAGAGAGGAGATGATTACCCGTCTGGCGGTACTCTCCAAGATGTCCATGGAAGGGGGGGCTATCCTGATCGTCTCCTGTCCTGAGCTGACCGGGGAAGAGAGGGACCAGATCGCCCTGACCATCGAGCCCCACCGGCTCAAAACGATCTGGCTGGGCCATGATCTGACCACGGACCTGAAGCCGGACTATCAGATCGTCAATGTCTCTGAAGCGGTGACCGAGGCGGAGAAGGTGGAGAAACTATTGACCGATGAGGGAATTATCCTTTCCTGAAGGAGTATAAAATGGATTTAAAGAGAACCGAGTACCGGGTGGCCTGTCTGTGCTGCGGCCATGAAATGGGGGACGAAGGATATCCCCTGGGCTGTCCCGAATGCGGCAAACCCGGGCTGATCCGGGCGGATTATGCTAAAAAACAGATTGAGTTCGGACCCGCCGATATGGGGCTGTATCGTTTCGCCGACTGGCTGCCGGTTAAGCGGGCTCTGGTCGGTTCCGGCGCTCCTGTGACCTATAAAAGCGAAGGTTTCGCCGCAGAACTTGGCCTTACCGATCTGTGGATTACTTTCAATGGCTGGTGGCCAGAGAAAGGAGCCCATATGAAGACGGGCGCCTTCAAGGAGTGCGAAGCCTACAGCGTGTGCGGCCGCATGGGAGAGGATTTCACCGATACCCTGGTGGTAGCTTCCGCCGGAAATACGGCCCGCGCCTTCGCCCGGGTCTGTTCCGATAACAACATTCCCCTGGTTCTGTGCGTTCCCGAGGAAAATATAGACGCTCTATGGTTCGATACCAAGCTCAACGACTGCGTCAAACTCTACTGCACCCCGAGCGGCACCGATTACTTCGACGCCATCTCCCTCTCAAATCAGATCTGTTCTTTAGAGGGATTCTCCCCCGAAGGGGGCGCCAAGAATATAGCCCGGCGGGACGGTATGGCCACCACTGTGCTGAGCGCGGCCGAGGCCATGGGCGCCATTCCGGAGTACTATTTCCAGGCTGTGGGAAGCGGCACCGGGGCTATCGCCGCCTGGGAGGCGGTGAAACGTCTTCAGAAAGACGGCCGCTTCGGGTCGAACGGCATGAAGCTCATGGTTTCCCAGAATAAGCCCTTTACCCTGATCTATGACTCCTGGAAGGCGGGAAGCCGGGATCTTGTGGCTCTGGATGACGACGAAGCCCGGAAACAGGCCGAAGCGGTTATCGGCAAAGTCCTGACGAACCGAAAGCCTCCCTACAGCCTTACCGGCGGTCTCTTTGACGCTCTGACAGATACGAAGGGGGATGTGTTGGCCGTTACTAACGAAGAAGCCTCCCAGGCGGGGGAACTCTTCAAAGAGTCCGAAGGGAACGATATCTCTCCGGCGGCGGCCGTGGCTGTGGCCTCCCTGATCCAGGCTGTGGAAGAGGGATCGGTTCCCAAGGACGGCCGGATCATGTTAAACATTACCGGCGGGGGAATGGAAAGGTTTATGAACGAGCACAACATGCATTTTCTGCAGCCCGTTCATATCTTCGGTAAGAATCCCTCCGACGACGAGGTCAAGAAGGTTATTTTAGGCTGAAAGCCGAAGTGCGAAAGCGGATAGCGGACAGTTGAAAGCTGAAAGTGAAAATAAACAATTAGAGAGCCTCTTTCAAAACTCATTCACATAATCGCTATCGTATCATAAAGAGCGTTGCTTTAGGCTCCTGACGGTCTGATAGCT
>JAFGPQ010000033.1 GCA_016936115.1 Spirochaetales bacterium | reverse complement strand
TAAGGGACGCCTACCCCACGGGTATGCTCTCCTGCCCCATGGACGACGTGGTTCGCATGCACGCCTCAAGCGGCACCACCGGGGATCCCACGGTGATTTACCTGAATCAGAAGGATCTGGACAATTGGACCGACATGACGGTCCGCTCCCTCATGGCCGTGGGCTGCCACCGGGGAGATGTCTTTCAGAATATGATGACCTACGGCCTCTTTACCGGGGGCATAGGCCTGCACTACGGCGCGGAGAAACTGGGTATGCTGGTCATTCCCGCCTCCAGCGGCAATACGGCCCGTCAGTATAAGCTGATGAAGGACTTCGGCACCACCGTGGTCCATGCCACCCCCAGCTACATGCTGCATATGTACGGCAAAATGGCCGAATACGGTTACAAGCCCTCCGACTTTCAGCTCAAGCGGGCATTAATCGGAGCGGAACCCCACGCCGAAGAGATCCGGCAGAAAATCGAGGAACTCTGGGGCATCGAAGCGTACAACTCCTACGGTCTTTCCGAGATGAACGGTCCCAGCGTAGCCTTCGAATGCGAGAAGAAGGCGGGCATGCACCTCTGGGAGGACTCCTACTACATGGAAGTGATAGACCGGGACAGCTTCGAGCCCGTAGAGGACGGGGTCGAGGGGGAACTGGTTCTGACCATTCTCATCCGCACGGCCACTCCCATTCTGCGGTACCGCACAAAGGACCTGACTTCGGTAATCCCGGGGGAGTGCTCCTGCGGGCGGACGAGCCGGCGGATCAACCGCATCACCGGCCGTACCGACGATATGATGATCATCAACGGGGTGAATGTGTTTCCCAGCCAAATCGAAGAGGTGATCATGAAAATGCCCGAGATGGGAAACAACTACCGCATCCTTCTGCGAAAAAAGGGAACCCTGGACCAGCTGATCATCCAGACCGAGGTCAGCGAAGGGCTGTTCTCCGACGACACCAGGAAAATGAATACCCTTATCGGACGTCTGAGAGACGACCTGCGGGCTTCCATAACCATCGCTCCCCAGATAGAACTGCACGAGCCGGGAGTCCTTCCCGTGCAGGAGGGAAAAGCGATTCGGGTGGTGGACGAACGATAGTTCTCATTGCTTCCGAAATGGCTTCGACGATTTGCTTTTGCCCTCATCTGAATGTATAATGAAAAGGTGGAACTGGAAGATCTGGATAGCATAACCCTGTCATCTCTTTTCGATCTTGATGAAATTCAGAAACTTCAGGATCAATTCTGCCGCGCGGTGGGCATATCATCGGTCATCGCCCAACTAGACGGCACGCCCATTACAAGGACGTGCGGCATAAATCACTTCTGCGATGATTTCATCCGGTCCAACGAAAAGGGCTGCGCCCGCTGCTTCCAGTCCGATGCGGTGCTGGGACGGCTCGCCCTGGAGAAACCGGCCATCCGACGCTGTTCCGGACCGGGCCTCTGGGACGGAGCGGCGGTTATCACAGTCCGGGACAAGCCCATCGCGATCTGGCTGCTGGGGCCGGTACGGGATCATAATCAAAAGGAAGGGGATATACGCAACTATCTCCGGAGCATCGGCGCGGACGAGGAAGAGGGAATAAAAGCCTTTAGGAAGGTCCCCACCATGGATCAGACGAAGTTTCAGAGTATGGTGG
Source organism: Spirochaetales bacterium (assembly GCA_016936115.1). Classification (GTDB taxonomy): domain Bacteria; phylum Spirochaetota; class Spirochaetia; order DSM-2461; family DSM-2461; genus SZUA-368. The sequence continues at coordinate 16,755 of JAFGPQ010000033.1, read as the reverse complement.
ACATGCTCTCCTTCCTGGCCAATCTCCTCTCCACCATTGCCTACCAGAACTACCGCCAGAAAAAACATATCGCCGAAGACGAGGTCCTGCTGGAGAAACAGCAGAAAACCGAAACCTACCTGAATACGCTCATTGACACAGTTCCCGACCTCCTCTGGTTCAAGGATCCCGAGGGCCGCTATCTTTACTGCAACGCCCGGTTCGAGAATTTTTACGGGGACGAAAAAGAGAATATCATCGGAAAGACGGATTACGATTTCATGAGCCTGGAGACGGCGGACAGCTTCCGCCAATTCGACCGGAATGCCATCAACGCGGGCCATTCGATTAAATTCGAAGAGGAAGTGGTCTACAACTCCGACCATCACCGGGAAGTGCTTGAGACGATCAAGACTCCTATTCTTCATGAAAGCGGGGAGATCATGGGCGTGCTGGGTATCGGCCGGGATATCACCGAGCGGATAGAGTCGGAACGGGAGCTCATGAAAACCCAGGAGTGGCTTCAGTCTTTCCTGGAATCCACTAACGACGCCATCACTATCTATGACAAGACGGGAAACATCGTGCAGATAAACTCCTGCGCCCGGGCTATGTACCCTAAGCAATTCGAAGGCAGAGAAATCATAGGCACCAATATCAGGGATTATGCAGCGTACTACCCCCGGGAAGGGGTGACTCTCCTCCACTACTATGATCTGGTGAGGGAAACGGGCAGAACCTACACCTTCGAGGAGGAATACCTCTCTGAAGACGCCTCAATCCCCTACAGCCATAAGATTTTCCCCGTGGGAGAGGGAATCGGAATTATCAGCAATGACATATCCAAGCAGAAGAAGCTGGAAAACCAGCTGCGCCAGATTCAGAAAATTGAATCGATCGGCCGACTGGCCGGCGGGGTGGCCCATGACTTCAACAATATTCTGGGGATCATCATGGGATATGCCGAAATGGCCCTGGGCAGTACCGATAAGGACGAGGCCCATGACTCCTATCTCCAGGAGATTATCAAAGCGGCGGAGCGCTCCTCCTCCCTGACGAAACAGCTGCTGGCCTTCGCGCGCAAGCAGAATGTCAGCCCGGAAACCCTGGACCTGAATCGGCGAGTCGAAAATATGCTCAAAATGCTGGGCAGTCTGATCGGCGAAGATATAGAATTGAACTGGCAGGCCGGCAGGGATCTCTGGCCCGTCTGTATCGATCCGGCCCAGGTGGACCAAGTCATTGCCAATCTCTGCGTCAACGCCCGGGATGCCATAGGCGGGACGGGTCGGATCATCATTGAAACGGCGAATCAGATACTGGACGAAACCTATTGCGATTATCATCCCGAAACGATACCCGGTGAATATGTCTGCCTCTCCGTCTCCGATAACGGAATGGGAATGGCCGAAGAGGTTATGACAAAAATATTCGAGCCCTTCTACACCACCAAGGGAGTGGGCAAGGGAACCGGACTGGGCCTTTCCACGGTTTACGGTATCGTCAAACAGAACAACGGGAGCATAACCGTTTACAGCGAATTGGGCATGGGGACCACCTTCAAAGTCTACTTCCAAAGGGACATGAAGACATCCGCCCAGGGAGAGAAGAAAAAGGAGAGCGAGGCGGACCGGGGTAACGAGAAGATTCTCATAATCGAGGATGAAGCGGTACTCCTGAAGATGAGTTCCATGATGCTCTCCAATTACGGCTACCGGGTCTTCACTGCGGGCACGAAGGAGGAGGCCCTGGCCATTGTCGCCGCCGAGGAGATTGATCTGGTTCTGAGCGATATCGTCATGCCAGAGACCAACGGGAAAGAGCTGGCCGACCTGATCCGGAAGGATCACGGGGATATCAAATACCTCTTCATGAGCGGCTACACCGACGATATCATCGCCCGGCACGGTATTCTGGAAGAGGGCATACAGTTTATTCAGAAACCCTTTTCCAGCCGGGAACTGGCCGATGCGGTAAGGGATGTGCTGGATTTCGGTTAGATCTCCGAAGTGGCCGCCTCGATAATCCTCTCCTTGGTGGCTTCCTCCCGGGTCATTTCACTGGCGATAACCCCGTTGGAGAGAACAAGAATACGGTCGGCCATGCCCAGGGTCTCCTCAATTTCCGATGAAATCAGTATGATCCCGGCCCCTTTGGCGGTCAGATCGTTCATGGTATTGTATATATCCAACCGGGAGGCATGATCGATGCCCCTGGTCGGCTCGTCCATAATATAAATCTTCGTCCGGCTCATCAGCCACTTGGAAACCATCACCTTCTGCTGATTCCCCCCGGAATACTGGTCGATGATATCGTTCGACTTTCCCGGATTGATTCTCATGATATCCACATAGCTCCGGGTGATCTCATCCATAAAGGTCTCGTCCAGAAAGAACAGGTTCCTGTACCGTTCCAGGGAGGCGCTGGTCATGTTATGTAAAAGATCCATGCGGGAGAAGATGCCGTTCTTCTGCCGGTCCTCGGGAATGAGTGAGATCCCCTCGGTCATGGCTTCTACGGGATGCTGGAAACGGACTTCCTTCCCGTCGATGGTGATGGCCCCCCCCGAGGGGGTCACCACCCCGAAGAGGCAGTTGGCCAGCAGGGTCCTTCCCGATCCCATGAGCCCCGTAACACCCAGAATCTCCCCCTCCCTCAGATCGAAATTAATACTCTTGAGAATGGGGGTGTACTGCAGGTCGTTGACCGAGAGGACGATCTTCTTCTTGACGGTGGCCAGCCGGGGATAGCGGTCCTTGTGAACCTGGCCGGTCATGATACGTATCAGCCGGTTCTGGTCCATGGTTTCGCAGGCCTGGGTCACCACCAGCCGGCCCTTGTCCATAACGGATACCCGGTCGCCGATGCGGGAGATCTCATCGAGCCGGTGGGAAATATAGATAATGATGCGCCCCTGCTCCTTGAGCCGGCGGACGATGTCAAAGAGAATCTCCCTCTCCGCAGGGGACATGACCGAAGAGGGCTCGTCGAGAATAACGATCTTTGCCGGGGAGAGATACCCCCGCACGGCGGATACGAGCTGACGCTCCGCATAGTTCAGCTCCCCTATGAGAGAGCGCTCGTTGAGGGTGATGCCCAGCTCCTTGAAGGCCTCACGGCTTTTAAAAAGGATTTTATTTCTGTTGTAGAATAGGGAAAAGCGACCCAGGGCGGGAAGGTTTCCCAAAAAGAGATTCTCCGCCACCATGAGGTTTTCAAAGCACTGGAATTCCTGGTGAAGATAAAAAATCCCCCTATCATAGGCGTCCTTGATCGCTTTGAAACTGACAGGCGTTCCTTCAATTCTGATTTGCCCGGAAGTGGGAGAGAACCATCCGGCGAGAAGTTTCATCAGGGTGGATTTTCCAGAACCGTTCTCCCCTATGATCATATGAACTTCCCCGGAGAAGAGCTCCCAGTTCAGGGGGCCCAGTCTGAAATCATCAAAGGCTTTGACAACATCTTCCAGAACCAGCCAGGGTTCGGTTTTTTCCATTCCTAGCGGCTCCCCTCATAGGCGTCTATGGACGTAAACAGGGGAACCCCTTCATTAAAGATAGCCCCCTTGTACTCATCCTTCAGATCCGAAGTGGATATGATATTCTGGGCGAAGTGAATATTGCCCAGGCGGAAGAAAGCGTTAAAATTGGAACGATCTGAGGGGCAGACAATGATCGTCTTATTGGCCACGGTGCGGGCCTGGGTGATCAGTTCCGCTTTCTCCTGGCTTTTCACGGTAAAGTGAAGATCCCGGCTCAGACCGTCCACCTCGGCGAAGAAGAGATTAACGAAGAATTTGTCCAGATTTCCCAGGGCCATAGCCCCGTAGAGGGACAGATCGTCCCGATCCAGGGAGCCTCCCAGCATAACCGTTTTGTTTCCTTCCTGCCGGGAGATGTGGGCGGCGATAATGATATCGTTCGTCAGGACGGTCAATCCGTTGCGCTCCCCCAAACGGGAGGCGATGACCCGGTTCGCCGTTCCCCCGGAAAGCATGATCACATCCCCGTCGGAGATCATCTGCAGAGCCACGAAGGCGATGCCCCGATAGGCGTCCTCCTCTCCTTCGGGAAAGAGATTTTCCCCGGGAGCGGCCACCGGATCGGGACGGTTGATGATAGCCCCTCCGTGTGTTCTGGTCAGCCAGCCCTCCGCTTCAAGACGCTCCAGGTCCCGGCGGACGGTTACTTCGGAGACATCCAGAAGGGAACTCAGGGCCTGCACCTGCACCTGTCCGTGCTCTTCGAGATACTGTTTGATAATACGGATCCGCTCTATGGCATACACGACGGGATGATTCCTCCGGGAAATCATATTATCATATAGGTGGAGTATTGGCAAATTTTTTTCGTAACCGAATGAAACTTTTTTCTTGACAGATAGGGGGAGTGGGTGTACCGTAAATTCACATTCGAAACGATATGATTACGATTTAGTTCGTTTTATGTTTGTTTTCGAATAAAAACATTCAAGGAGTTTTGTATGAAAAAAATCATTGCAATCGCATTGATCGGGCTCACCGCCCTTGCATCCCTTCCCCTTTTCGCCAACGGAGGCGGAGAGAAGACCGACCAGAAAATCGTTGGTATCGCCATGCCCACCCAGTCCTCTCAGAGATGGATTCAGGATGGCAGTTACATGAAGGACATTCTGGAACAGAGAGGCTACAAGGTTGATCTTCAGTACGCCGAAGATAATATCGATGCCCAGGTAAACCAGATAGAGAACATGATTGTTAAGGGAGCCGACTGTCTCGTCATCGCTGCTATCGACGGTGCCGCCCTTTTCAACGTACTGGAGCAGGCCGCTCAGAATGATGTGAAAATCATTTCCTACGACCGCCTCATCGTCAATACCCCCCACGTAAGCTACTACGCCACCTTCGACAACTTCAAGGTCGGTGTTATCCAGGCTACCTCTCTGGTAGAAGGACTTGACCTCAAGAATAAGAAAGGCCCTTTCAATATCGAGCTTTTCGCCGGTTCTCCCGACGACACCAACGCCTACTATTTCTTTGACGGCGCCATGAGCATTCTCCAGCCCTACATCGACAAGGGTCAGCTTGTGGTTGTTTCCGGACAGACCGATTTCGAACAGGTTGCTACCCTGCGCTGGGACGGCGTTGTGGCTCAGCAGAGAATGGATAACCTTCTGGCTGCTTACTACACCGACAAGAACGTGGACGCGGTTCTCTCTCCCTACGACGGACTTTCCATCGGTATCCTCTCCGCTGTAAAGAGCGTTGGTTACGGATCGGCCAAGCCCCTTCCCCTTGTTTCCGGACAGGACGCAGAAGTTCCTTCTGTTAAGTCAATCCTCGCCGGGGAGCAGTACTCAACCGTATTCAAGGATACCAGAACCCTGGCCAAGAGAGCTTCCGACATGGTTGACGCCGTTCTTCAGGGTAAGAAACCGGAGATCAACAACACCACAACCTATGACAACGGCGTATTCGTGGTACCCTCCTTTCTGGAGACACCCGTATCCGTTGACAAGTCAAATGTTATAGAAGCGTTAATTGACACTGGATATTACACGAAAGATCAAATAGGATTATAGTATCCTCTATTGATTGAAAAGTAGGGAACTGCCGGCTGCGGTCGGCAGTTTTTCTTGACCATCGGGAGATAAAAAATGGGCAACACCATATTAGAGATGCGCGATATCACAAAGGAGTTTTCCGGGGTAAAAGCTCTGAACGGCGTATCGTTGACTGTAGAGGATGACGAAATACACGCCCTGGTTGGCGAAAACGGAGCGGGAAAATCAACACTCATGAACGTGCTATCCGGCGTCTACCCCCATGGGACTTACGGAGGGGCCATCCTTTTCAAAGGACAGGAGTGTTCCTTCAAGGATATTAAGGACAGCGAAAAACAGGGAATTGTCATCATCCACCAGGAACTGGCTCTTATTCCCTATCTCTCCATTGCGGAGAATATATTCCTCGGCAACGAGGTACACCAGGGCGGAATCATAAACTGGAATAAATCCATAGATAAAGCGGCGGGGCTTTTGAAGAAGGTCGGCCTGGACGAGAACCCCACTACCCTTATCGGCCAGATAGGCGTGGGAAAACAGCAGCTTGTGGAAATTGCCAAGGCCCTGTCCAAGGATGTGAAGCTGCTTATCCTGGACGAGCCAACGGCGGCACTGAACGACGAGGAGTCCCAGAAACTCCTGAGTCTGCTTATCGATCTGAAATCACACGGGGTCACTTCCATACTTATCAGCCATAAGCTGAACGAAGTGGAACAGGTGGCCGATCAGATAACGGTTATACGGGACGGACAGGTCATCGACACACTGGTCCGGGGCCAGGACGCTTTTCATGAAGACGAGATCATCAAATGCATGGTGGGCCGGGAAATCACCGACCGCTGGCCCGAGAGGGACACGGAAGTGGGAGACGAGGTCTTCAGGGTAGAAGACTGGACCGTTTACCATCCCGTCCAGGATCAGAGAAAAATCGTTAATAAAGCCTCTTTTAACATAAAAGCGGGTGAAGTGGTGGGATTTGCCGGCCTGATGGGCGCGGGACGAACCGAACTGGCCATGAGCCTCTTTGGAAAATCCTACGGCAGCAACCATTCGGGTAAGATTTTCAAGAATGGTAAGGAGATTGTCCTGAATTCGGTCAATCAATCCATAGAGGAAGGGGTGGTCTACCTGACCGAGGATAGAAAGAACTACGGTCTCGTCCTCATTAACGACATAAAGACCAATATCTGCCTTCCCAACCTGAAAAAAATCTCCGACCGGGGCATACTGAATCTGAATGAAGAGATTGTCCAGGCGGACGACTTTCGCAAGAAGCTGGCCCTGAAGTGCAGCGGCCTGAACCAGCATGTGGAGAACCTTTCCGGAGGAAATCAGCAGAAGGTGGTTCTGAGCAAATGGCTCATGTCCGAACCGGACGTACTGCTCCTGGACGAGCCGACCCGGGGTATCGACGTGGGTGCCAAATACGAGATCTACACGATCATCAACCAGCTGGCCGCCCAGGGTAAGGCGGTGCTGATGATCAGCTCCGAGCTTCCCGAGCTTCTGGGAATGTGCGACCGCATCTACGTAATTAACGAGGGCGAAGTAGCCGGATGCCTGAACAGAAAGGATGCTTCCCAGGAAAGCATTATGAAAACCATTATGACCCATCAAAAAGAAATAAAGTCGAGGAAGAGTTTATGAATGAATTAGCATCTTTATTCAAGAGCAACATGCGAAAAAACGGAATGGTTATGGCCCTGGTGTTTATCATGGTTCTGTTCCAGATCCTTACAGGAGGGATTCTGTTCCGGTCCATGAATGTGAATAACCTGATACTGCAGAATGCCTACGTTCTCATTCTCGCAACGGGAATGCTTCTGTGTATCCTTACGGGAAACATTGACCTTTCCGTCGGGTCGGTGGTTGCCTTCGTCGGAGCCGTAGCAGCTATCATGATGGTGGATTGGGGCATGCCCGTGGGTGTGACCATATTCCTGGCTCTGCTGATAGGTATCGCAATCGGAGCCTTTCACGGTTACTTTATCGCCTACATGCACATACCCGCGTTTATCGTTACCCTGGCGGGAATGCTTATCTGGCGCGGGCTCACCATGGTAATCCTCAAGGGCCAGACCAAATCACCCTTCGAAAAAAGCTTCCAGGCTCTGGCGGCCGGTTATCTGCCGGGAAGAGAAGTCCGCATAGGCCAATTCAATACCCTGGCGATCGTTCTGGGCTTAGCCGTATCGGTGATCTTTATCTTCGCCCTGTTTAAATCCCGCCGGGACAAAGTAAAATACAACTTTGAAGTACCCCCCTTCTGGGCGGAATTGTTGAAAATCGTCTTTATCGTTCTGGCTATAAACGCTCTGGCATTTTCCCTGGCCAACTACAACGGTATCCCCATTGTTCTGATTCTCCTGGCCTTTCTGATTCTGCTTTACACCTTCATTACCCAGAAGACCATTTTCGGAAGACACATCTATGCTCTGGGCGGTAACGAAAAAGCGGCCATGCTCTCCGGAGTCAAAACGCAGCGGGTCATGTTCCTGGTTTATACCAATATGGGGCTTCTCTCCGCTCTGGCCGGTATCGTCGTGGCGGGACGTTTGAACGCCGCCACCCCCAAGGCGGGAAATATGTTTGAGCTGGATGCCATCGCGTCCTGTTTCATCGGCGGCGCCTCCGCATCGGGCGGTATCGGAACCATCATGGGAGCCATCATCGGCGGTCTTGTCATGGGCGTTTTGAACAACGGTATGTCCATCATGGGAGTGGGCGTCGACTGGCAGCAGGCTATCAAGGGACTCGTTCTTCTTCTGGCCGTTGTCTTTGACGTATCCACCAAGAAAAAGGGCCTGGGGAACTAGGCACTGAATAAAAACCGATGGGGGCAGTCCTGATGGGCTGCCCTTTTTTCTCTCCTTGACAAAACAGACCCGGGAAGGCTAGGATTCGAGAGAAAATATCTCATTAACCAGGCAAAAAGAAAACACGGCCCCGCAGGTAGTCCGGGCGACCCGGTTTCCGGGTTCAGTATCCATTGTCACCAATGTCCGTTTTTGCCTCCAGAGGAAATTTGGAGGAAAAATTGGACGAAGTCATCACAACCATCTATTATGACGGCCAGTTCTGGGCCGCCCTCGTGGAAAAAATCTCTTCCGACGGAACGGTCCGTGTGGGGAGATATGTATTCGGTTCCGAGCCGGATAACGGGGACATTCTCCGGTTCTACCGGGATGTGTACGACGATTTGCCGCTCCGGCAAACGGAGGGGCGATTCAGAATCAAAAAAAAACGGACCCCAGAGGAACAGGAGCGGTGTTTCTCGAAATCCCTGGTTCTCTACAGCGAAAGCAGAACCGAGTATCTACGGGAAAGGAAGGCCATTCGAAGAGAAGCAAGGGATCGCGACAAAGAGGAAGAGTACAGGCGGAAACGGGAAAAAAAAAGAAAAAGAAGAAATCACTGAGGGGAAGCCTATTTCTCCGCGGGGGGATTCATGCGGAGCTTTTTCTCCCACAGTTTCTTCTGACGGGAGAACAGATAGGCGTTAACGAAAAACAGGGCATAGAAAAATAGTAAGGTTCCGAGCAATAACAGCATATGTTCCTCCAGAGGTACAGTTTTCTTAAGGATAATCGGAAGAAGGAAGTGAAGCTATGTGCCGTTTGGTATGTTATACTTGGTGATACAAGCCCTATCTGGCAGGGGCTTGTATCAGGAGTAAATGACTATGAAAGTTACAAATGACGTAGTAGTAGAACAATTATTAGAAGTGTTGGAAGAAACCTTTTAAAGATCTCACGGAATATTTCCGGACAGTAACACATCGATGATTGAAACGGTGTTCCTTCGCCGATTTGAGAATAAGGGTCATCACCTCAAGGGAGTGAAGGGCCATGTCCCCGCTGGCCCGTTCCTTTCGCCCCTGCCGGATAGCGTAGGCCATGTCAACCAGGCCTATGCCCCGGCTGTTCTTCGTATGGACAGTGGAGTTGAACCGGTGCGTCACGGGAACTTCGATCCAGGCGGGGGGATTCTCGCTGCGGGGAAAGTCCCCCCATCTGTATTCCTTTTTCGTCCGCAGCAGTACGGGACCGATGAAGAGGTTGGGCCCGTCCAGAGGATCCGGATCATTCAGACAAATGGTTCCCTCGGTTCCATAGATTTCGATACGTGGCATCTCCGAGTCCCACACGTCAAAACTGGTGGTAATGGTAGCGATGGCCCCATTTTCGAATTCCAAACTGCCCGTCACATGGGTATCCACCACAACGGGAAAGGGTTCTCCCCTATGGGCTCCGGTCAAAGAAAAAAGGATTAGGATGAAAACTCTCCGTCCCGTGATAGAGACAGTAGGCTCCCGCCCGATGATTTTCCCGATCCGCCCTTCGTCAATCAGCTTGCGGCAGGTCTGGAGCACATCCCACGTAGAGGTTCTTCCCCTTCGCCGGGGCCATGATCTCCCGAGCGCTCTCCAGGTCGGAGCCCAGGGGCGTCTCGGTATAAACGTGTTTCCCCGCCTTAAGAGCAACCGGATTATACTCGCTGTGAACGGCGGGGACGGTCAGATTCAGGACGATATCGATATCCTTTTCGGCGATCAGGTCATGTCCCGAGGCGTAATATGGAATCCGGCAGCTATCTTCTGTGCCTTCTCCAGACTGCGGCTGGCACAGCCCAGCACATTGACAATGTCACACTGCCTGAGATTATTGATATATTTATCACTGATATCTCCGATACCGATAATTCCGATGCTAAACGGTTTTATTCTCTTCTCCCTCTTTTTTTTCTCTTAAGGTAAAGTAGGCCAGGTGCTCCTCCACGTTAACCACTCTGTCGTTATTCTCTTCTGTCAGCTCATTGACCTGCCTCAGGGCGCCCCGGGCCTCCTCATTATTGCTGCGGATAATATCGATGGAGGATTTCACATTGTCCGTGTTCCTCCTGAGCACATCCGTCTCGGACAGGATGGTCTCGGCGAAGTCTGAGATTTGCCCGGTCTCTTTCTGAAGCTGCACCGTACTCTCCCTCATGCTGTTCAGAGAGGACAGAAGCAGTTTGCTCCCCTCGCTCTCCTCCTGAAGGGTGGTGTCGATTTCCTGCTCGATACGGGAAACGGAACCGATGAGTTCCAGAATCTCCACGAAATTGGTGCCCACCCTTTCGGAGGAACGGGAGACCTCTTCGATGGTACTGACGATTCCCTTGAGGGTGTTATCGATCTGGCTGGAGTTCAAAGAGGTCTCCTCGGCCAGTTTGCGTATCTCATCGGCCACCACGGCAAATCCCTTTCCCGCCTCTCCCGCATGGGCCGCTTCGATGGCCGCATTCATAGAGAGCAGATTAGTCTGGGACGCGATACCCGATATGATAGTGTTTGTTTCGAGCAGAGTATTCGACTGGCTCTGAACGCTGCCGATAAGCTTGATAACCTCGCCGAGCAGCTTCTCCCCCACTCCGGACTTCTCCGTAAGGGAGGTATAGAACCCTCGGGAACGGGAGACCAGATCCGCCGTAGCTCTGAGATTGGTCAGGAGCTGTTCGATAGAAGACACCGATTCCATTATGGAGGCAGTCTGGCTGTTCACATTGCTTTCGAGGTTCCGCAGACTCTGGGTAATATCCTTGATAGAATCAATGGTGGACGTTATGCTGCCCCGGATATCCGATTCGGCGGAAACCGATGTGCCCAGGGACTTATCGGAGCTTTCAAAAGCGGCGGAGGTTCTGTCAATGGACCGGGTCAGCTGTTCCGCCGTCTGCTGCAGGTTTTTGATGAGATCGTTCACTTCATGGATATTACCGCTCAGGGTCTGGGTCAGATGATTGAGCCCGTCGGCAATCTCCCCGATCTCATCACGGGTCTCCCCGTTGAACTCGATCCGCATATTCCCGTTTTTCAAGTCCTGAAGGGTGGTCAGGAGGATTTTCACTTTGCGGGACAGATTGCTTGAAATGAGAAATATGAGTGTCCCGAGTATCAGAATCACCCCGCCGCCGATAAATCCCGTCGCCCGGGTGATTCGGGCAGGCACTTCCATGATAACCTTCTCCGGTATGGAGACGATAAAGAGCCAGTTTTCGATATTGGCATTGAAATCAATAACCGAGTAGAGCTGAATATAATCGGTTTCATCGCTTTCCGAATAGGATTCGGTTCTGACAGGCTCGTTAGAGTTCAGGGCTTCCGAAGCGGCGGAAACCGCGTCGGCCGTGTTGGATTCGGACAGATAGGATCCCTCCCGATCCTGATTGGAATCGGCATAGATGAGTCCTTCCACATCGCTCAAGGTGGAAAACCCCTTGGTATAGCCATCGGTTTGGGCAATGATGCCGTAGATGAAATCCAGGGAAATGTCGATCCCCGCGACTCCGAAGACCAGTCCTTCCCGATCCACCATGGGAAGGGAGATGGAGAGCATTTTCACCGAGACCCCCGAATCCACCTCTTCGGTGTAGGGAGGGGTCACATAGAGCTTCTTCGTTCTTTTCGGTACGGCGTAGTAATCCTCATTGAAGGATTCAACTCCCCAGGCTTCGGTGGTAACCACCACAGCCCCCCCGTCCCGGTAAACCCAGGCGGCATAGTTGCCCGTCTCATCATAATCTTCCGTATTGGCGAATTCCCTGTCCCTGCCGTCCCATCCGTTCGGTTCGAAGAGTACCCAGTAGGAAAACCGGGATGAGTCGGCCCGAAGCCGCGATTCCAGAAGGGCCGGAAGAATGGATCTGTCCGTATAGCCGTTCTCCTTAAGACGCATGACCACGTCCCTCACCTGCAGGGCTTCCATAATGGACCGGTCAATGGTACCCCGGATCTCTTCTGTAGCCGTGATGGAGTACTGTTCAGCCAGCTCGAAGGAGTCTTCCCTTAAAGCAGCCGTGGTCAGAGAACCTATCAGGACGATTCCGGTCACAAAAAACAGGATGACCGGTATCAGAATAGTCAGTATCAGTTTATTACGTATTTTCATAAAAAACCCCTAATAAAATAAGAATATGTCATGACCTGAGCAATGTCCAATATTTTATCCCTGCTTTCTTTTTATATATACTTTTAGATATATTGCCAATGAATATCGAAATGGGTTAATATGGGCTTATGGAATATATTCAGTGGCAACCCGCCTTTGATCTGGGGGATGAAACTATCGACAGCCAGCACAGAGAACTGGTCCGGATTCTGAACGAGACCTATGAGATGATGCTCTCCTACGCTAGACTGCCCCTCTTTCTGGGGAAAATCGCCGAGCTGAAGAGTTATGTGGTTGAGCATTTCACCTATGAAGAAAAATTGATGGAAAGTATCGCCTACCCCAAGCTGATCAGCCACAGGAAGCTTCACCGGGAATTCGTAAAAGAGCTGATCGAGCTGGAAGGAAAAATCCGCAAGGGCAAAAAGTCCGCCTCCGCCGAAGTCTTCATCTTCCTCCGGGACTGGCTGATAGAGCATATCCAGGTACAGGACAGGGGCTATAGCGCCCTGCTGACCTGAACTGCCCCTACCACTGGGCCAGAAAACGGGCCGTGTTCACGTTTCGAACTGTCATAGCCCGGTAGATTTTCGTCCCCATCATTTTCGTCAGCTGACTCTTCCCCACTTTCTCCCGGCGCACATTCCAGATAATCGCCCCCGGAACATAGTTGAGAGTAATGAAATCCCCTTTGACGGGAAGGTTAGCCAGGGTTTCCTGTGAATCGAAATCCCCGAAAAGATAGGCCACATCGGTCTTCTGTTCCTTATCATTCATCCAGGACGGGGGAATGGCCCGGGCGATGGCGGCTATCTCATCGGAGCTCTTTACAAGATGGGGGACAGAAAAGGAGAACTCCCTTTCGAAGCCCTCGAGCAGGAGGGGGAGGATTTCCTCCCGGTTCCGCTCCGTAGTAAAGCGGATGTTTCCCGAATTGATATAGGTTTCCACCTCTGCTAAGCCCAGGGATTCGTAAAGATCCCTGAGCCGAGCCATCTCCACCTTGTTATTGCCCCCCACGTTAATGCCCCGGAGCAGGCAGATATACTTCATGGGGCCTTACTCTATCACGTCGCCGCCGCCCAGGGCGATCCACATAACCGGCTGGTCCTTCACATAGAGATTGACGGCCCTGACGATATCCCCGGCGGTCACCCGGTTCCAGTAATCCGATTCACTCCGAAATGCGGCGGGATCCCCCTCGTAAAGGTAGGACTTCCCGATTTGCTCGGCAATGCTGGCGTTGGTCTGCTGGTCCGTATAGAACTCGGTGACGAACTGGGATTTGTAGAAATCCAGGGCCCGGTCGATGGGGACATAGGGATCCGCCCCTTCGAAAGAAGCCGCCACGTGGGAGTCGGCCCCGCCGGGTGAAGTGTACACGCAACGTCCCGAAGCCAGGATATCCACCGCATCCTTTATCATGTCCTCCACCTCGAAGGGAACCTGGGTCTTATAGACGCCGAAGCAGGCGTATTTGGCCTGGAAATCATAGAGGTTCGCCCAGACGCTGTAGCAGGCGGAGTTCTCCGTGCGCACCACCTGAAAGAGAATATCATCCAGAAGGCTCAGAGCCAGATCCAGGGCGGCCTTATCCTCCCGGCTCATCTCGGGAAGAACCCAGTTACCCCTTACATAGGCCAGGCCGGGAGAGTCGTCAAAGACCTCCTTGATCAGGCGGGACTCCTTCAGGGGAATCAGAGCGGGTACGGGGGTGTAACCCTTTCCCGAGAGAGGCAGGGAACCGAAATCCCGGTTCAATTCCTCACGCAGCCGGGCGGCATCGAAGTTTCCCACGGCCACGAAGAAAACCCTGTCCGCGGTGAGGCTGCTGCGGTAGTAGGCCTTCACATCCTCCAGGGTTATAGTGTCCAGGGTCTCCAGACTGCCGTCGATATCGGTCTGATAGGCATGGCTGCCGAAGAACTCATCGGACAGGATCTGGGATGCCAGGGAGTAGGGATCCGCCTCTTTCTGGGTGCGGGCCATGAGCAGACCGTTCTTCACCTTCCCGAATTCATCCGCATCCCAGGAGGGATTCAGGATTTCGTCCCGGAAAAGATCGTAAATCTCACCGTAGTATTTGTCCAGAGTCATGAGGGAGAAGCCGGAGTAGTCAAAATACTCGGCGAAGGCGCCCACGGCGGAACTCTTTTCATGAAGGATGGTCTGAACCTCTTCCCAGCTGTAGTTTTCCGAACCGTGGGCCAGAAGGCTCAAAGTCATCTTTTCTATACCGTCCTTTCCCGGTTCCCCGTACTGGGCCTGTCCTTTCAGAAACAGCTTGAGTGCCCTGACGCTGCTCGTATCGCTCTCCTGAACGAGCAGGGGAATACCGTTGTCCAGGGTCAGGGTGAGGATTTCCGGTCCACTGCCAATCTCAGCGGAGGGGATTTCTCCTGTCGCCAGGGAAAAGATATTTTTCAGTGCCAGTCCCAAAATAAGCCAGATCATCATACCCTTCCTGGTAAAAATTCTTTTAACGTTCATCTATTCCCCCTATCTCTTCTGCCACCAGTAGGCCGAATCCCTGAGTATTTCCTCATAACCTTCGGCGGCGGGATGGGCCGTGAACAGGTCGGGACTCATCTCAATCGTCATGAGCCAGGGCTTTCCCGTAATATATTTCCTCAGATAGGATGCGATCGCCCTGTGGTCCACCTTTTTCATATTGTCGATGTAACCTTTGAAATAATCAGTGGAGGCCGAAGCCCACCAGAAGGAGAATTCCGAGATAAAGGAGGAGGGCACTTCCATGCTCAGAAGGCGCTGGTCCTCGAGGATGTTCTTCATCACCCCATAGTCCTCGGCGGCGAAATAATCCGGATCGTCCGCCATGACCTGAATCTCCTCAAGCACAGCATCCTTGAACCGTTCCGCCGTCTCGTAGGGGTCGATACCCTGCCCGATCACAGCATAGGTGCCGATGTAGATCTGCCCCCCGTCCTTCTGGGTATAGTACATCTCCCAGATATACTCCGGCGCGTAAAGACCGGGCACTTTGGCGTAAATACTGTTGCGGAAGCGGCTGTTCGGGTCGTCGAGCAGGGTGAGCAGCACATCCGCCGCATAAGTCGCATCCGGATCGGCCAGAACGTCCGGTCCCCGCAGGTACATCTGAATCTTGGCGAATCCGGGATACATGGAGGGTTCCTGGAAAACGGCCCGGGAATTCCCGGCCATCAGGGGATGGGCGTTCTGAATCACGTAGGGATCGGGGTTTCTTTCCCAGTCCCCCATCAGTTTACTCACCCAGGTTTCCACCTCCTCCGGGTTGATGTCGCCGGCCACGAAGAGGGCGCAGTTATCCGGAGTGTAGAAGGTTTTCTGCATCTCCCTGAGCTGATCGATGGTGCAGTTCTGAATAACATCCACCGGTCCGGAGACATCCCGGCGCCAGGGATATTTATAAAAGAGCCGTTCCGAGACGGCCTGGGAAAAGTTATCCGAGGGATCGTTATGGTAACCTTTGATCTCATTGGTCACCACCCCCTTCTCCACGGCCAGTTCCGATTCGTTGAAGAGGGGAAAGCGCACCGCCTCGCTCCAGAAGGAGATTCCCTCTTCGGTTTTGTCCGAGGGGATGGTGAAGTAGTAGGTCACGTACTCGGTGCTCGTCCCCCCGTTCCAGTTCCCCACGCCCAGGGATTTCATGGCAGCCATGAAATCGGTCTGGGTTTTGTAGGTCCGGTTTCCCTTGAAGAGCATGTGCTCATACAGGTGAAAGAGCCCCGCCGTTTCCGGGGTCTGGGTCAGTGCTCCGCAGCGGAATGTTATCTGTACCGTAGTCAGGGGTACGTTATGGTTCTCCAGCATGAACAGCTCCAGACCGTTGTCCAGAACCCTGTGGGTCATGCCGGGGATATCCTGGGCATAAAGAGCTGCCGCAAAGAGCAGCGCCGCCGCCAGTAAACGAAGTTTCTTCATGGTCCACCTCCCAATGGCTTATTTCATAATCCCCCAAAACGGGGGAATAGGCAAGAGGGAGGGATCAGGCTTTAGTAAATAGAAGTACTCCGTTCTGCCCGCCGAAACCGAAGGAGTTGGACAGGGCCGCTCTGAGACCGGGGACTTCCCTGGCCGTGTTGGGCACGTAGTCCAGATCGCAGTCGGGATCAGGATTCTCGTAATTGATGGTGGGGGGAATGATCCCGTGCTTAACGGTCAGTACCGTAGCCGCCGCTTCCACCGCTCCGGAGGCACCCAGGTTGTGCCCCACCATGGATTTGACGGAACTGACCGGGATTCCGTAGGCCCGGTCGCCGAAGGCGTATTTGACGGCCCGGGTCTCTGTAATATCGTTCGC
>JAFGPQ010000032.1 GCA_016936115.1 Spirochaetales bacterium | reverse complement strand
CAAAGCCAGAAAGGAAGAGGAAGCCCATGGATAAGAATCATAAACTGGTAAAAATATTCCACGGGCCCCAGCATCCGGGCATAACGGGGAACATGAGCGTGGAGATAGATCTGGACGGGGAGACCATCGTCAACTCCGAAACCCATGTGGGCTACCTTCACCGGGGATTCGAGAAACTGGTGGAACGGCGGACCATTCCCCAGGCCTTTACCATCGTCTGCCGCATCTGCGTTCCCGAACCGGACCCGAACGAGGAGAACTTCGCCCGGGGCATTGAAAACCTGGCGGGAATCGAAGTGCCCGAAAAGGGGAAATGGATCAGGACCATGGTTCTGGAGATGCAAAGGCTTACCTCCCTCTTTCTGTGGATGGCCGGCCAGGGGGGCTCCCTGGGCCTCTACGTGAATCCCCAGTGGGCCGTAGCGGACAGGGACCTGATGCTGGACCTCTACGAAGAGCTTACCGGGGGACGGGTCTACCACATGTATATCTATCCCGGCGGCGTGCGGAACGATCTTCCCTCGGGTTTTTTGCAGAGGCTCTCGAGTCTTCTTGATTACTACGAAACCCGGCTGCCCGAATACGACAGGGTCTTCTTTCACAACGCGGTCTTTAAGAAAAGAGCCGTCGGGACCGGTGTGGTCACCCCCGAAACGGCCCTGAAGCACGGCGTGGTGGGTCCCGCCCTGAGGGCCGCCGGCTTTGAGAAGGACGTGAGAAAATACGCTCCCTACGAAATGTACGACCGGGTGGAGTTCGACGTTCCCACCAGAACGGAGAGCGATGTCTACGCCCGGGCCATGGTCAGAAGGATCGAGTTCGAACAGTCCATCCGCATCCTGCGGCAGGTGATCGCCGACATGCCATCCGAAGGACCGGTGAATGTGAAACTCAAGAATCACCGGCAGTTCAAAATCCCCCGGGGAGAAACCTGGGTGAGAACCGAATCGTCCCGGGGGGAGTTCGCCTACTACATGGCCTCGGACGGATCGGAAAAACTGCGGCGCATGCAGGTAAAGGGACCATCCATGGTCCACGCCATGTCCCTGCTGCCGGAGGTTCTGAAAGGAGCGCAGCTGGCCGATGTGGCCATGATTATGAATTCACTGGGCACCTGCCCACCGGAAATTGAGAGGTAAATATGAAGTGGTTACCCGACATCAAGGGCATACTGGAGCCCTTTACCGCATTAAAATATCTGTTTAAACACCCGGCAACCCTGACCTATCCCTATGAGAAGCGGGAAACGCCGGAGCAGTATCGGGGCTTTCACCGGAACGATCAGACCAGGTGCATCGGCTGCGGTCTGTGCGAAGATATCTGCATGAACGAAGCTATCGACATGGTCCGCCCCGATGTAATCAGAAATCCCAAAAACAGTTCCGAGCTGGTCCCCCGGGTGGATTTCGGACGGTGCTGCTGGTGTTCCCTGTGTACGGACGTGTGCCCCGCCAAGTCACTGACCCTGTCCAGCGAGTACAGCCTGGTATCTAATGACCCGGAGGACTTTCTGTACGCCATACCCGATGCGGGCAAAAAGGAGAACGAGAAATGAGACGACTATTGGGAAGAGGAGTCATTCTGTTTATTTTCTGGATCCTCCTGACGGCCAGCCTGAATGGGCAGGAACTGGTTCTGGGGGCGGTTCTCGCCCTGCTGGCCTCCTGGGTATCCCTGAAGATCGCCCCCCAGGATCCGGGAGAAAGACTCTCTTTCAGGAACTGGCTTCTTTACGTACCCACCCTTTTCATCGAGATCGTACTGGCCAACATCAGTATAGCCAGACTGGTCCTTTCACCCAAAATCAATATCAATCCGGGGATTGTGAAGATCCCCACAAAACTGAAGAGCGACAGAAAGAAGTGGTTCCTGGCCCAGGCGATAACCCTGACACCGGGAACGGTGACCCTGGATATTCTGGATGATTATCTTCTGGTCCACTGGATTGACATAGAAGGGAGCGATTCGGAGGAGCAGGGACGGATCATCAAGGAGAAATTTGAAAAGGCCATGGAATAGGGCTATTGTTTAATCCATGCAGTTACTAATGGATCTGGATGATACCCTGGTCAACCACTCGAAAGCCCAAAGGGTGGCTTCCGCCCGGTTCGGAGAGTTGTTTCGGAGAGAAATCCCCGGTTATTCCCAAGAGTCCTTCGAGAGGGTCTGGAATCGTATCATGATGAAATACTATCAGAAATTTCTCGACCGGGAACTCAGCTTTGAAGAGCAGCAGCACAGCCGGATGAGAGAGCTCTTTGACAACCCCGGGATGAGTCCGGAAACGGCGGGGGAACTTTTTGCCCGCTATCTGGATCTCTATGAAGCCTCCTGGGAAACCTACGAAGACGTTGTTCCCTTTCTCACGTGGTGCGTCTCCCATAATCATCCCGTTTCCGTTTTAACGGACGGCTCTCAAAAACAGCAAAACCGAAAGCTGGAGCTGACCGGTCTCGCCCCCTATTTCACTTACGTTTTTACAGCGGAAGAGGAAAAAAGGACCAAACCGGATCCCCTTTTCTTTACTGGGGTCTGCGAAAAACTTTCCGCAAAACCATCGGACACAATTTATATCGGAGATAATCGGGAAAAGGATGCTCTCGGTGCTTCCCAGGCGGGTCTCACGGGCATCTGGCTGGACCGGGAGAATCGGGATTCCCCCTTTGAGGGATTACGGGTTACCAGCCTGATCCGGGCCATTTCCTTTCTGGAAGAGCCCGCTCAGCGGGGAGAGGATTACTCCGTTTCGAAATGATTCACTTCGGAAATCAATTGTTCGCTCACATCACCCAATCGGTCGGACATGGTTTTCAATCCGGAGACAGCGTGGGTCACTTCATTAAAGCCTATGTTGACTTCGGTTAAGGCGTTTGTCACGATGCCGGAGATCTGGGAGACGGAACTCATTAACTCGTTGACAGATCCGGAGCTCGTGAGAACCACTTCCGATTTCTCTTTGACCAGAGAAGAGGTGCTTCCCAGGTTGGACATGGCTTCCAGAATCTGCTTGCCCCCTATATTGAGCTCATCCGTGCTGGTGGCCACCGTCATCAATGCTTCCGAAACACTGTTGATATTGAGATTGATGGAATTGAACGCCTCTCTGGTACTGTGACCGGATTGGGAGGCATTTTCAATTCTTCCTATAATGTCTTTGAGTGTTTTTGAAATTTCTTTGGTATTGCTTGCCGAGGCCTCGGCCAGTTTACGGATTTCGTCAGCCACAACGGCAAAGCCCCTGCCCTGCTCGCCGGCATGGGCAGCCTCGATCGCGGCATTCATTGCCAACAGGTTCGTCTTGGAGGAAATATTCTGAATAATCCCTGCCATGTTATTGATTTCATTAACAGAGGAATTTATGTCTTCGATAATGCCGGTGGTTTCCGTCAGCCTCATATCCCCTTCATTTGCCGTGTTCACAAGCTGACCGATGACTGCCTGGTTGTTTACGGTAAGCTTTGAAACATTGGCTATGGAAGCGATCATTTCCGTAATGGCAGCAGAAGACTGTTCCACCATCGCTAACTGTTCATTAATATGATTACTCAGTTCCTCAATGAATGAGGCGATATCCAGAGTCTCTTTGCTGGAGAGAGAGATATTCTCATCGAGAGAAGACATCTGCGTACTGATAGAGTTAATATTGGCTGAGATCTCCACTGCTGCCGAAGTCGTTTGGGTGACCGTGGATATCAATTCCTCCTTCACCTCACTGTTTACATCCGAGATATCCTTAATTCTATTGAGCGAGTGGTTCAGACCGGATTGGAAATTACTCATATCCTTGCTGAGCTGACCTACTTCATCCTTGGACAGAACATCGATTTTGTTCGTCAGATCACCGGATGCCATAATGGACAGACTTGCCTTGAGATTGTTGATGGACCCGGCAATCCTATTGGCAATAATTAAGGAGATGAAAATGGAGAGAATAATGACAATAAAGGCAAACCCGGCGGATATAAGATACCCCAGCCTTGCATAGTAGGCGATTTGCTCATCAATAATGGCATACTGTTCCTCAATCGTGGTCTGAGAGCCTTCCAGGGCATCATAAAGGGCGGCAATCTGCATTTTTGTCCTTCTGACAACGCTGTTCAGTACCTCATATCCCTCCAGTTCGTCAAAGTAATCCGCATTAATCATATTAAAAGTAAAGGATGAACTTATCCCGACTACCCTTGAGGAAAAAACCGTATCGGCCACGCTCAGCAATTTCTCTAAATCCGCTCTGAGTTCCTCCTGGGTTGTTACCTGCAGTTCATCAAGCAGTACGATTCTTCTGATAGCGGTGGCGACTTTCTCATCCAGGGATGACAAAAGCTTCAGTTCTTTCACCTTTTCCAGAACCTCTTCCTTATTGGTAATGGCATCATTCAGCTTTTTCATCTGGTTCACAATGATCACATCATTATAAATGAGATAGGAAAGTTCCTTCTGCTCAATCAAAACCCTGTCTTTTAATGTAAGAAGTGACGCTTTCTCCCCTTCTATGGTGTTTACCAGCTGTTGGAAACCTATGTATAGTGCGATAGAGATAACCATGGCTGCAATAAGAGAGAAAATAAGAACGAGTAATTTATTTTTAATTTTCATTTTAATTCCTTCATCGAACTGCTGGACGGAATTATTTATCAGACAATCCGAATTTATTGTTTAGGATTATTTCCAGATTTATAATATCATGGAACGTGAGGAATCGCATGCAAAAAAAAAGGGATGATGAATTTTTCGTGAAAAGCTGATGAATTATCTACGGAAAATTCTTCACAGACCGCTGCAGAGTTCATCCAGGGAGGGAACCATCTCAGGAACTTCCAGGTAGAGCCTGTCCTCTTTCCCCAAATCCAGATATTCATACCGGACCAGACTTTCTATCAATTATATTGATGGTAAGATTTTCGTGACCCGAATCAAACTCGTCAAGCTTCTCGTTAATCATCCGGGCCACGGGCAGTATATTTTTGTGGGAAAGATGCACCTGGGAGGTGCGGATGCGGATCCCCGACTTTTCCCAATCCCTGCTGATCAGACGGACGGCACTCAATACTGCCTGCTCCTGTACAGGTTACGGTAAAGGTTCTGAATCCGGCGCCACTCCGTATCCGAAGATCCGATTCAGATTATCCATATGGGCTCCAGCAGTTTAAGAATCTCCCGGCCATTATACCTGGCGAAGCGGGCAGGATAAAGGAAAAAGGCCTAACTCCCCGCAAATAAACTATGATATACTCTTACTATATTTTCGAGAAAACACCTGAGGAGTAACCATTGTTGCGAAAGATTCTGGCTTATATCGGCGGTTCCCTGAGCATCCTTTGGGGAATTTCCCACCTCTTTCCCACGAAAAATATCGTTAAGGGATTCGGAGAAATCTCCCCGGACAATAAGATGGAGTGGATCAACGAGGATCTGACCCTTATCTTTATCGGACTGATTATCCTTGCCGCTACGATCTTCACCGTAAAAAGGACAAAGGCCATCAAACTGATCTATCTCCTGTCGGCACTTATGCTGATGGCAATGGCTGACCTGTCCCTGAATACGGGTTTCAGAATTGACTTCCTTCCCTTTAAGCTGTGCCCCCCCATTTTTATCCTCTCCGCCTTTCTGATCGGCCAGAAGGCATTCGGTTGCGACTGGGATGGTAAGGAGGAGGTCCGATGAAAGAGATCTCCCCCTATTTTCTGTTAAAAGGGCTGCTTCTGGGCACGGTCTATCTGACTCTGTCGATCTTCTTCGTTTTCTTTGTTCCCCGCAAAGCGCCCGCCCTGAGTGAGCTGGAGACGATAAGAATTCCCGCAGAGGAACTGGATCTGGCCTATAACAAAAGCGCCGATACCAGCTACTTTACAGGATCATACAGGGACGGAGAACTCAGATCGATAACGCTGACCTTGGAATCGGGTCTGAAGCTGTACGGCACCAATGAGTTATTCATACAAATGAGGGAACGGCCCGCCTACTACAATCTGATGATTCACAAGGATAAAACCCTGTTTAACCGGCGGTATTCCATCTATCAGCTTGCCGATGATGAGAAGATACTCATATCCTATGAATTCACCAGGGAGATTAAGCAGAAGGAAAGGGACACCTTCTTTTACCTGGGTCTGGCCTTCCTCCTGCTCATGGGATTTATCCTGATCAAGACGCTCATTCAGAGATTCAGGGATTCCAAACGGGATAACGGATTCTAACGCCTGTCTTAGTTCAGTGGGGCAAAAAGATCATCGGTTTCTACACATCCCATAAAACTTAAAGCCGTGACGCCTTTCTGGTTCAAGAGAGGATGAAAGAGCGAAAAAAGAAAAGAAAGACCCCTTTTTCTGTCTTTCCAGATAAAAACCGTTTTGTCCTCGGGGGGAAGTTCGCCGGCGCCTGGGGATTCTAACGTAACAAGCTCCGGGGAATGTCCGGCCCTTTCTTTCCAATAGATATTTAGTTTTCCCGACTCGGATCTAACGGTACCGCAGAAATATGAAATTTCATTTTTCACTTCAGGACTTTCTTTCCAGCCTATCCTCTGTGCCGCCGACCTTGGAGATGAAATATAGGGAGCATACCCGGAACCAGCGGCGGAATACAGTTCCTCGCCTGACACAGCAGCGACTAGTCTGAGCTCTGCCGGCATATCTGAGTTTAAAAGCGGTTCAAAAAGCCTGAAAACAATAGAGATATCATCATTCGGATTAAGAATATACAAGGGAAGATCGTAAGTGGGAGCTTCTCCGGATCCTCCATCCAGCCGGGTCATCAGGAGAGGCTGGCTGCTTTCTTTTTTTTTCCATGAAAGCTCAAATCGGCCGGATTCGGATAACAGCCAGCCGTCTATATGCTCATTCCCGGTTTCTGTCCAGTGTATCTCTTCAAGTTCTGTATGGAACAGGGCAAGCATTTCCTCACTGTTATTTTCCGGTCGGTCAGTCATGTTCCGATCGGATCTGCCATTTGCCAGCATAGTCATTGCTGCTATGAAAAAGAAGAATAGAAGGCCTGTGATTTTTCTTCGCATATTGTCCTTTGACTCGGTCTATTCATCAAGGCTGAAAACAGTCAGATTGTATACATCATCCGGGCTGTCATAAATGATACTGCCGACAGATCCCCGCCAGGTTGTAAAACGCAACCTGTAGGCGAAGTTATTGTTCGAGAGAGTTATTCCTGTGGGTAATATACTTTTGGGAAGAAGCCCCCCTCTTTCCGACGATTGAAGAGACTGAAGATTCAGAGTTGAAAAGTTGTACTTCGGGTCACTCGACGTCCCCGTGCCAGAAATGACTAGGGCGATGGCAAAATCATTAAAAATCTCATTGAAATCTATACCCGTCACGCTTTCGACAGCCTTCACGCCAACGAGATCTGAAGTGCAGATATCTTTGATCTTATCCTCTCCAAACCGATCGATCAGGTAGCGTATAAAGAGAGCACCATATCCATAATTATTACTTGTCCAATGTGTTAGAGAAAGTCCGCCGTAACCTTTATTCAGAAAGGATTTCATCCAATTCTCATGATTCTCGGTGTAACCATTAAAATACTCAGCCGCCTGGGAAAGGGCTTCATTCAGCCACGTATAAGTACTGGTGACACCCTGATTATAATGAAGATCAAAGTAGATCATATGCTGGAATTCGTGGGCGAGAGTTCCGAGGATGGTATCGGTCCCCTGATAAGCGGGATTTGTAGTCATGTAGAAGATATCCCCCTCATTGGAACTTGGACTAGTCGCGGAAGAATATTTATCTCCCGAATAAAAATACCCCAGCAGATTTTCGCTGTAATCATACAGTGCCCGTGAGAATATGATAATGACCTTACCGTTCCCGTCAACATCGTTCTCGGAGCCGAAATGATTATGGTTCCGTATGGTAATATTTTCAAAAGCCGAGGCATAGTTTGGCAGATTGGGAGTTATTGCGACAGTATCCCTGTCAT
>JAFGPQ010000261.1 GCA_016936115.1 Spirochaetales bacterium | reverse complement strand
GCAGGTAGGCCCCCGCCTCGTCCCAGGGCACTGCCACAATGCCCGCTTCCCCTATCAGCCGGTTCGCCCATTCCCGGGCCGTTCCGGAGGGGACCGGAACGTAGCAGTAGAAGGTGCCCCTGGGCATCCGGGCGTCCCATCCGCACTCCCTCAGGGTTTCGACGAGGAGCCGGAGACGGCGTTCGTACTTTTCCCGATAGGCCGCGGTCAGATCCGGCCGGGACAGGGCCCGGGCCGCCGCCAGCTGGATGGGGCGGAACTGGCCCGAGTCGCTGTTGTCCTTCACCGCCCCGTAAAGGGCCACCGCCCGGGGGGAGCCGGCCAGGAAGGCCATGCGCCAGCCGGTCATGTTAAAGGCCTTGGAAAGGGAGTGCACCTCCACCGCCCGTTCCAGGGCCCCGGGCAGGGAGAGAATACTCAGGGGCTCCCCCCCGTAATTCAGATCTCCGTAGGCCGCGTCATGCACGATAAGCAGATTGTTCCTTTCGGCGAAATCCAGGGCTTTTTGAAAGAACTCCCCCGTCCCGGTCTGGCCGGTGGGGTTGTTGGGGTAGTTCAGGTAGAGCAGCTTCGTCGGTTTCAGGATATTATCGGGAATCCGGTCCAGATCGGGATAGAAGTCGTTCTCCCGGGTTAGAGGGCAGGGATGAACCCGGCCTCCCAGATACTCCGTATGGGTGCCCATGACCCCGTAGCCCGGAACGGTCATGAGGGTGACGTCCCCCGGGTCGATGTAGCAGGCGGGGAGCTTGGCCAGAATCGCCTTGGAGCCGATCCCATGAAGGATATTTTCTTCGGTCAGCCCCTTCACCGCATAAACCCGTTCCAGATAGGACAGGGCGGCTCTCTTGAACTCGCCTATCCCCCCGTCCGCATAGAAACGGTTCTCCCGGCGGGAACACTCCCGGATCAGGGTTTCCGTAATGACGGGATCGGCCCCTTCGTCGGGCTCTCCCACGCCGAAGTCCAGTATCCGCTGTTCGGGGCGGGCCAGGGCCGCTTCTTCCCGGGCCTTTTTGATGAGGCCGAATTTATAACCGTCCCGGTCTTCGGGAAAGCGGCTCCCTCCCATCCGGCGGGCTATCAGGCTGTCCAGGGAATCGGTCACAGGGCTATCCTCCCCGCAAAGGACCACTCGGCAGGCCCGGTCTTGAGAATCCGCCCCGAGGCGATTCTCTCCATCTCCAGGGTTCCCCCGGGCATACGGCACAGGATCTTTCGGCCGGTACGTCCCGTTTCATTGGCTGCCGCGCAAACCGCCGCCGCTCCCGTACCGCAGGCGGGGGTCTCCCCGCAGCCTCGCTCCCAGACCCGTACCTGCACCTCGGACTTACTCAGCACCCGGGCGAACTCCACGTTGCACCGGTCCGGGAACAGGGGGTGGTTCTCCAGGGCCGGTCCCAGGGTATTGATGTTATCGTCGCTCAGATCGTCGGTGAACCAGACGCAGTGGGGATTGCCCAGGGAGAGGGCGCTGACCCTCAGAGTAGTGCCGTTCACTTCGATTTCCCTCTCCAGAAAGAGATGGCCCGTGAAGAGAACGGGCACCTCTTCGGGGTTCCACCGGACGGGACCCAGGTCCACCTGAACCCGATAGACTTCGCCCTGTTCTTTGATGATCACCTCCTTGATCCCGTCCGCCGTATTCAGTTCAAACCGGTCTCCCCTCAGGCGGCCGGTCCGATCCAGGTAGAGGGCGGTACACCGGGTCGCGTTCCCGCACATTCCCGCCGGGGATCCGTCCCCGTTCCAGATAGACATGGTCCACTGCTCCCCGGGGGAGAGCAGAACAATCCCGTCCGCCCCGATACCCTTTCTGCGATGGCAGAGACGGCGGATCTGCTCATCGGCCAGGGGGAGCTTGTCCCCTTCAAGAAAGATGAAGTCGTTCAGAGCCCCCTGCAGTTTGGTAAAATTCAGTTCCACAGGGCTTCCTCCTGAATCGTCCGTACCAGGTCGGCCGGGGAAGTGCGCCTACGGATCAGCCTCATCGATCCGTCCTCTTCCACCAGGGCCTCCGCGGGGAGGGGGCGCATGTTGTAGGTGCTTCCCATGGCGTAGCAGTAGGCACCCCCGTTCAACAGGGCCAGATAGTCCCCCTCCCGAATTTCCTCGATCTCCCGGTCCCGGGCGAAAATATCCCCGGACTCGCAGATATTGCCGGTTATGTCATAGACCTTTTTATCCCCTTCCCGATGGGAGAGATTGACTATGCTGTGGTAGGCTCCGTAGAAGGCGGGGCGGATCAGCTGGGGAAAGCCCGAATCGGTTCCCGCGATGAGCCGTTCCCGGTTCCTTTTGAGGGTGTTCACCCGAATGACAAGTAGCCCCGCTTCGGCGATCAGATACTTTCCCGGTTCAAAAAAGAGGCGCACCGGTTTCCCGTAGCTCTCCATAAAGTCGCTGAAGAGACGGGTTATCCGCTTGCCGAAACTGTCATAGTCCAAGGGGACTTCACTCTCCTCGCAGGGCACTTTGAAACCGCCACCGAAATCCAGAAAGTCAAGATGGGGAAAGAGGCCGCCCAGGGCCAGAGCGGTGATGCGGGACATACTCTCGAGGTAGAGATCCGCATCGGCGATACCGCTTCCCGTATGCTTGTGAAGCCCCACGATCTTCAACTGGTAACGGTCGGCAATCTCCCTCACTCTGGGCGCCTCTTCTATAAGTATCCCGAACTTGGTCAGGGGGCCTCCCGTTTTGATTTTATCGAATTCCCCGGCCACCACATCCGGATTGAAACGCAGGCATACCCGGGATCCGGGGAACGTCCGCCCGTATTTTTCCAGCCGGGAAAGGGAGCCTATATTCATGAGCACCCCCGTTTCATGAACCCGTTTCATCTCCCCGTCGGTGATATGGTTCGCCGTATAGATAATCCTGTCCGGGGAGAAGCCGCAGGCAAGGGCCATCAAGACCTCCGCCTCGCTTACCGCATCGATTCCGATGCCCTCCTTCTCCATCAGGGAGAGGATATGGGGATTGTTATTCGCCTTCATGGCATAGAAAAACTGCAGCTCCGGCAGGGGCAGGAATCGGCGCAGCTCACCGATGCGCTCTTTTATGGTCGCTCCGTCATATAGATAGAGGGGGGTGCCGAACTGTTCCGCCGCTTTGATAATATCCCCCTTACCCAGATGCCAGGCGCCCTTAGAATAGTTCAGACTGTTTCTCAGATTATTCATTAATTACTCCTTTGATATTACGTTGTGTAACACAACAATAGTGTAAATGAAATTGAACTGAGCCATCCTCAAAACGAGCAGATTGTGCCGCAGGCCAGGCGTCGGTGACAACGACGCCTCCGGTGCCAGATGCTGTTCTGAGTGGGGCTCACTCTACTTTCTCCAGAGCGGAATAAAGAACCTCCGCCGAATTCATCACTTCCCTCACATGGCCCCGGGGCAGAAGGGCGATGAGCTTACCGTAGTAGGTATCCCGGCTTTCCCGAACCGCCCGGGCGGTGAGCCTGCCCCGGTCTGTCAGAAAGATATGCAGAACCCGCTTATCCTCCTCGTCGCTCCGGGATTCCAGAAATCCTCCCTTCTTCAGGGGGGTTACTAAGCGTGTGACGCTGCTTTTCTCCAGGTGCATCCGGGTTCCGATCTCTCCCATGGTCAGTTTTCCCTCCTCCAGGAGCAGGGTGAGAAGAAAAGACTGGGAGTCGGTGAATCCCGTTTCCTTTCTCTGCTCCCTTTCCATGATCTGGAATATCCGGGACGTCCTGTGCAGCAGGGAGGCAATATCGGAGAGACATTTCTCGTATTTTTCCTGATCCCCGTAGGGAGGTATTTCGTTCATCTATCTATTGTGTAACACAACTAAATGAATTGGGCAATACCTGTCTGCAGATTTTTCACAAATATGCTATACTCATTGTCATGAATGAGCGCAGGGAACGGGAAATCGGGGAAATCGCCGGGATGATAAAGGAGCAGGCCGCTTCTCTGGGATTTTCCCGGGCCCGTATTCTCAATCCTCTGCCCGACTTCGTTCCCGAGGGACACACGAATGAGATTCATCCCGCCGGAGCCCGGTCGGCGCTTCTCGTATTCCTGCCCTATGACCATTCCGAAGGAGAAGGAACTCTGGCGCCCTTCGCCCGGAGCAATTACTACCGGGAAACGGTGGCCCGTTTAAAGAAGATTGTCTCATCCCTGAGGCAGAAGGGGGAATATGCCCGGGAGGATCTGCGCATTTTCTGCAACTCCCGGTTTCCCGAGAAGAGGATGGCCTGGCTCTGCGGTCTGGGGACATTCGGACGAAACAGCCTGCTCATTACTCCGGAATACGGCTCTCTGGGGATTATCGGGGGAATTTTCCTTCCCTTCAACCTGCCCGGCGATCCTCCCCTGGAAGATTCCCCCTATGGGGGATGCGGCTCCTGCCGGCTCT
>JAFGPQ010000031.1 GCA_016936115.1 Spirochaetales bacterium | reverse complement strand
GGTGGAACTGGCCAGCGAATTCCGCTACCGAAATCCGGTGGTGGAGAAGAATACCCTCTACTTCGCCATCTCCCAGTCGGGAGAGACCATCGACACCTTGTACGCCATGCGGGAAATCCAGCGTAAGGGCGGCCGGTGCCTGGGAATTTGTAATGTGGTGGGATCCACCATTCCCCGGGAATCGGACGGGGGGGTGTATATTCACTCCGGTCCCGAAATCGCCGTGGCCTCCACAAAGGCATTTACGTCACAGATGACCGCCTTCTACCTCTTTATTCTGAATATGGCCCGTATGCGTGACCTTTCCGCCGAGGGGGGACTTGAGTTTATCCAGGCTTTGAAGCAGCTGCCCGTTCAGATAGAGAAGGTTCTGAGCAGCAAGGATGCCATTAAGGAACTGGCTGTAAAATACTCTCGTTTTGAGAATTTCCTATTTCTGGGAAGGGGGATCAATTATCCCGTCGCCCTGGAAGGGGCCTTGAAACTCAAGGAAATCTCCTATATTCATGCGGAAGGCTATTCCGCCGCAGAGATCAAACACGGTCCCATCGCCCTGATTAATGAGGAGACCCCCTCCCTCTTTCTCGTGGCCGACGACCGGCTCAAGGAGAAGGTGCTCTCCAACATGAAGGAAGTGAAGGCCCGAAACGGTAAGGTTATCGCCGTGGCCGTGGAAGGGGACAAGGAAGTGGCCGAAATCGCCGACGACGTGATCTACGTGCCCCGGGTTGATCCCCGTTTCTATCCCTACGTCATGGTGGTCCCCCTGCAGATGTTCAGTTACTACTGCGCTTTGGAACTGGGCCGTGATGTGGACCAGCCCCGGAATCTGGCTAAATCGGTTACGGTGGAATAGGTTTCCTATATCCAGATACCCTTTTCAGGGGATTCCCGTTGGATTCAAAGGAATCCCCATTCTCTTTCAAAACGGCATTAAGATCATCCACGGAGAATTCAAAACCGTCTTCTCCTGCCAGCTCGACAAATTTGGCTATGGAGAAGCAATTATCATACTTAACACGGAAATTCCTGTCATCCGCACCTTTGTCCAGAAAATCCAGAACACTCTTTCTTGACACAATAACCCTCTATTCATTGATTTGATGAGGGTTTTCTTACAAGTTTGCTGCCAACTTTTATTCTCCCAGGAGGAAGAGGACAGGGCATTTGTAGCCACGTATTTCCGGCCCAGCAGCAGATCGAAGTGCTGGGCCATCTCCTCCCTGATAAGAGACGAGAGGGCTGGATCGGAGTACCCGGCGATCCAGCCGCCCCGGTCGAAACCGCCGCATTCGTCTTCCCCTTTCTGGCCGGGGGACTGTATCACCCCGTCCAGTGTCAGAAACTCAATGACCGAGGTTTTTTTCATATCTTCGACCTCCGGCACGAATCACTATAGCATGACCGGGATGAGTTTTCTGTTGAAATCGGGGTCTGTGAAACTATAATTAAGGAAGAGAGGAAAAAGTAATGAAAAAAACAGCTATCCTTCTGATTTGCAGCCTATCCTTCAGTGCCTGGGCCCTGGAAGGATTCGGATCCGCCGGAGCATCCCGGGACAAAGACCTGACCGAAGAGGACATGCTTATTTACGCGATACAGGATGAGTATGCCGCTCGGCAGGAGTATTATACCATTCTTGAAGAGTACGGCCAGGTGAGCCCCTTCCCTAATATCGTAAAGGCCGAAGAGACCCATATCGGGCTGCTGATTCCCCTGTTTGAGAAATACGGTTACGCCCTTCCCGAGGATAGCTCCGGCGAACATGTGGTGCTTCCGAAGGATCTGAAGTCCTCCTTTGAAGTCGGGGTCGAGGCGGAAATCCTGAACATCGCCATGTACGAGCAGTTTCTGAGTGAGAATCTGCCTGCCGATATAAGGGACGTCTTTGAGAAATTAAAGCGGGCATCGGAAAGTCACCTAAGGGCCTTTGAAAATGGATTAAAGAGATACTGAAGCAGCCCATTCCCGGTGCCTTTCCCGGCGGGGGAATTTTTTCATTGATCTCCCACCGATTGTGTCATAAAATGAACTGATTCTACTGTCCGGAGTGTTTTTTATGACCAGCACTTTCCAGAATATTCTCAATGAACAGGATTTCGAAACGACCCTGTATAACGCGGGAATGTTCTTCGTGGATTACTCCCGGGATTACGGACAGATGAGCAAGGTTTGCCGGGAGCTCGGTTTTCAGAAGAGCGATCTGACCGACTGCGCCTATCAGGAGAGGATACATCCCGACGACCTGGTCTCCTATCTGGGGCTCTGGGTGCGTTTCAACCGGGGTTATGACGATGAGCTCTACTGTGAGTACAGGCTTCGGGATCTGCGGGGGGAGTGGAACTGGGTTCTGACCCACGCTACGGCGCTGGGCAGGTACAAGGATGGGCGCATCTCAAAAATCATAGGATTCGACAGAATTATAAACAGCCGGAAAAAGACCGAAGAACTGCTCCTGCGCCAGCTTGACGAGGCTAAGAGAAAGAATGAGATCGCCGATGCGGTAATGTCCGCAGGACGACTGATGATTCACGATGTCCCCCTGTCGGAAAACCTGTACGAGGGGATGGAGAAGCTCAGAGGCATCGTCCGGTACGATTACTGCGCCCTCGTGGTGGATGAGAATTATCGGGAGAATACGATTTTCTCTCCTCCTGGGGATCGGGTTCAGATTCCCGATTTGTCCTCCCTCATCCATCAGATCCGGGAATCGGGCTACCCCCTGATCGATGAGACAGGGGATGGCGGATCCCTAATGGCCTTCCCTCTGACCGTGGATGGAGCCTATCTGGGAGCCATTGTTCTGATCAGCGGGAAGAGGGGGTTCTTTGACGGCTCTGATTTGTATCCCGTCCAGAGTTTCGCCCGTATCTTCGCCATCGCCATTCAGAATCATCACTCCATGAAGACGATCATACGGGAACTGGAGAGGGATCAGCTGACCGGGTTCCTGACCAGAAGAAGTTTTGATCTGGCTGTGAGGAAGAGCAGGAAGGAGCTGGGGGGGGAGCAGAAGGAGGGAATGGCCTTCTGCATGCTGGATATCGATCACTTCAAGAGGGTGAACGACCGGTTCGGTCATCAGACGGGGGATCTGGTTATCAGCCAGTTAGCCTGCATCTGCCAGAGAGCTCTGCGGGATCAGGACCTGCTGGGCCGGTATGGGGGGGAAGAGTTCATTATCGTTCTGCGTAATGCGGGATTGGCAAATGCGGAAGCCATTATGAACAGGATTCGGGTCTCTATCGAAAACTGCGTGATCCCCGAAATCAGCGGGGGAGTCACGGTCAGCATCGGTATTTCCTTTTACATCACGGGAGATACCATTGAGACCGTGATTGAACGGGCGGACAAGGCTCTTTACAGGGGCAAGCGGGCCGGACGTAACCGGGTTGTCGCCGAATCCTAAGCCTTTTCCTCTCTCAGGGAATCCTCGGCGGCGGTTTTCTTCTCTCTTTTGAAGAAGGCCCTTCTGAAATCCCGGTATTCCCGGCGGACAAATTCCCGCACGTCATCCCTCAGGTCATCCATATTCTCCCGGAATCCCTCCGAATCGTATCCCTCGGGACGTTTAACAGGCATGAGAACCGCCGCTGCCAGATAGGCAATGAGTGTGAACCAGAAGAAAAAGAATGCCGAAATAACAAGGGCTATACGAAAATAGCGTACCGGATAATCGGTCCAGTCGGCCAGGCCGCGGCAGACTCCTAAGAAAATACCCTGTCTTGATCTGTATAATGTCATAATATTACCTCTTTTCTTTTCGTGTACACTTACTTCATTGCAAAGGTCGTGCCAAGCTCCATAAAGGGCTACTGACCCTCCTCCGGGGCGGTACGAGGTGAAATTTACCAGTCCCTGTGTTATTTCCCACTGGCGACATGGGCGGGGTACCAGCGCTGGAACCACCAGGTGAAGATTCCCATGACCAGGGGAGCCGCCTGATTGATCAGTCCGGTATACGGCCCCAGGGGACTTTTCAGAATGAGGAGTGTCACCGGAGCTACCGCCAGATAGAGAATTCCCCAGCAGAAGGTCAGTATGCGGTTCGTTTTGATGAAAAGGGGGTTTTCGAAGGACGTTTCCCCTCCGTAATCCCGGCTGGAGTACCAGGCGGTCAGGGGAATATTCATAAGGCCTGAGAGAAGCCACATCCCGCCGAAGAGTCCATAGGAGAGGGCAATGAGCAGGGGAGAACCCAGGCCGGAGAGGGCCGCAGCCCCCAATAGGGGAACCAGGAAGCCGGTCGCCCTGTCATAGGGGGTAAGGCGGACGAAATTCCCCAGAAGGGAAAGGACGGCGCAAAGGGCGATGGCTATGAGGCCTCCCCATTCGTTCAGACGGGCGATAGGCAGGGTCACCCAGAGGGCTATCCAGGGGAATAGCAGATAATTGAGCGAGGAGGGACGTTTTTCCGCCCCGTCGGGAGTATTCCCTTTTTTCTCCGGGGCGGTCCCGAAGTACTCATCCATACGATTCATCGTATCAAAGTCGCCCTTTACCCGGTAGAGCCCGTCCATCATGGCCTGGGCTCCGTTTTTCCGTCCCTCCGAAATATCCAGCCAGACCGGGAAGGGCGTCTCAATCCTGGTGGTATAGGGGGAGGATAAATCATAGCTGAGGCGGCATTTGTCCTGTCCCAGAACGAGTCGGTAGGTTTTGTCCGGCTCGGAGAAAGCGATCTCCAGAATCAGATCCTTTATCCATGAGGAGGGATTGTATACGGCGGCCATTTGCCGGATAAACCGCTCCGTTACATCGGGGGATTCCCCTATCCCCGGTGAGGAATCCCGAATGTCCCAGCTGGTATTGGCCATCTCCATAAAGGCGTTTGGGGGATAGAGGAGTTCTTCCAGAGCGGCTGCCGTCTCCCCGCTGATCTCTCCCTGTACCGCCACCTCCCTGCCCGCATCTTTCACTCTGTTCAGGTAGGCACCCGTCCTTGCCTGAAGAGCGGGCTGGGAGAAGAGTTCCCCCTCGGGGCAGAGAATCTGCACCGGTTCCTTTCCGTCCGATTCATGACGCTGCAGGATCTCGAACTGTTTTGAAAGGCCTTCGAAGTTGTTCTCCCGGGAGCAGAAACCCGCCGTGGAGATCAGGATCTGGCGGGGGTTGCGGGTTTCATCCCGGGGGGGGGGGGTGAACTGTCCTTCTCCGTCCTGAACGATAAAGGGCTGATTGAGGGGAAGAAGCCGGTCCATGAAAGCTTTGGTGTGGGAGGGAAGGGAAAAATAGTAGAGGGGGAAGGACCAGATGACCATTTCTGCTTTTCCGTACTCCCCGATGAGGGGGTTCATGTCGTCCTTAATGACGCAGCATCCGGGCGAGATCGTCCAGCAGGCGAAGCAGCCCCGACAGGGATCGATTCTTTTCTCCCGCAGATTTATCTCGTTTATGCGGAACTCTCCCCCCTCTTTCAGGCCGTCGCAAAAGGCCCGGGCCAGTTTAAGGGTATTGCTTTTCTCACCCCGGGGAGAGCCGTTAAGCAGCAGAACATCAACCATGGTTTTCTCCTTCCTTCAGTAAATGAATGGCTTCTTCGGCCCATTCTATGCAGTTTTCGCTGTACCGGTATCCGAAACGGGCGGTAAACTCCCAGTAGCGCGCTTTCTCAGGGTCCACCAGCGCCGAATAATCACGGATATGGCTGGCAACGGTCTGATAGCTTTCCAGCTTTTTTTCGTGGATTCCCCGGTAGGCCTCCAGTTTTCGGCATGCTTCCTCCCGGTCCAGCTCTCCCCAGAAGAAAACCTTCATGAGGAAAGTATCCCGTACTTGAAAATCCCCCTCGCTCAGATCCGATTTGAGCCACCCGAGAAACTCCTCTCTGCCCCGGTCGGTGAGAGAGTAGACCTTCTTGTTCGGCCGGTCGAGCTGGACCACATTTTCCACCGAAAGGAACCCATCCCTCTCCAGGGACGTGAGTTCCTTGTAAATCTGGCTCTTATGGGCCTGCCAGAAAAAACTCAGAGAACTGTCAAAGGCCTTCTTCAGATCATAGCCCGTGGCGCTGCCGTAGTTCAGAATTCCGAGAAGCCCGAATTTCAGGGACATATATCCTCCCTATTCATAGTCCATTATGAGACTATGAGAAATATAGACTATAAACTAAAAGAAATCCAGTCGTTCCGTAAGAATCATAGGGGGATGATTTTGCCCGGCAGTTGGGATAGAATGGTATCATGGACGAAAGGAGTACGGAAAATACCTATCTTCCCAGTGTTGAAGGGGTGAGGGCTCTCACCGTCTTGGCTGTCATTCTGTCTCAAATCGGGCTCATTCCCGCCCTGAAAGGCGGATTTACCGGGGCGGATGTCTTTTTTGTCCTCTCCGGATTCATCATCAGTCTCTCCGTGACCCGTTCGGTCATGTCCGGGGGCAGGAGCGTGCGGTTCTTTCCCTTTCTGGGGCGATTCTACTGGAACCGGATACGGCGGCTTCTCCCGGCCTTCCTGGCATCATTGATTCCCTGCGTGATACTGAGTATCGCTCCCGGTTCGGGGAATCCCTTCGCCCATCTTGGTTTTCTTGGGTTGATTACTCAGTTTTATCTTATCTTTCCCCTGCTTTTTTTCCTCTGGCTCTTCGGGGGAAGGAGTTCCGGACCGCTCATGTTCCTATCCCGGATTCTGCTGCCTTTTCTCTTCGCCGCCTCCCTGACGGCAAACCTGGTGGGGGGGGACGATTTTCTCCCCGGGCTTCTTCCCATCCGCTTCTGGGAATTCTCCGCGGGGATACTGCTCTATTTCGTACAGACCCGCTGGAATTTCCTGGCCGGAGGCAGAAGCGGCGGCGCGTACCGTCTGCTTCCCCCCGGGCTTATCCTGATTCTGGCCGGTTTCTTTTTGGTCTCTCCCCGGGGCTACCCCCTTCCCTGGGCCCTGCTTCCGGTGGGGGGGGCTCTGCTCCTGCTCTGGGGAACCGGGGACGGGGCGGACCAGCTGACCCCTTTTCATAACTTTCTGGGGCTTCCCTCCCTGATTTTCTGGGGAAAGCGGTCCTACTCCCTTTATCTCTGGCACTGGCCCGTATTTCTTCTCATGGAGCGGGTCGGCATGACCGGGACCCCCTTTAGAAAGATCCTCACCCTGTTCCTCATCTATCTGACGGGGAGCCTTTCCTATCACTTCATCGAAAGACCCCTGCGTTACAAAAGAACCATCCCCGCCGGAGGTCCCCGGCATAATCCCTTTATACAGAATACAACGGAGGAGGAACAAGTATGAAAAGGATAATTCTCCTGTTTGGAGCGGCGCTGCTGCTAGCAGGGTGCGCTACCATGGGACAGTTTCTGGGTGAACCGGAAATTCGTCTCAATGCTATGGCTCTGGAAAGTCTGGACCGGGAAGGGATCACCTTCCGCTGCGATTATACCGTAAAGAATCCCTATCCCGTGGGCATTCGGGTCAGCCAGGTCTCAACGGACGTGCTCTTTGAGGAGAGCCTCTTTGTCAGCCTGGTCACAGATGAGGGGCTGAATCTGGCCGCCGCCTCGAGCAACAGGAACAGCGTTCTCTTTAAGATCCCCTATGACCGCCTCTGGGAGCTGGGAGAGGAGAGCCGGGACAGGGAGTCCCTCCCCTTTACCCTGGAGGGGGAAGCCCGGTTCGACCTTTCCATGGTGCCCATGCTGGAGAAGACCTCCCTGGCGGTCCCCTTCCATCTTGATTTCGAGGTGCCCCTGTTCAAACCGGAATTCCGGGTGACTGGGGGGCAGATCCTCATGCCCGATGCCCGGGAGATCAGCCAGGCCCTGGTTCAAGGGGGACTGAATGTTCTCAAGGCGGGAATCACCGCGGGTAAAATCATCCTGGGCCAGCCCGTGGAGGAGAGTGTCTTCGAGGGGGTTGATCTGGATGTGACTGTCCTCTTTGATCTGACCGTGGAGAACCGGGGCGGCGCCCCCTGGGTGTTCGAACTGGATAAATGCCGCATCAACTCGGGGGTGGGCTCCCTTATGGATATGGAAGTGCGCTCCGGAGACGGAATTATCGACGGGGCCGGAGACACGCTTCAGATGGCCGCCGTGATCAACACCCTGGAGTGGGGATCCTTCATCGCCGGGCTGGCGGGAGGACGGATAACAGGAAGCGCCCTGGAACTGGAGAGCCGGCTGACCTTTCCCGGCCTGCCCTACGAGGCGAAGCTGCCCCTGGATATCCGGCAGGATCTCTCCCTCAAAGCCTTCCGTTTCGCTTCGGAGTAGGGGCGTATGAGGAAAAAACACCGTTCCCTCTCACTTTTCCCTCTTTTTCTGGCAGTCCTTGCGGGCTGCGGTGGATCGGCGCCGGGGAAGGGGGATTTTACAGGCATCTACCGCATCATCAAGATTGAGCAGGGAGACGAAACCATCGAAACCCCGGTGCTGAACAATATCGAATTGACCGACGAGGACTATATCTACCGCTTTGACAAAAACGGGGATAACCGCTTCAGTTCCGATGAGATTCAGAAGGAAGCCTACGAGTTCGCCCTCGATGGGGATTCCCATCCCCTTATCTCCCTGAAGGGAAGCGGCCTCTGGATCGGGCTGGAGCCGGATAATTATTATGATCTCGTTTTCAGAAAATCGGAAGATTCCGGGGAGACGGCTCTTTTCACCAAACGGATAAAAGATTTTTCGAGTCCCGGCCGCAGTAAGAAAGCCCGGGATTACATCGGCGAATACGGCATCATCAAGATAAGGGAGAACGGGAAAATTCTGAATGTTACCCAGGGCAGCCTGGTCGTTCTGACCGAAAGCGATTATGAATATCAGATTATCGGCAGGGAGAAGTTCCGCTTTCCCTATCAGTTCTGTTACGACGAAGAGGGGCCCTACCTGATAACCGAAGGGAGCATTGCGAAAATTCAGCTCCGAACACAGGCTACTTTCGATCTGCTGCTAAGGTGGACCGATCAATGGGGTAATGAAACTGTTGTCTATCTGAAGAGGGAATCATGAAAAAACCGAAGCGATTGCGAAAGGGGGACCGGGTAGCCGTCCTCTCCCCCTCCTGGGGCGGACCTTCGATCTGCCCCCACATCTATGAAAAGGGGTTGGAAAACCTGCGTTTGTTCGGTCTGCAGCCGGTGGAATACCCCACGGCCCGCATGGCCGCGCAGGAACTCTATGAATACCCTGAAATTCGGGCTCGGGATATCAACCGGGCCTTCGGGGATCCTGCGGTGAAGGGGATCATCTCCACTATCGGCGGCAGCGACTCCGTGCGGATTCTCAAGTTTCTGGACAGGGACCTGATAAGGAAGAACCCGAAGCTCTTCATGGGATACTCCGACTTCACATCCCCCTCAACCTGGGTGCATCAGACCGGTCTGGTGACTTTCAACGGTCCCGCGGTGATGGCGGGCTTTTCCCAGCTGCAGAGTTTCACCGGGGAGTACCGGGCCTACCTGGAATCCTATCTCTTCGATCCCCGGGAGACTCTGGTCCTGCCCCAGTTCCCCGCCTATTCCGACGGCTATCCCCCCTGGTCGGATGTGAAGAACACGGGACTGGTCAATCCTCTGAAACCGAGCGACGGCCTGCACTTTATCCAGGGAGAAGGGATACACGAGGGCGTTATGTTCGGCGGCTGTATCGAAGTTCTGGAGATGCTTAAGGGAACGGAATACTGGCCCGCTCCGGATTTCTGGGAGGGGAAGATTCTTTTTCTGGAGACCTCCGAGGACAAACCCCCGGTGGATTACATAAGGTACTGGCTCCGGAATTACGGGGTTATGGGAGTCTTCGACCGGATCGCCGGAATC
>JAFGPQ010000260.1 GCA_016936115.1 Spirochaetales bacterium | reverse complement strand
GAAGAGGTTCTTCTCCTTTTTACGCAGATGTCCCCCTATCTGCTCCTGGGAGTCTCCGTGGCGGGATTACTGAGCGTATTCGTCAAAAGGGATCTGGTCGCCCGCCATGTGGGAGGGCATAACGCCGGGTCTGTGATCAAGGCCTCCCTTTTGGGAGTTCCCCTGCCCCTCTGTTCCTGCGGGGTTATCCCCACCGCGTCCTACCTTAAAAAATACGGCGCCTCCAAGCCGGCGGTGATGAGCTTTCTCATTTCCACTCCCCAGACCGGTGTGGACAGCATTGCCGCCACCTGGGGAATGCTGGGGCCTCTCTTTGCTCTGTTCAAGGCCGTCACAGCCCTTTTCACAGGGATCTTCGGGGGATTAGTTTCTTTTCTCTTCGAT
Source organism: Spirochaetales bacterium (assembly GCA_016936115.1). GTDB lineage: Bacteria > Spirochaetota > Spirochaetia > DSM-2461 > DSM-2461 > SZUA-368. The sequence goes on along the minus strand of JAFGPQ010000260.1, from coordinate 4,262 downwards.
AAAGATGGAAGTTCCGAAGAAACGCAGGTGGGACCGGAAAGAGAAGAGGAAACCCTGTCCCTGAAGAGCCGTTTATCACGTTTTGCCGATTTCGCCTACAAGGAATCCATCGATGACATCGCCGTGAATTTTCTCGTGGGCCTGGTTCTGGCCGCTCTGATATCCCTTCTGATTCCGGATAACTTCTTCGAGGGAACCCTCTTCGGATCGGGATTTCTCTCCATGCTTCTTATGGTGATTATCGGAATTCCCATGTACGTCTGTTCCACCTCGAGCATTCCCATCGCGGTTTCTCTGATACTTAAGGGATTCTCCCCGGGAGCGGCCTATGTATTCCTTGTGGCCGGTCCGGCGACAAACGCGGCGACCCTGGCGATTCTGGCGAAGGTTCTGGGCAGGAAGCAGACCCTTGCCTATCTGGGGACAATTATTGCGGGAAGTCTGATTTTCGGTGCCCTGATGAACAGAATCACAATTATGACAGGCTGGGAGTTCACCGGTTCCCTCATGCATTATCACGAGGCCCCCGGTCTGGGAGACTACTTCTTCTCAGGCCTGTTTTTCCTACTTCTGGCCGCCTCTTTCTATCGACGTTTTACCTCAAAAAAGAGCTGTTCCTCCGAGGGCTGTTCCTGTCACGGGGAGGAGCACGAAGCAGGCTAGAGTACGAACTTGTAGCCCCGCCCCCGGTGTGTGATGATATGCCGGGGCCTGTCCTTTTCTCCCAGTTTCTGACGGAGCCAGGCGATATGCACATCCACCGTTCGGGTAGTCGTCTCCGTTTCATAGCCCCATACACCGTCCAGAAGTTCATTCCGGCTGAGGATCTTTCCCGGATTGTCCGCCAGGTAGACAAGAAGACGGTATTCCTGAGAGTTCAGAGAGATTTCCCCCTCCACCTCTCCGGTCCGCTGCAAAAGCTGCCCCTTATCCCGGTCCAGTCGGAATTCCCCGAAAATCTCCACCCGGTCCGACGGGCCGCCGTTCTCTTCCGGGATTCTGGCCGAACGGCGCAGCATGGCCTCGATCCGGGCCAGAAGGACCTGGGAGTCGAAGGGTTTCGTCAGGTAGTCGTCCGCCCCCAATTTCAGGCCCATCACCGTGTCGATAGTGGTTCCCCGGGCGGTCAGCATAAGAATGGGCGTAGAAATTCCCTTATCCCGGAGGGATTTGCAGACCTGAAAGCCGTCTTTTCCGGGTAGCATCACATCAAGCAGGATCAGATCGTAAGTACCTTTTTCCGCTTCTCCCTCGCCCCGGGGACCATCCCCCCTGACTTCCACCTCATATCCCTCGCCGATCAGAAGATCCGCAACGGTCAGCTGAAGGCCCGGTTCGTCCTCAATCATCAGAATCCGACTCACGGGACACCTCCTTTTTCTCCGGTATGATTACGGTAAAGCGGCAACCCCGGCGGGGTGCGGCCACGGGAAACTCGTAGGGACTTTCCAGAATGGCCCGGCCGTCCATGGCTTCCGCCGCTGTTTTTACGAGATACAGGCCCAGTCCGCTTCCCCGGATCTGATTTTTCTCACTGCGTTTTCCCCTTACGAAGGGATCGAATATATGTTTCTGTTCCCTTTTGGGTATGCCCGCACCCTCATCCTCTACGATCAGTCTGAACCGGGAGGGCACGTCACTAATCAGACGGACCCGTATCGACGCCCCTTCGCCGTGCAGAAAGGCATTGGCCACCAGATTCTCCAGGATCAGCCGATAGGAATCACGGTCAATCAGAACATTCTCTGAAAACTCGGTCAGATCCCGGACCAGGGGAATCTCTTTCAGGGTCAGGGACAGACTATCCAGAATTTCATCGGTGTAGCGCCGCAGATTCACCGGTTCCCAGTGAACTTTCGCCTTACCGCTTCCTTCCATGCGTGAGTAATAGAGTATTCCCTCCACCATGCGGTTCAGCCGGTCCGCCTCGGTCTTGAGAAGGGATCCGTAGGATTTCACCTTCTCCTCCCCCGCCACAATCCCCCGGGACAGATTTTCAGAAGCGGTCTTTATGACAGCAATGGGTGTCCTCAGCTCATGGGAAACAGAGGCGACGAAGGTCTGCTCCACCCGCCTCTGGCTCTCCTCAGCCCGGTAGAGGCGGAACAGGAGGAAATAGAGCCCCACCAGAATCAGAGCAAGGGAGCCGATAAGTCCCAGGTTGGTCCGCCTCAGCCTGTCCTCGAACTGCACCGAACCCCGTCCGTCGTTCAGATCGACCAGGAGAAGGGGAATCGTCAAACCATCCGGACCGCCCAAATCCTTAAGGGGCTCTCCCCCCCCGACAGGCTGAAGAATGCTGTCCATGTGGTGATCCCCCATGGTGACATCCAGAAAAAGGGGAAGATTGAATCGCAGGAGCGTATCACTTTTGTCCCGGGTGAAAACCTCCTCCCTTGTCGCATACTGCAGGGTGTAGGTGTAGTCTTCGGAGTACTCCCTCAGAGCGTCCATCAGCAGGGTTCCGTAGAGGTATTCCCGGTCAAGGACCAGAAGATAACTCTCCTCGGGAGGGCCGGCGACGAAGTAGAGCCCCTCCCCGGAGATGCCGAACCGATCGTAAACATCCCGGGGGCCCCGGTATTCCCCCAGTTCTTTCAAACTCAGGATGAGTTTTGGACAGGGAGATGTCTCCTTCCATTCATCATAGGATCCCCGGAGGTCGGCGGGATCGAAGTTCTCAAGATTCAGCGTCTCATAGGTAGATCGGAACACATGGTTGAGGGCGTCATTCACCCCTCTTCTGTAGCGCATGTTCTGTGCCTGAAGAGAGTTATTCATCCATCGTATCTGCAGAAAAAACAGAGTCCCCAGGGCGGCCACGGCCAACAGCAGGCTGGGAAGAAGGATCTGTTTCCCCGTAGGTTTTTTCATTTTCATAATCCCATTATACAGGACGTCCCGCCCCTTTCAATAAAGAAAAGAACAAGTTCTCCCCCATTTTACATATTTTACAGAGCTTTTACACCGGCTTAACCGACCGGGGCCGGGAAGGCTTTACATTAGAGCCATCAAGCGAGGCTGGTCGGTAGCTGACGCTACCTGCTCGCCTATGCAACCTTAGGCTGGTCGGTAGCTGACGCTACCTGCTCGCCTATGCAACCTTAGGAGGCTCTCATGAGTACTATGGCATCGAATGAATTACAGAAACCCTCTATCGTTCAGCAGGGAAAGACTAAAAAAATCACGCAGCCCGGCAGCGGGAAGCAGCGCCGTATCGCTCTGCTCGTTATTATCATTGTGGCCCTTCTCATGGGAGGAGGCTGGTACTTCCTCTCCCCCCGTGAGGAAGTTTATATCCTGAGGGATTATGACTCCTCATTGGTGGTACAGGGGGATTTTGCCTCTTCCCTGCAGGCCAGCGGAACCGTGGAAATAGGCAGACAGGTGGAGATTCCCAGCCGCCAGACCGGTTACGGGGACGAACTCTATGTGGCTGAGGGGGATTTCATCGAAGCGGGCCAGGTTCTGGCAAAGCTTGATGTGCCCGAACTTCAGGAGGACCTGGAGGACTACACTCTGGGTCTCGCTTCCCTGGAAAACAGTCTGGAAGAAGCGAAGATCAATCAGAAATACGAGATACGGGAGCTGAACAGGACCATTGCCGGCCTTCAGGGCGATGTGGACGACGCCCGGGAAGAGGTGAACAAATACGAGGATCTGGTCAAGGTGAACGCCTCCCGGACAAGCGATCTGAACGATGCCCGGGACACCCTTGCCGATCTGGAGGATCAGTTGGATGATGCCCTTTCCAATCTGGAGCAGCAGGTGCAGCTGAACAGGCTGGAGCTGCAGAACCTGGAGGATCAGATTACCCTGTACAACATTAAAATCGCCCGGACTCAGAAGGATATCGAGGAAACGAATATCACCAGCCCTATCGACGGGGAAATCCAGTCCATCGCCGCCGAATTAGCCGTGGCGGGCAGCTATATTGAACAGGGCGACTCCCTTGTCACCGTGGTGGACCGGGACAGCGCCGTGGTGGAACTGGAAGTATATGAGGAGTACGCCTCCTCCCTGACCGAGGGCCAGGAGATTGTCATGACCATCAGCGATAAGGCGGTCATGGGCATAATCGACTCCATCGGTCAGTACGCCACCGCCTCTTCCGACGGGCTGGGTTCCACGGTCACCGTTACGGTCATTCCCGATCAGACTTCCGGTTACCTCACCCCGGGAGCCACGGCGGTAGCGGACATATCCCTGGGCAGCCGGGAGAATGTGATGACCCTGCCCCGGGGCGCCTTCCTGACTACGGG
>JAFGPQ010000030.1 GCA_016936115.1 Spirochaetales bacterium | reverse complement strand
GAAAATACTTTTAACTTCATTTAGTGAAACAAATAAAAATATCCGCAATTATGTCCGAGATATGGATTGGCCCACCCTGGAATGCCGCTTGAGGGATCTGGATGATCTGAGCTGTCAGATTCAGGAAATGGATCGGCGAAGGCACCGTTTATTGAAAAAAATCAAAAAAACAGAAGCATTGGACAATGATCAGACTTTTTTTTCACTCACATCCCCTCTGGCCGAGCCGGTGCGGGAGGAACTGAGGAGCCTTCATAACAGTCTGAAAATCCTGAGTGAACAGGTGAAAATCGAAGGTCGGATCACATCGGCCTATGTGGAAGCGAGACAGCAGAGTCTCAAGGATATGCTGGGAGAACTGATTCCGGAGACGAGACATCTGTTCTACGGCCCCTCGGGCAGAACCTTCAAGGGTTCTACGGGTACCAGCTCTCTGCTGGTCAACCGCAGTTTGTAAAGGAGATCGCATATGAAATCCACCTTTATGGGAATCGAATTGGGAAAACGGGGTATCATGGCCAGTTCACAGGCCCTTGATACGGCGGGACACAACATTTCCAACGCCAATACGGAAGGCTACAGCCGGCAGCGGGTGAAGCTGGGATCCACCGATCCCCTGTATATGCCACAGCTCAACCGGGCGGAAGTTCCCGGCCAGATCGGGCAGGGAGTGGACGTGGTGAGCGTGGAACGGGTCCGGGACGACCTTCTCCAGAGCCGCATCGTCTCTTCCGGGGACCGGAAGGGCTACTGGAATACCCGCTCCGATTATCTCCTGCAGGTGGAGCAGATCTACAACGAACCGAACGACACTTCCGTTCGAACTCTTATGGATAAATTCTGGGAAGGCTGGCAGGAACTCTCGGTCAATCCCAGCGATCAGGCCGCCCGACGCCAGGTTGCCCGCCGGGGGGAAACCCTCATAAGCGGCATCAATAACCGATACAACAGCCTCAAAGAGGTTCGCTCCATGCTTGACGACGACGTGGCCGTATCCGTGGGCGAAGTGAACGATATTCTTTCCAACATCAGGCAGCTGAACGAGCAGATCGTCAAGGTCGAAGCCCTGGGGGACAATCCCAACGATCTCTACGACAAGAGGGACCTTCTGGTGGAAGATCTCTCCGACTATATGAAAATCTCCGTGGAGAACAAGCGGGATCCGGACGAGTTTCAGATCCATACGGGGGGCCGGGAACTGATTCAGGGTAAAAAGGTCAATTATCTGGCCACCGAACCGAATGGAAACAACGAAGGGTATCTGGATATTACCTGGCAGGGCAGCGAGGAACGGGTGGAACTCTTCGGAGGAAAGCTCGCCGCCCTGACCGAACTGCGCGACGGGGATCTGCGCGAAGAGATCCAGAATCTGGACATGATGACCATTAATTTCACCGATATGGTCAACGGCATCCATCGTCAGGCCTGGAACGGCAACCACGAAACGGGGATAGACTTTTTCAACGAGTATCCCTTCATCAATAACGTAGCGGGCAATTACGATCGAAACGGGGACGGAGAGGCCGACACGAGCTGGGTCTACCGCTTCACCGGTTCCCATACCCTGAACCCCCAGCAGCAGGCGGGACTGGAGGGAGCCATCACCCTGAACGGAGCTTCCGGGGATGTGGAGATCGCCTACCATGCCTCGGACACGGTGGGGGATATCATGGAGAGGATCAACAACTCCGCCTCGGAAGTGAAGGCCATGCTGGATTTCAACGGCCGTATGGTGCTTAAGGCATCCCCGGCGTCTCAGATGGGCAACCCGGACTTCGTTATACGCCATGTGGAGGATTCGGGCCAGTTTCTGGCGGGTTACGCGGGTATTCTGGAGAATACCGGCGCCGACGGGGCCTACGACTGGAACCGGGCCGATGCGGTTCTGGCTTTGAGGGGAGGGGAAACGGACTTTGCCGTGGCGCCCCTGGCCCATCCTTCGGGCTGGCTTCAGATGAATGAAACCCTGCTGACCGACCCGAACGCCATCGCCGTGGGGCTGGGCGAAAACGGACGGCCCGCAGCAGCGGGAGACGGTTCCGCCGCCCTGGCCATTGCCGATCTGAGGCAGAACCAGGTTATGGTCGGTCCCCAGCGCAGCTTTGACGACTACTTCTCCGAAACGGTGGCGAAGATCGGTTTGAAGGGGGAACAGGCGGAGCTGACCAGCGAAACGGAGAATCTGGCCTGGAAGGAACTCAAGGATATGCAGCAGTCCATCAGCGGGGTCAATCTGGACGAGGAGTTCGCCGACCTGATTAAATTTCAGCACGGCTTCAACGCCGTTTCCCGGTATATCACCACGGTGGACGATATGCTGGATACCATTATCAACAGAATGGGGGTGTAACAGATGTACCGAGTCAGTACCAACATGCCGAATGACGATTTCCGCTACAGAATGCTGAGGCAGGACAACCGCATCAGCCAGGCGGAGAACAAAATCTCCTCGAGCAACAGAATCACCAACCTGCGGGACGATCCCATCGCCGCGGCCCACTCCACCCGGCTCAAATCCAATATCACCCGCATGGAGCGCTTCGGCCGAAACATCGATTTCACCAAAGGCCGTTACCAGGAAGTGGAAGGCTATCTGGACGAGACCCTGAATATCGTACACCGCCTCAAGGAACTCTCCGTGCAGGGAGCGAGCGGAACCTACGGCGAGGACGACCGGGAGATGATGGCCACCGAAGTGGATCAGCTCCTTAATCAGCTAGTGACCGTGGCCAATACGACCAGCACCGACGGACGGGCCCTGTTCGGGGGCACCGACCAGGAGGGGGAGCCCTTCGAGGTATTTCAGAGCCGAATTCCCAAATTGGGGAAGGCCGCTATTACCGAGGTGAACTACCTGGGGAATATCCAGGAAAATGCCGTGGAAATCGCCGAAGGCTCCTATGTGCCGGTGGATTTTCGGGGCAATGACGTGTTCTGGTCGGAACAGCATCAGATCTTCGGACCCCGGGATGTGCAGGATTATGTGGTCCAGCAGGATACGGCTTTTACCGTGGACGGGGTGACCGTCAACCTTAAGGCGGGGGACAATATCAACAATATCGTGGACCGGATCAACGGGAGCACCGCAGCGGTCAAGGCCGAGGTGGACCCGGTGTCCGGGGCGCTGAACATGAAAACCACCGTGGCCCACCAGATCTGGCTGGACGAGCCGGAAACGGGCACGGTTCTGAAGGATCTGGGTCTCATCAATGCGGTGGGAAAGCCTCCTCTTAATCTCTCCGGGGACGTGATGTCATCGGGGGGATCCCTTTTCGATACGGTCATCTCTTTAAGGGACAGTCTTCTGAACAACGATGCGGAGCAGATCGGCGGTTCAGTCCTGGCGGGATTGAGTTCCTCCCTGGATACGGTGCTGGGTAAGATGGCCGATCTGGGTGCCATGGACGAAAGGCTGGAAGTGACCCGGAGCCGCCTGACCAAGGCGGTGGTGGACACCCAGGGATGGGACGCCAATCTGACCGATACGGATATGACCGAAGCGGTGACCCGTCTCAAGATGCTCGAGTACGTACAGCAGGCCACATATCGTGCCTCTTCGCAGATATGGCAGAATTCCCTCATGGACTTTTTAAGGTAGGTTAACCCATGGACAATGATGTAAAACAGATTTCCATACCATCCGGACTGTACGGGTTCGAAGGGCTGACAAAATTCGCCCTGACCCGGGCCAGCCAGGAACCCTTTCTCCTTCTCAAATCCCTCGAGGAGGAGAGCCTCTCCTTTATTCTAATAGATCCCCTTTACTTCCGGCCCGACTACACGCCGGACCTGAGCGATGAGGATTTGAAAGAGATAGGAGAGGAGAAGGAGAATAATCTCTATGCCCTAGCCATTGTCACCGTCCGGCCCGGAGAGGATCCGCAGATGACGGCGAACCTGCAGGGGCCGATCATCATCAACGGGGATACTCTGACCGCCCGGCAGTGCATCACCTCCAATCCCAAATGGCAGACCCGACACGATATCCTGGCGGAGATCCGGTCCCATCAGGGAGCCGAATCATGCTGATCCTGTCACGCCGCAAGGACGAAACCATCATCATAGACGATAAAATCGAAATTTCCATTGTGGATATCAAGGGGGACCAGGTCAAACTGGGAATCAATGCCCCCCGGTCGGTAAAAATCTATCGGAAAGAGGTGTATCTTGAGATAGAGAAGGAAAATGCCGCCGCCGCCCGGTCCAGCGATGCGCTGGCTTCCCTGGGGGATCTTTTCAAGAAGTAGGAGAGGTCTCCTTCCTGCTTCTTTCCTCCAGACTGATTTCCGCTTCGCTTTTCCGAAGATACAGGGGACCCGTATCCATGCTGTCAGCTCCCCGTTCCCGAAACAAAGTGAGTCCCAGTGTCAGAAGATCCAGGCCGCCGCTTCTTCCGGTTTCCCCGTCAAATCGGAACCGTTCCCTGTCCACCCGTTCCTGGGTGAAAGACGCAAGCAGGGGATTGTCGGGACCGGTGAAGATCACCGGCTCCCCCTTATTCAGAACCCCATCCAATGAGGTCAGGAGCTCCTCCGGAGTCAGATCCGCATATTCGGTAAGCCGCTTTCCCCGTCGGTAAAGGGCGCTGAACACCCGCTGTTTACGGGCATCAATGACAGGCACGATGATCCCGTCGAAAAGAACGAAGGGACGGGCCAGGATATCCAGGGTGGGGACCGCTACGAAAGGGGCGCCGGTTCCGGCGCAGATTCCCTTGGCCGTTGCCATCCCCACGCGCAGACCCGTGAAAGATCCCGGTCCCAGTGAGGTGCAGACCAGATCCAGATCCGCCGGTTTCAGTCCCGCTTCCCCGAAAAGGTAATCCACCCCGGGCATGACAAGTTCCGAATGGCGGAAACCCCGGTCCGCATTATATTGGAAGTACTCTTCCCCTTTCTGCAGGGTCAGAGAGAGTATTCTTGTCGAACCGTCTATACCCAGTATGTTCATGGTTCCCATCCTTCTATGATAACCGTACGGGACTGATCCTCCCCGATACGGATTTCCACGGTGATTTTATCAGCGGGAAGGAAAGAATCCACCATCTCATACCACTCCACCAGACAGACCCCCTCTCCGTAGAGGAGATCCTCAGCGCCCAGGAGAAAGAACTCCTCCTCGTCCTGAATGCGGTACAAATCCATATGGTAAAGGGGAATTCGTCCCTCGTACTCCTGAATCAGAGTATAGGTCGGGCTGGTAACGGGGCCGTTTATTCCCAGACCCCGGGCAAAACCCCGGGTAAAGGTCGTCTTCCCGGCTCCCAGGGAACCTTTCAGGCCGATAACGCTGCCCGGTTTTATCGCAAGCCCCAGAATTTCGCCAATCTCTTCGGTTCTATCCGGGGAGTTCGAGACATAGGTGATCAGAGCAGCTTCCCTTTCTGATCCAGAAGCTGAATCTCTTCCTTGAGCATCTGTAAGAGGGGGAGGAGAGGATAGTCGATCGTTTCGTTCAGCTGGACATTGATTCTCTTGGCTCCGGTAGGTTCCAGTTCCAATACGAAATGGATGGATAAAGTCAGAGCTGAGCCGTCCTCTTTTGTGAAACAGGCTTTTCCGTGATAATTCTTAATATAATAGAGGGGAACATCGGACCTGAGTAATTCTATTTCGTTAATTCCAACCAGTTTAAGCATTTTTTTTCTCTTTATGTAAAATCATAGATAAATTCGTTTATCCGGTTCAGGTTCTTGCTGGATGCCCGTGTGAACATGATATGCACATTATAGCGTATCCGGGAGGTTTGTTGAATATCCACAGTCTTTCCGAAGGTGGTAACGGGATTTCCCGGAATCGGTTCGAAATTCAGTTTGCACAGATCCCCCTTCTTCAGGGGCTTGGTCGTATTCAGGCAGCATCCCCCCGCTGACAGGTCCACCAGATTGCCCATCCTCCCGTTGCTTCTTTCCACAACGGCTTCCTTCTTGATGCGCCTTCCGTCCGCTTTCTCGACTATGCGGATGGGATAGATATAAACGGGCTTCTGTATCTTTTTTCGCCTGAAACGGCGCATATTGGCCCGGCTTTCCCGTTTCGTATGCTGCAGAATGATGCTTGTGATCTTTTTGACCGAGTTGTAGCCGATGATCTTGGAAATAAAGTGAACCTCATCGCCGCCCTTGTTCCAGACGTAGATATTGATTTTGGTACCCTTTTTCCATCGGATGGATTCGCCGTAGGCGTTGGTGGGCACCTTAACACAGTAGAATTCCTTTAAATTGGCCGTAACCAGAGAATTGAAACGTTTTCCCGTTTCCTGCTCTATAGTTATTCTCTGACCAAGCTGAATCTCCTTGGTGTTGGAGAGGAAGACATTGGTAGGCTCCATTCTTTCCAGGAGCTGTTTTATCTGGAACAGTTCATACTTCCGGCTCTCGATAACGCTGGGAGGGGCTTCCATATGGGATGCGTCCCGTATCGCCTTGCCCAGGGTATTGTTCAGAGTCCGGGAATTTTTCAGAAGATCGTAGGGACGTCTTACGGAGTATGCCTTGATCAGCCCCTCCAGGCATTTGATCTGCTTTTTGGACAGGCCGATGGCGGTGGCTTCCTTTCTGAAAAGACGGCGGTTGTAGTGTACATGTTTGCCGTTTTTGGAGCCGCCCATGGAGAATCCCGTCCGGGAGGATATGAAATTCAGAAGGGTGATCACCGCGACCATGCCGCCGATAAGACCCCCGAATATGAGTAGTGATCTGGTATTGTTCGTCTGCTGGAAAAACACACCCGCATAGCGGGAGGTCTGGTAAAGGGGTAGGATCAGCATGGTTCACTCTCCTGCTTCCCTGTGAGAATCCTGAAGATCTCCTCTAGGGTCTCTATTTTGGGGATGATTTCGTATTCCGCCAGGTCTCCCGTCAGAATGGTATCTCCCGAATCTATCGCTTCGGCCAGTTCGCTTAATATACTGTTCAGGCCGTCGATAAAGCCGGAGGGGAGATTCAGTTCCGTCCCTTTATCGGAAAGCTGGGAAAGAATCCGTACCGATTTTGAAAGAAGTTCCGTAAGAACAATAATTATATCCAGAGCCTCCCTGTCCTTTCCGGACTGGAAAAGGAGGCTGACTTCCTCTATGCGGGGTATGAGCCTTTTCAGGGTCAGGGATGTCTTAAGCCCTTCGTCGGCGGGCCGGGAGATTTCCCCCATCCGGCCCTCAATCAGGGTTTCGATGCGGCTCCATTCATTCAGGACTTCCTCTATCTTGCCGGGAGCGGGTGCGCCCTTAAGAATGCCCGAATCGTCCATGAGACGGTTCAATGTGGTATCAAAGACATAATCGTTCATCATTAACAATTCCGGGAGGCTCGTTCTTATATGTGAATACTGATTTCCCAAATCTTCCATCACCGCTACGTTGTTTTCTTTGAGCGCCTGAGCATACAGCCGGAAATAGGATCTCACCGTATCCAGATCGCGGAAAGTCAACTGCAATCTGTCCAGCGCCGTTATTTCCAGACGGGAAATACTATCCACAGCGTAATCTTTTAGCGTTTCCTTATTTTGTATAAAAATCTCTCTGCCGTCAAGAGAAATCTCCGAAATGTAATAATCCTGAGACTCGAGCCATGCGGCGATGCCCCTGTAGACGTCCAGAGCATTCCTTTCCTTATCCAGAGTAAAATCTATGTTTTCATTATTAATCAGAATGTTCACTGGACAGCCTCCTTAGTTGTTACCGTTGTTATTGTTACTTAAAGTATCGAGATAACTGGAGCTTGACTGTAGCTGATTCAGCGTACTTTCCATATTTCCGTATTTCACGCGAAGATCCTGTTCGTAATCTTCCAGATAACTCTGGTAATCGGTGATCTCCTCATCCTTTTTGTCTATGGCGTTGTCCAGCCGGTCCGACCGCAGGGAGAGAATCCCCCCGGTCTGGCTGTAGGCGCGCAGATAATTATCCAGACTGACACCCACGCCGCTGTCCAGAATAAGGTCCCCGTCCGTATCCTTACCGAAAAGATCCCTCACCCCCAGTATCTTCGACTGGAGAACCTGATCAACCTTATCCTCATTGATCTCCAGGTAGCCCCTGAGTTTTCCCGCAGCCAGGCTGCCCCCGGGGGTCTCGTTCGTGGATATTCCCATTTGGGCCAGCAATGAGAGGGCATTCCCTTCGCTCGTCTCATAGGGGGAAGCCATTATCCCCTGGAGTCTGTCCTTCATCTGGCGCAGGGTCATGTCACCCTTGAGCTTTCCCAGGGCTTCCAGGGCGGCGTTCCGCTCCTCGTCGGTAAAGTACTCCTTCTCATTAACAATCTCTTCGTTGTCCGTGGTGAGCACCAGTATGTTGGTCATGAGGTTATTGTACTTGTAAACGAATTCTATCAGGGCTTCCTTGGCCGCTTCCGCATCGGGCTTAATGTCCAGATCCACCTCGTCATCGCTGGCCCGGTGAAGGGAGAGATTCACCCCCGGTATCAAATCGTCCACGTCGTTTGTGCTGCGGACCACATCTATGCCGTTGAATTCCAGTACCGCATCACGGGCCGTATCCGCCGGATTGACCGCTTCGTAATCGGCCACCACGGTGGGGTTGAAAACCTGTATATCCTTTATGGATATATTGCGGTAGGTATTGTTATTTTTCAGGGTAAGTGAGGACAGGGTATCCACCAGGTCCTTAAGCTGTACGGTCATTACTTTGTAATCGTCACTGTCGCTCAGGGGGGGGGCGTTGTAATTTCCCGATCCGTCGCCCACGGAGAGGATGTTAAAGTCATCGATCCGCTCGGGGAGGGGAGGGTTCTCCCAGGGGGGGAGATCCACCACGCTGGAGAGGCTGTTTACTGTCACACCGTCAAGGGAGGCGGGGGGGGGCTGGGGAACCGTCGGATCGGGGGGAGGGATCACCTTGAGGGAATCCTCGGAAATCTGTGTCGTTTTGTAGGAGAACTGCAGAACCGAGCCGGCTTCCACGGGGTAGGGTTTATCCAGAGGGATTTGTAAGCGGGCTCCGTGGGAAAGCACTATCTCTTCCCCCTGTATAGAAAAGGTTTCACCCGCCGTCTCGGACTGATTTATGATTTTGTCAGAGGCGGGAAGGATATCTCTCGAATCGGTTTTAATGGGGCGGATCATCTCAATATCTTTGGCAAACTGCTCCGAATCACCGGAAAAGATAAGTCTGTTAGCGCTCCCCGTGGGAACCGCTTCAAGGAGTATCACCTGGCTGTCGGAACGGTTTTTCACTACCGTGGCCTGAACCAGATTCCGGCCCCTTTCATTAAGCCGCTCAGCGAAATCGCTCAGCTTTCCTCCCCGGTAGCGCAGGGAGACTTCCTCTTCCCCCACCTTGAAGGTGTAATCCCCCGGGGGAACCCGGAAATCTTCGCTCAGCTGGCCCGAAAGGAAACGGTCGTTACTGGCGGTTTGAATAACTTTGACGGAATATTGAGAAAAAGACGCATCCCTGTCGGCGGTGGCCGTGAGGATGCGTTCGTTTGATGAGTCAACCATTTTATTGGTAAAGGGATTTTCAAAGCCGTAAAGGGATTTCGCTGCTGTCTGAAGAGTGGATACCTGCCTGTTGATATTGAGCCAGTATCCCTTCTCGTCTTTGATTGTCTGCAGCTCATCCTCTAGATTCGTTAATTTGGTCTTTTCCACCTCGACCAGATCATCGACCATTTTTGAGTATTTGCTGTTTACACCGGGTATGCTTATGTCAGACATCGTCCCCGGTCCGGATCCTAAATCTCTGTGTCAAATAGCAGCCCGATTGCTTTCTGGAGATTTTCATGCAGTTTCTGAATTTCTTCACCTGGTATTTCCTTAATGATTTCATCGGTATTTTTGTCGATAATTTTAACGACTACCATATCAATGTTATCATTTACCCTGTAACTGAAGCGAGTATTCTTTACCGCATTCTCCAAAGCCATTTCCAGTTCTTTCAGGTTCAATTGGGGAGAATCTTTCTTCTTGGTGTCCTTATTCGCGTTAGCTACCCTCACGGGTATCTGCTTCACTTTCTCCGGTTTTTCTCCCACCGAAATGTTAGCATTTATCGAGCCTGCACCATTGACAACTGTCGTAGTTAAGCTCATAGAGACCTCCTTGTTCTCTAATTATGAGATAAAGAGGGGAGGACGCGAACCCCCCTCTGAATCTCCCGCTGAAAAGATGACGTCCAGAAATCTCTTCTACGGGCAGCTAGTTGCTGCTGAAGTCTTGTAATTCTCTAGGCCAGTAACTGAAGTACATTCTGAGAACGGGTGTTTGCCTGAGCAAGCATTGCCATTCCAGCCTGGTTGAGAACGGACTCTTTGGTGTATTCCACCATTTCGGAAGCCATATCGGAATCCCGAATGCCCGATTCTGCAGCCTGCAGATTCTCAGATGCAATAGCCACTCCCTTTGAAGCCATCTCGAAACGATTCTGATAAGCTCCCAGGTCGGCACGCTGCCGGTTAACCATGCGAAGTGCGTTGTCTACGATACCGATTGTCATGTTTGCCCCCTCTACAGAGGTAAGCGAAACATTCCCGTTATCAGTACCCTGTCCGTTCTGAAGACCCAGTGCAGTGGCAGTCATGGTGCCGATAAAGACCTGTTCGCTCTGGTCCATATTGGCTCCTACCTGAATCTGCATAATGTCTCCGGTCACGGATGATGCTGCAAATCTACCGGTCAGCATATTCATTCCGTTAAACTGAGCGTGGGAAGCAATCCGATTTACCTCGTCTACTAATTGAGATACTTCTACCTGAATCTGCATTCTGTCTTCAGTGGTATAGATACCGTTGGCGGACTGTACCGAAAGCTCCCTGATTCTTCCCAGAATGTCAGAAGTTTCCTGCAAGTACCCTTCCGAAGCCTGAACGAAGGATACCGCGTTGCCGATGTTCCTAACCGCCTGGTTAAGACCGCCGATCTGCGCCCTCATTTTCTCCGAAACTGCCAAACCTGAAGCGTCGTCACCGGCTTTGTTAATTCTAAGACCGGATGAAAGCTTTTCCATTGAAGTGCTCAAACTAGAACTGGTAATACCCAGATTCCTGTCCGCGTTTAACGCGCTCATGTTGTGATTAATTACCATGGATTTCCCTCCTTGAAAGTTACTGGGCATCCTTGCCCAATTCCTTGTATACCGCAAGGAAAAACGAAAGGGTTCATCGCGTCGCCCTAATCGCTTATTCCAGCTCAACAAGGAGATTTCTCCCGGATTCGCTACCCGGGAAAAATCCCCTCACCCTGCGTATACATCAGGAGGAAATCTGTCAAAGAACAAAACTCCTATGATAATTATACATCACTACTGGAGCAGTTGCAAGACATTTTGTCCCCGGGTGTTAGCCTGGGCAAGCATGGACGTGCTGGCCTGGGTCAGGATGTTATCCTTGGCGTATTCAACGCTGACCTTAGCCATGTCCGCATCACGGATTCTGGACTCGGAAGCCTGCATGTTCTCCGCGGCGTTGTCGATGCCTCTGGTAGCCATTTCCAATCTGTTCTGGTAGGCTCCAAGATCGGCGCGCTGCTTGTTCACAACCTTAAGGGCCGCATCGATCACACCGATGTTCCTGTTGGCCGATTCGGGAGTGGACAGGGTCATGATAGTACCGCTTCCCATCTGCCTGATGCCCAGGGAGGTAGCGGTCATGGTGCCGATGAAAACCTGCTCTCTCTGATCCATATTGGCGCCGATGTGAAGCCACATGGAAGCGGTTACGGAGTTGTTGCCCGTGTCTTTAGCAAACCGTCCGGTGAGCATGTTCATACCGTTGAACTGCGCATGAGAAGCGATTCTGTCGACTTCATCCACCAGCTGGGAAACTTCGACCTGAATCTGCATTCTGTCTTCTGAGGTATAGATACCGTTGGAAGACTGAACTGCCAGTTCGCGGATTCTCTGAAGAACATCGGAAGTCTCCTGCAGGTAACCTTCGGTGGTCTGGATGAAACTGATGCCGTCGCCCGCATTCCGGGACGCCTGGTTCAAACCCCGGATCTGGGCCCTCATTTTCTCGGAAATGGCCAAACCCGCCGCATCGTCGCCGGCTCTGTTGATTCTCAGACCGGAAGACAGCTTTTCCATATCCTTTGTGACGCCCAGGTTATTAATCCCGAGTTCCCGGTTTGCATACTGTGCAGACATGTTGTGATTGATGATCATTCTTCATTCCTCCATGAATAAATGTTATTAGTCGGGCATCCTTGCCCGGACGGTGTCGGCCGTTTTAAAAAAAACTTTAGAACTTCCGCCTGCTTTTTTATCGACACCCCCCTCGGATAAACTTGAAAAATATTTTTCGAATTTTCTTAAAGTTTTTTTGAGAATGCCGACTATAAAAGGGGGGAGTGGAGAATTACCCTGTCAGGGTGGTTAAAAAAGGGGTCAGTCCCGGGAAAACCGCTGTACCAGCGGGTCATCCGGATCTATTTCGTAAAGAAGGGCCAGAACGTCTTCGGCCCGGCTCAGATCATTCATATCAAGATAGACCATGGCCAGATTAGAGAGCAGGGTGGTATTTTCTCTCTCCTCTTCCAGGCCTTGGCGCAGATGGCCCGACGCTTTCTCAAAATCGCCCATCGACCGCTCGCATATGGCGAATTCGTTAAGCAGCTCCGGGGACGGGGATATGATTTCTCCAGCCCTCTCAAAGGCTATAAGCGCTTCTTCCCACCTTTCGGACAGACGCAGAGCCCAGCCTTTGAGAAACCAGCCGTTATAGGAGTCGGGACGGTTCTCGAGAAAGGAGTCGATGAGGGGGAGACCCTCTTCGGGCTTGTCGTCTCTAATGAGAGAGAGGGCCTTTCCGTAAAATTCGTCCTTGCGTAATTCCGCTTCTTCCCTCTTCCGGTAGAAGAGGGCCAGGTTGGAACGGTGTATTCCCTTGTCCGGCTCCAGGGCCGCGAGGGAGAGGAAAATCTCCTCGGCGAAGGAAAAATCCCCCTGGTTTGTTTTGAGTTCACCCACGGAGAGCAGGGTATCAACGATATCGGGGCGTACCGTTTTTATCAGGCGGCGGTAATAATCGGCCTCTTCATGATCCCCATCGCTTCTGAGAACATGAAGGATACCGCTGACAATGGCCGGCCACTCAAGGCGGGCGATATCCCAATCCTCATCGGTGACTTCCACGGGCAGGGGAATGGAAGGGTCAAGGGTGAAGCCCTCAATCTGTCCGGCCAGTCTTTCGGGAAGAGAAATGAAGAGAATCCGTTTTCTCATTTTTTCGTTTTCACCGACTGGAAATAGCTGTTCAGGGCAAAGGTATACTGCATGGGAATGGACTTTTCATCAAATTGAAGGGCCAGAGCGCAGATGTCCTTCCTGCCTTCCACCGCCTCGAATCTTATAATCTTCCCTTTGAACAATAG
>JAFGPQ010000259.1 GCA_016936115.1 Spirochaetales bacterium | reverse complement strand
TCCACCCCGGCGGTCATTTTTCTCTTGAACGCTTTCAGAAAGGAGGGATTGGCGTAACGCTTCATCCCGGCTAGACGGGCGATAATCCGTCCAGCAGGATTATCTATCAGGTTCAGGGTCCCCAGGAGGGCCGCGCAGAGCCGTGATGTGAGAAGGGGGACTTCCCCTTCGGCGAAGACCCGGGCCCGTACGTTCCTGCTGTTGGTGGCTGTCCCCGTGAGGGCCCCCGTTTCGAGAATCCTGTTCAGAATATCGGCGGGGATGGGCATTTCCCGGTAGGAGCGGACCGAACGCTTTCCCCCGATCAGGGAGAAGGCCTGGGTTTCGCTTATCCCGTGGGATTCCAGGGGCGTCAGGGCTTCCCCGTTACACAGAACAGCTCCCTCGGGACAGACCGCCCCGCAGTGGCCGCATTCGATGCAGCGCTCATCCAGAATGGTCAGTTTTCCCTGTATGTCCCTGATCGCTGCGGAGGGGCATTCCTTCCGGCACAGATCACAGCGGATGCAGATATCCGTATCAATGGTATAGGTGGTATTTTCTGTCATATTCTAGTAAGTGCTCGAAATGGTACGAAGCCGGGTTACGGTCTCTTTGATGACGCCTATAGTGTAATCAATCTCATCTTCCGTGGTAAAACGGCTCAGGCTGAACCGGACTCCCGTATGGGCCAGGTCCGCATCCACATTCATAGCCTGGAAGGTGGCGTCCGCCTGAAGATCTTCTGAAGAACAGGCGCTGCCCGTACTGGCTGCCACCCCCTTCGTGTTCAGATCCCACAGAAAAGCCTCCCCCTCGATCCCCTTGAAACTGGCCAGAATCGTGTTGGGGGTTCTGAGCTCTCTCTTGCCTATGATATCCACGTCGGGAAGGGCCAGGAGGGCGTCTTCCAGTTTGTCCCGAAGGCGGCGCACTTCCCGGTCCTCGTATTCCAGAGCGTCCACGGCTATCTCCATGGCCAGTCCCATGGCTACCATGAAGGCCACATTGATCGTTCCCGCTCTGAGACCGCCCATCTGTTCACCCCCGTGGAGGAGGGGAACCAGTTCCACCCCGCTTCGGATATAGAGACCGCCGATCCCCTTGGGGCCGTGGAATTTATGGGCGCTGAAAGTAAGGAAGTCCACGGGGACATCCTGAACATTGACAGGGATTTTCCCGATGGCCTGAACCGCATCGCTATGAAACAGGGCGCCCGCCGCTTTCGTCATCTCCGCCAGTTCCTTCAAGGGGTTGATAAGGCCGGTTTCGTTATTGGCCCACATAATCGATACGAGAGCCGTTTTCTCCGGGTCCAGTTCCGCCCGCAGAATTTCCGGAGTGACGATTCCCTCATCGTTTACGGGAAGATAGACGACCTCCGCCCCCTTCTCTTCCAGAAACTGGCAGGTGTGCAGGACGGCGGGGTGTTCTATCTGTGTGGTGATTATCCGTTTTTTTTCTGTCCTGCTGATGATATCCCAGAATACGCTTTTCAGCACCGTGTTGTTGCCCTCGGTGGCGCATCCGTTGATAAGGATGTCATCGTCATCGCCGGCGCCTATGCCGGCGTAAAGCCTGTCCAGAGCCAGAGCCATTTCGGGGTGCGTTTCCGTCCCGAAGCGGTGAAGGGAGTTGGGATTCCCGAACATCTGGCAGAAAAAGGGATCCATAGCCTGTTTTACCAGGGGATCCACAATGGTAGTAGCGTTATTATCCAAATAAACCTGTTTCATATCAGGACAAATATAAGGATTTTAGCGCCCTTGGTCAAACTAAATCGCTATCCCTGCAGTAGGAATACTACTTTCTGGCCGGTTCCCTCTTTTTCTTCAGGCCGATGCCGCAGAAGTTACAGGGGATTTTATCCCGGGTCAGACAGCTGGGACAAACGTAGAAGTATTTATCGCAATGTTCGCAGTAGTACCGTTTGTAGTCGGCCTTGAACTCCTTTCGGCAGACATCGCATGTTTTGTATGAAGCGTCGTAATCAAGCATTATGTTTTCCTCTTTACCTGTGGTTTTACCTAGTAATTAACGGCAACATAGCGTTATAAATAGAGCAAGGAAAGGGAAAAACCGTCAATTCACTGAAATTTCATTCACACTACACACTTTTTGCACATACCCGGCTCTACCTGCGGTAATTGACCCCTAAACTGTCCAGAAGTGACTCGGCTGCGGGAAGACGGTTCAGGAAGCTCTCCCAGTTTTTTTCCTCCGGCCGGCACCAGAGGGTTTCCGCCAGGGCCAGGGCCCGGGGAAAGGCCATGTACTCCACCCGGGAGAAATCGGGCATGTATTCCGACCAGAGCTGGCCCTGGGATCCCATGACAAGGTACTTTTTGCTTTCGGGGATCTCATCGGGAACCGGCTCGAAACGGTAGACCTGTTCCAGGGTCAACAGGCCTCCTATGGTCAGGGGTTCCTTATCCTTCGGCCCCTGATAGTAGTCAAAGTAGGTTCTCTGACAGGGGCAGTTGATGACGGGAGCCCCAAGCCGGGCCGCTTCGATGCCCCCCTCTTCGCTTCTCCAGCTCATGACGATCGCCCCGTCGGCCAGGCCCCCTTCCAGGATCTCATCCCAGCCGATCATCCGTCTGTCCCGGCGGCGGACATGCTCCCCCATGCGGGAGATGAACCAACTCTGGAGCTCTTCTTCCGACTCCAGGCCCAGCTTGGCCATCCGGTCCTGAACTGAACGCTGCTCCTCCCATTCGTACTTGTGGGCCTCGTCTCCTCCCACGTGGATAAAGGTATAGGGGAAGATGTCCATGATCTCGTCCAGCACGTCTCTCATGAAATTCAGGGTGGACTCCTGCGGGTTCAGGATATGCTGGCTGATACCCCAGGTGCAGCGGGGGGCCAGGGTCATGTCGGTACAGCCCAGTTCGGGATAGGCGGAGATGGCCGCCTGCATATGGCCGGGCATGTCGATTTCGGGGATAATGTCGATTTCCCTGACCCGGGCGTACTCCACGATCTCCTCCATGTCCTTGCGGGTATAGAAGCCCCCGTAGGGGGTGTCGTCGAAGCGGTGGGGCTTATCATTGTAATGGCCGATAAGGGTACTGCTCCTCTGGGAGCTGACTTCGGTCAGGCGGGGGTATTTTTTAATTTCCGCCCGCCAGCCCTGATCGTCGGTCAGGTGAAAATGGAATTTGTTAAACCGGAAAAGGGCGATGGTATCGATGAAACGGAGCACCTCTTTTTTTTCAAAGAAGTGGCGGGACACGTCCAGATGCATGCCTCGCCAGGGGAGACGGGGACTGTCCTCTATTCTAAGGGCTGGGATGGTATTTCCTGTACCGGCCAGCTGGCGCAGAGTCTGGATTCCCCGGGCGATACCGGCCCGGGTCGGAGCCGTCAGGTTAATGCTCTCCTCTTCTACGGACAGGGTGTAGGATTCATCGGGAAAACCCATCTCATGCTCTTTCCCCTCCCCGGCGAGGCTCAGGATAATCGTGCTTACCCCGGGGGCGGGACCTGCGGAAGCCACAGTGCAGGAGTGCCCCGCTTTTTTAAGATACTCCCCGAGAAGGAGGCCTTTTTCCAGAAGAACCGGATCATTTACCGTAATAACGGAATCGGCGGTAAAGGAAAAGAATCCTTCTTTCAAAAATATTTTTTCAACTCCGGGGATTAGGGGGAGTTTGTCGATTTCTGTCATTTTCTTCATGTAAATAAACCTCCTAAAGGTGTTATCCCATAATAATACTTGAATAATTTTATTTGGGGATGGTAAAAACAACCATGGAAGATGTCAAATTCAATCCCCGTGATATTGTTGTAAACCGGAACTTCCCCGGACGGCGGGATATCCATGTCCGCTCCGGATTCCGTATCTCCCAGTATCAGCAGGGCGTGGTCCGTCCGCCTCTGAACAGGGTGACCCCCCGGTACTTTGAGTATTACAGCCTGTGCCACTTGGTGGAGGGGGAGGGGTGGTACTGGACCCCGGACGGGGGGATGGAGTATTTCTCCGCAGGGAGCGGGGTTTTCGTGTCCCCCCGATTCGTTCACCACTACGGGGGATACGGCACCACCTTCAAGGAGGATTTCCTGAGCTTTGACGGGCCGGTGGCGGATTATATGTACCGGGCCGGCGTCCTGACCGACGGCATTATAAGAATCGGAGTGGTCCGCCGTCTGCTGCCGATTATGAAGCTGGCTTTGAACCTGACCGACCGGGGACAGCTGGCGGCCCACAGTGCCCTGCAAAATCTGCTCTATGACCTGTATCTTGATAACAGCCGGGAGATCAGCTCCGGTCCGGATCGGCTGGCCCGTCTTTTAGAGAAGCTTTCCGCTGACAGCGAGCAGTGGTGGACCGTGACGGAGATGGCCGCTTACTGTCACTTGAGCGAGAATCAGTTCCGGCGGCGGTTCCGGGAGAAAACGGGAATGAGCCCAAAGCACTACTACGACTCCCTGAAAATGCAGATCGCCGCGGGAAAACTGCTGGGGCAGGGTTACACTTTAGAACGGATCGCCCGGGAGCTGGGGTACCGGGACGGTTATCATCTGAGCAAAGTATTCAAGCGGATCCACGGGATATCCCCGGACGGGTACCGGGAGAAGTACCGTATGTAGCGGGGCATAAAAAATCCCCCTGCCGTCGGTGAGCGGAGGGGGATCGAGGGGTACTTGAAGCTATCGCTTCACCCCTTTACCGAACCGGCCATCAATCCTCTGACGAAGAATCGCTGGAGGCTGAAGAATACGGTCAGGGGGAGGATCATGCTCAGGAAGGCGCCCGAAGTGAGCAGGTGCCAGTCCTGTCCCTTCTCTCCCACC
>JAFGPQ010000258.1 GCA_016936115.1 Spirochaetales bacterium | reverse complement strand
GTACAACATCGCCTGGTACGAGCAGAAGGCGGTCACCGTTCTGCTGGCCCTGCTCCACCTGGGGGTGAAGAACATCCACCTGGGCCCCACCCTGCCTGCCTTCCTCTCCCCCGCCGTGGCCAAGGTGTTGGTGGAAACCTTCGGAATCGGGGGAATCGGCGAAGTGGAAGAGGATATTGAAAGAATGATTGGCTGAAAAGCCCGATGATTTAATAATATCTATGTAATAAGTACTTTCCAGATCAGCTCGGAGTTATCTCCGGGCTTTTTTCGTTTAATTGAAATAGAATGTGAATCCTATGGTGGGGCTGATGAGATACAACTCATTGCGGTACGTATTGGTATCCGTGGTAATCAGCTTCGTTGTTGTGCTGTAATTCTGATAATGTCTGTCCGCCCATCGATACCCGACGCCGGTTTCTATGCTCAGGGAAACGGAGGAAGAGAACAGATATTCCATTCCGAAAGAGAGATATCCCAGGATATAGCTCGTTTCATCGAAGCGGTATTGGAAACCTTCTTCATAGGAGAGTATGTTATCCTGTTCATAACCCCCACCGGGGCCGGCATAAAGAAGAACCTTCTTGCCCGGGTTGAAATAATAGAAGACATCCAGTCTTATCCCGTAGAATATTTTTTCCTGGGTGGTACTTGTATCATCATTGGTGAGATTATCCCTCTCCCCGTAATTGTTGTAAAAGAGAACGACACCCGGACGGAGAGCGATTCGGGGGTTGATATGGATAAGGCACCCGACCTTGGGGATGACTTCATTTGTCAGTAAGCTGTTCTCTCCGGGAAAAACAAAAGTCTGAGCACAGATTCCCGTTTTCATGGAGCGGAAGATGTCCCCCCCTCCGCGGTTAACCGGAAAAGAACCCCCAGAACTGAAAAAAGCAGAAATAACCATTTCCTATTCATAATAAAATTCTCCCTTGATTATGATTAACAGGAAATTTACCCCTTCACTCATTAATAAACATATAAAATTTAATACTTCACCCAATTTCCATAATTACCTATTAGGCAAAGATATTATTTCTCCCATAGGAAAACCTGTAAAAAACAAAGAAAAAGAGATGCCAAAGATATTGATACATCTCCCCGTATGTGCTTAATATGCCATTAACAGTTTAATGAAATCGAGGATTGTCGCCGTTGAAAGACTTTCTGGTTTTTGAGGGAATCTCCAAATCGTTCGGAGAGATTTCCGTTGTTAATGATTTGAATTTAACCATAAACCAGGGAGAAGTCTTCAGCCTCCTTGGACCCTCGGGCTGCGGGAAAACCACTCTGCTGAGGATCTGCGCGGGCCTTGAACATCCCGACAGGGGCCGTATTATTCTGAACGGCCGGGACATTACCGACCTTCCCGCCACAAAAAGACCGGTTAATACGGTATTCCAGAATTACGCCCTTTTCCCCCACATGACAATCAGAAAGAACATCGCCTTCTCCCTGACCGTTTCCCGTACCGATAAAAAGACCATCGAAAGGGAAGTGGACCGGGTTCTGGATCTTTTTCAGATTGCCGATCAGGCGTATAAGATTCCCGCGGAGCTCTCCGGAGGCCAGAAGCAGCGGGTGGCCATCGCCCGGGCCATCATCAACAAGCCCCTCCTCCTGCTTCTGGATGAACCTCTGGCCGCCCTGGACCTGAAGCTCCGCCAGAAGATGCTCATTGAGCTGGACAATATCCACGACGAGGTGGGCATCACCTTTCTCTACGTTACCCACGACCAGGGGGAGGCCATGAGCCTTTCCGACCATATCGCCGTCATGAACGGGGGCAGGATCGAACAGACCGGGACCCCGGTCCAGATCTATGAGAGTCCCAAATCGAGCTTCACCGCCGCCTTTATCGGGGATACGAACTTCCTGGAAGGAACGGTCAAATCCCAGTCGGAGGACGGTAAATACTCCACCCTTGAGATAAACGGCCTCCCAGATATCCGCTGTTACAACGATCAGCCCCGAAAGGAGAAGGACCGGGTATTCCTGTCGGTCAGACCGGAGAAAATCCGCATCTCCCGCCATGAGACCGCCCCGAAGGAGGGAGCGAACGTGGTTCAGGGCATTGTGGAAGACCTTGTCTATCTGGGGCATCAGACCAAGTACTGGGTCCGCTGCGGGGAGTGGCTTCTCATGGCAGCAGTCTCCCATACCCATTTCATGGAAGACGAAAAGACCGTGGCAAAGGAGGATCCCCTCTGGCTCTCCTGGCACGGGGACGACGGGTTTATGCTTCACAAATACCGGGAGATCGACGAAGCCCTGCTGACCAATCCCGATATCGATGTAGAAGGAAGCGCCGATCCGGAGGAAGAGACATGAAAAGCAGGGAAGCCCTCTTAACCCTGCCCTCCCTTCTCTGGCTGATTCTTCTGTTCCTCATCCCCTCCCTGCTCATCACGGTCATCAGTTTTAAAGCGGTTGATGTGTACGGGGAGATCATGAAAACATGGACCCTCAAGGCCTACGGCGAACTGAATCTGGGATCCTACGGGCCGGTAATTGTCCGCACCCTGCGCCTGAGCATCCTGACCACGGCCATCTGCCTGCTTATCGGGCTCCCCGCCTCCTACGCCATGGCCCGGATGGACTGGAAATCACAGCAGAGGTGCATCCTGCTCCTCATCCTCCCCTTCTGGACCAACTTCCTCATACGCATCTACGCCTGGAAGGTAATTCTCCACCCCGACGGAATTCTCAAAACGGCCCTGGTGTTTCTGGGGATCGTCGCTCCCGATACCACCCTGCTCTACCATGAGGGTACGGTGCTTCTGGTCCTGGTATACGCCTACCTGCCCTTCGCCGTTCTCCCTCTATACAGCGCTGCAGCCAAGTTCGATTTCTCCCTCCTGGAGGCGGGACGGGATCTGGGCGCAGGCATTTGGCAGCAGATTTTCCGCATCTACCTCCCCGGCATCAGGGCGGGTATCGTGAACGCGGTGCTTATCGTCTTCATCCCCGCCCTGGGAAGCTACGTCATACCGGAGATCGTGGGGGGCCCCTCCAGCGAGATGCTGGGGAATAAAATCGCCCACCGGGTCTTCATCGACAGAAATCTGCCTAAGGCGGCAGCCCTCTCCTCTATCCTGCTCATGTTCATCCTTCTGCCCACGGTCATTTCCCTCTTCAACCGGTCGGGGAACAGGAAAGAGGTGGAGCTCCTGTGAAAAAGCCCGGTCTTCCCAAGGTCATTCTCTACGCCGCCTTCGTGTTTCTCTATATCCCCCTGATCATCCTGATTATCAACTCCTTTAACGCCTCCCGGTTCTCCGCGGTATGGGAGGGTTTCTCCCTCAAGTGGTATACGAAGCTTTTCCATGACAGGAGTATCGCCCGGTCCTTCACCAATACGGTGATCGTCACCTTCAGCTCGGTCACCCTGTCCACTATCCTGGGTTCCCTGGCGGGCGTGGTCATAGCCCGGTACGAGTCGCGCCTTCAGAAGACCCATGCCGCTCTTTTAAGGCTTCCTCTTATGATGCCGGACATTCTCATGGGAATCGGGCTGCTCTTCTTCTTCATCACCCTCAAGATCCCCCTGGGTCTTTTTACCATCATCCTAGGCCATGTGACCTTTACCATGAGCTATGTGGCTTCCACGGTGAGAGCCCAGTTCCAGAACTTCGATTACGCCGTGGTGGAAGCGGCCCAGGATCTGGGCGCCGGGTGGTGGGACACCTTCATAAGGATCTACCTGCCCCTGCTGGCGCCGGGAATTCTGTCGGGGGCCATGCTGGCCATGACCCTCTCCCTGGACGACTTCGTGATCACCTTCTTTATTTCGGGGCCCGGATCGTCAACCCTGCCCGTGCAGATCTACAGCATGATCCGCTTCGGCACGCCCCCGGTTATCAACGCCCTCTCGACAATACTTATTTCGGTAACGTTCACGTTACTTCTGATTTACCAACGCTTTTCAAGGAGATCAATGAAATGAAAAGAAACTTTATCCGGTTCACGGTTCTGACTGCCGCCGTGGTCCTGTTTTTTAGCGGATGTTCCGCTAAGGAGAAGGAAACTCTTTTTCTGTACAACTGGTGCGACTTTCTGGACGACAGCCTGCTGACCCAGTTCACCGAGGAGACGGGCATACAGGTCGTAACCGACTATTTTGACACGAACGAGACCATGTTCGCCAAAATGCAGGCCGGCGCCGACGGATACGACATTATCATTCCCAGCGCCTACATGGTGGAGATCATGCATAACAGCGGCATGCTCACCGACCTGGATCACTCAAAGATTCCCAATCTGTCCAACCTGGACCCGGAATTCGTCAAGCTGGCCCTGGACGATGAAAGCCGGTACAGCGTCCTCTACACGGTGAGCACCACGGGCATAGGTATCCTCAAATCCCAGCTGGGCGATCCGGAGGAGATCTCCTGGGACATCTTCGGGGACAGCCGCTTCGCCGGACGTATGACCATGCTCAACGACATGCGGGAAGCCCTGGGCGCCGCCCTGAAGTACGGGGGCCACTCCCTTAACTCCACCGATGAGAAGGAACTGGCCCAGGCCAGGGATCAGCTGATCGCCTGGAAGAAAAACCTGGCCAAATGGGACAGCGAGCTCTATAAAAACGGACTGGCCAGCCGGGAGTTCTCCGTCTCCCACGGTTACTCAGGGGTGGTACTCCAGGCTCAGCAGGAGAACGACGATGTAAAGTATATGCTACCCAAAGAGGGGGTCGCCCTGAACGTGGAATGCATGGTCATCCCCAAAAGTGCTCCCCATCGGGAAGCGGCCTATAAGTTCATCAACTTCATGCTGGGAGCTGA
Source organism: Spirochaetales bacterium (assembly GCA_016936115.1). GTDB lineage: Bacteria > Spirochaetota > Spirochaetia > DSM-2461 > DSM-2461 > SZUA-368. The sequence goes on along the minus strand of JAFGPQ010000258.1, from coordinate 14,002 downwards.
GGAAGCAGCAAAAAACACAACCTTCATCTGCTACCTGGCGCCGGTGAAGCCCTCCTACGCTCTGCTCGACGAGTCGGTCTTGAGCGATCCGGCCATCTTTATTCCCCAAGAGACCATAGCCCGTGCCGAAGTATATAGGGATCCGGGGGAGGCGAACGCCCTCTACAGCAAGATGTGGGAAGAGGTCAAGGACGCCCAGGTCCAGTAGGATTATGCCCTGTTTCAGGGGGATATGATTTCCAACTCCCTGAAACAGGAAAAATCTCTTCCGCTGAATGTCAGAATCCGCTTCAGATTATAGGAAACCATGGTAGCGGCAATATTGGCATCATGGATCCTCTTTCCCGACAGGGAATAGGTCCGTATCAACTTCTTCAAATGACGGTGGACATCTTCCGTCTCCTCACAATAATCGGCCAATTCCCGGAAGAACTCTCCATTGCTTATGGCTTCCTCCGGTGAAAGACCGAATCCATTAACCTCATTCGGCCGGGTTGCTACGACATAGTATTCACGCAGAACCTGGCCGTTCAGATAAAGATGGATCTCTCCCCGAATTATGTCTGATAAGCGATTATCAGGCGCTGACCGCTTCCGGCATAACCTCTTTTTTGAAGAAGTGGTGATGCTGTTTCACATAAAGGGCGGATACCTGAATCTGAATAATGTAACCCAGGGCGATAACCAGAGCGATTTCAGAACCCTCCCGCCCGAAGGAAGTCATGGCGATAGCCAGGGCGATGGAGAGATTCCGCAGAACCGTACCGAAGACCAGAGCCAGGCCGTCTTCCCGATTAAAGAAAATCCGGGCGACCAGGGTGCTGATGACAAGATTCACCACGTAAAGAATCAGCAGGGGAGCGATCAACCCTAAAAAGGTCATAGGATCGGACATAATGGATTTGGCCTTGATGACCATGGCGGTGAATACCATGAGAAGGACTCCCAGGGTAGAGTAGGGAGGGAAGTCCTGTTTCACCGATTTATTGAACTGCTGCCAGCCGTGCTTTTTCACCAGAAGGGCCTGGGTTATGCCTCCCAGAACCATGGGAAGAGCCACGATCACGGCTATCTGGATGAATATTTTCATAAGGGGAATGGATACGGTGGCCCCCATAAGAGCCTTGATATAAAAGGGAGTCAGGAGAGATCCCAGAAACAGGCCAACCACGGTCATTTTTACAGCCGCTTCCATATTCCCCTTAGCCATACCCGTCCAGGAGATGGTCATTCCCGATGTGGGCAGGAGGGAAACCAGAAGAAATCCCAGAGCCAGATAGGGCTGCCCGGCGAAGAAGAGCTTACCCAGAAAATAGGCAATGAAAGGTATGATCAGGAAGTTGATAACCTGCGCCGCCAGCTGCACTTTGCCGTCACCCCCTTCTTTTATTTTCTTATACTGCATGGTTACCATCATGGGATATACCATGAGAAAGGTAAGGGGCAGAATCAAAACACTCAGGGAGGAAGGATTATTAAGGAAAAGCCCTGTAACAAAACCGGCGGCCATAAACAGGGGAACAGTAAGGCCCAGATTTTTCTGAAGTACTCTTAAAAACGCAGTCATTTCAAACTCCTTTTATATATCGCTATGTTTATATATGTTTTTATATATATTGTCAACCCGCCTCCTCCTTCTCTATCTGGATTTCACTTTTCCTTGCTTCTCCTTTCTATTCTGATATAATACAGAAAAAGAGTAAGGGGAGAAAAACGATGACCTATGGGGAATTTCTTAACCGCAAATCGGAGATAACCGCCGATCTGGCCGCCGTAGCCATGGGACGCCAACCGGGTGACCTTATTATCAGAAACGTCCGCCTAGTCAATGTACTGCTTGGAATAATCGAAGAGAATATCGATCTGATTTCCTACAAGGGGATAATCGCCTTCGTGGGAGATGCTTCCGCCCATCCCGTGGGAAATGAGACTAAAATTATCGAGGGAGGCGGCCGCTATCTCCTTCCCGGACTGATAGACAGCCACATGCACGTGGAGAGCTCCATGGTGGATCCGGTCTCCTTCGCCGAAGCGGTTATTCCCCATGGGACGACGACGATCTGCCCGGATATTCACGAAATGACCAATGTGCTGGGACTTCCCGCAGTAGAGCTGTTCCACGGGAGCACGAAGGATCTCCCCCTGAACGTGCTCACCGCCATGCCAGTCTGCGTTCCCTCCCTTCCGGGGATGGAGGACGGGGGCGCCCGGATCCTGCCAGAGGATGTGAAAAAGGCTTACGAAAAGGGCTGGGCCGCCCTTCAGGGGGAGCAGATGAACTTCCCCGGGGTCATTTTCGGCGACTCCCAGGCCCATGCCATCGGCGCGGAGGCCCTGAAGGCGGATCGTCTCATGACCGGCCACTACTCCTCCCCGGATATTCGGAACGGGCTGAACGCCTTCATCGCTTCGGGAATGACCGCCTGCCACGAGAGCACCACCGCCGAAGAAGCCCTGGCCAAGGCAGCCCGGGGCATGAACGTGCAGATGCGCTACGGATCAGCCTGGCTCGACCTGCCCAACCTGGTTCCCGCGATCCTGGAAAACCCCGAAATAGATACCCGCTACTTCACCCTGGTTACCGACGACGTAACACCCCGCACTATTACCCGGGAAGGCCATCTGGTGCGCGTGCTGCGGGAAGCGGTACGCCTGGGAATCCCCGCCCTGAAGGCAATTCAGATGGTAACCATCAACCCCTCCCAGCTGCTGGGTCTGGACCGGTGGATCGGCCTGTTGGCTCCCGGCCGGGCGGCGGATATGATTATTGTGGACAACCTCTCAGACATCACTGTGGAAGAGGTATTCACGGCGGGTGTGAAACGGGCTGAAGGGGGACGGCTTATCGAAGACCTGCCCCGGCCTGAGTGGCCCCATTGGGCCCTGAAGTCGGTACATCTCTCCCCTCTCGCGGCCCATGATTTTCGCCTGAACCTTCCCGCAGGAAAAAAAGAAGGTTCCTGGAATGTGAGAGTGATAGAGCTGGTGGAGGGAATGGTCTTCACAAAGGAAAAATCCGCCCCCATGACGGGAACAGAGGGGGCTCTTCTTCCCGATCCGACAAGAGACCTGGCCCAGGTGAGCCTGTTCTACCGTCACGAAGCTCCTGTCCCCGATGAGCACCGATCCTCCGGCGCTTTCGTGACCGGCCTTCAGCTCCTGCCCGGTACGGCCTATGCCTCCACGGTCTCCCACGACTGTCATAACCTGCTCGTGGTGGGGACGGATCACGCCGCCATGACCCTGGCGGCGAACACCCTCATCGCCTCCGGGGGCGGACTTGCCGTGGTAAAGGACGGCCGGGTTCTGGCCCATCTGGCTCTGCCCTTCGCCGGTCTTATGAGCCTGAAAACGGCCCATGAAGCGGCGGAGGAACTGGAGGCCGTGGAACAGGCCCTGAAGGAAGCGGGCTGCCCCTGGCCCTCGGCGGAGATGACCATCAGCCTGATGGGGCTGGTGGTTCTGCCGGAGCTGCACCTTTCCAACAGGGGACTCGTCAGACTTAAGGACGGTAACCCGCCGGAGTTTGTGGATTTCATTAATTAGTTATTTTCAAAAAGGAATGGGACGTGTTTTTTTATTCTCCGGAACAGGAGAAGATAATTGAAAAATAACACGTACAGACACTTAATCGCTTTATTAATTGTGGGGATTCTCACTCTGGCAGGATGCCCGGCCCCGGTGGACAATCCCAATCCGACGCCTCCGGACAACGGGACCACACTTCCTTCCCTGTCATTCGTTAACAATGGCGATGACGGCTCCTCACTGAGGATAGGTTCATGGTCCGATGAACTGGCCCAGAGGGCAACCGATTACGATTCCGGATCTCTTAACACCTCCCAGAGCAGCACCATAAGCGATATCGCCGTCGGTTCATATCACTTCTGGATGCGACTCGGCGATTCGGATTATAAATTCGTACCCGATAATTCCCCTGAAACGATTTCCCTGGAGTCGGAACGGGAATATGAGCTTACCCTCTCCCTTCAGAGCACGGAATATGTGTGGACTCTCAAGGACGTATCCGACGGATCCACCCTCAGAACGGGGAGCACCACGGAGTTCTCCGATATCGCACCGGCAACGCCTTCACGGATAGATATTTCCTCTGATAACCGGGATTACTGGCAAAGCTGCAAACTGGGGACCTGGGATCTGACGATTGCAAACAGGGACTTTTCTTATACCTCCGGGTACTTCGGTATTATCGGAGCCGTCGTCGAGGATATGGAAATACCATCGGGCAGCTATGATTTCTGCGTGCTCTTTGACGGGCTTTACCATCCCCTTATGAAAGATTCCTCCGCATACTCCTTCCCCGTAGGATCCAACAGCGATTACAGCCTCTTTTTCAACGAAGCCCTGGACCAGTGGACCTGGACAAATCAGAATACGGGGGATACGGTTTCCGGCGTTGTCAGCGCCACGGGCTATGAACCGGACCTCATCCCTGAATTCACCTGTGCCGATGAAGGTCCGACAAACCAGAACGAGGTCAGAATTGATATTGATTTCAATGTCGAAATCGACTGGGACAGCCTGACAGAGGATGATTTCGAAATAACCGGCGGCGCCGTGCTGGACAGGCTGGTAAAATCGGAATATTCCGAATTGATCTACGTGGAACTGATCATGCCCGATTATGATTCCACTGTCTCCGTCTCCCTGATAGAGGGCGCCGTTCTTGATGAGTATCAGCGAAGGGACAATACCTCCGCTTCCCTCTCCTTCGAATATCACCATATTCCCATGGGAGAAATCTGCAGTCTGATCTTTCAGAGCGATTCGGAAGGCGCCTGGGCGCTCGATGAAGAGCTGGGGCAGATCCTCTATGTGGATCCGGAAAAGGAAATCGCCACTCTCAGCTGGGATCTTCCCTGGGACAGGCCGGTTTCCATGGACAGGATAGGAAACAAGCTCTACATTGTATACCAGGACTCATCAAAGGTCAGCGTTTTCAACATCAACCAGGATACTCCGTCGGCATCCGCCCTCGATGCGGCTCAATTCGACATCCCCGTTTACCCGGGGCATGTCTTCGACTACGCCATCCAGCTGGGGAGAGACTCAGTTCCTTCGGGTGGATGCGGATCAGTTCGTCAATATCTTGGGCGGAGACGGAACACTTTACATGGAACAATTCATGGGGAAAGGAAGCCTTGCCCTGGATTCCACGGGCAGCCGCCTGGCCATATTCTGCGATAACGACGAGATCGAACCGGCCGACACGGAAGGCATCGACGATATGGCCATAGGCGCCTCATCCGTTACCTACCAGGGCGTCTGGGACGACTCCGCCGGGGTTCCTGTCCGGGAATCCGAAAAAACGTACTACTTTCTCAGGAACTCTGCCGCATCCTCAGGGGGTGGATCGACATCCGGAAGGGGTTGCTCATGAAGAATTTCGAGAGCTTCATGGCCATGGTGGCCACGGGCGAAGCGATTTCCCCCATGCCCCGATCCTTCCGCCAGGAGAACCAGAACGAATTAGCCGCCCCTTGATTCCCAAACCGATTAATACGAAAATATCGATATGGATAGTTTCTCACTTCTGTTTGCCCTCGTACTCGTGCTATCGGTTAACACGTTTTTTTCCTTTTCCATAACAAGCATGGAAGCTATGACCGCCCTTCGCTGGAGATTCTCATCGGTCTTTCTGCTTCTGGGATCGCTGCTCCTTCTTCTCCAGAACCGGGTTCCTCCCCTCCTGTCCATCTTTATAAGCAACTATCTCATCCTTCTGGGTTTTCTTCTTCAAATGAGAACCGCCATGCTTTTCGAAAAGCCCCGGGAAAAGGCGGGATTGCTGTTTCCCATTCTCCTGACCCTATTCTATGGGGCGGTTTTCTTCATTTTCACCTATATCCATTTCAATACCTCCCTGCGGATTATCGGACTCTCCCTTCTCATCACGGTTATCTTTATTTACGGAACCCTGTTCTTCCGGGATCAGCGGACCCGTTCCGGCAGGGGAAACATTAATTTCTTCGGCCTCTTTATCTTCTCCGGGGTTGTCTATTTTGTCCGTTCTCTTCTTACGGCTCTGGGGATCGGATCCGTCCAGTTTCTCATGGAAAGAAACATTGTAACGTCCTTCTCCTTTCTTTCAACTATAATCGTCTGCCTGCTTTTTAACCTGAGCCTGATCAACGGAGCCCTGAGGCGGAAGACAGATATAGCAATGGAGGAGAAGAGTAAACTGCAACAGCTTTTCGGTTTCCTGAATAATACGGCCCGCTATCTTGATATGACCACTCTGTATGAGACCATTGAGAACACTCTCCGCCAATCCCTGGGAGTCAGGAGCGCCGCTATCTTCATGCTCGACGAGACAACCGGAACCTACAAATTGACCTATGACTTCAACGATCTGGATCTTCCCCGGGGTCTGCTGGGGGATATCAAATCGGGAGAGGGCCTGTCCGGAGCGGCTATAGAGATGAACCGGGTCATGGAAACGGATATCGACTCCTATCCCATTGACAGGATACGGGAAGCCTATAAGAAGAAAGGGGTCACTCGCCTGGTCAGCGCCCCGGTGAAGACTTCGGAAGGCGTTACCGGGGCCATCTCCATAGCCTACAGCCGGAGAGATGATACAACCGTTCTGGACAAAGATTTCCTCTACCATCTGGGGGAACTGATCGGACTTGTCCTGGAAAATGCCTCGCTCTACGACAAGACAATCCTTCTGGCCCATACCGATCCCCTGACCGGGCTTCTTAACAGGCGCAAAATGACCGAATCCCTTTGCAATGAAATGAAACGGGCCGAAAGGGGGGGACATCCCTTCTCTGTGGCGATAGCCGATCTGGATGACTTCAAGGAGATCAATGACCGCTGCGGCCATAACAGCGGCGACGAGGTTCTCATGAATACGGCCCGCATATTCAGGGAAGTCTGCCGGGAGACGGACCTGATCTGCCGCTGGGGGGGAGAGGAGTTTCTTTTCCTCTTCATTGACTCCCCCGGGGAGAAAGCGGCCGGGATCGCCGACAGAATCCGCCAAAGGATCAAGGAAACCAAATCCCCGTGTGAATGCGGCATCGGCGCAACCATTAGCGTGGGCGTTACGGAATACAAAGCGGATTTAACTCTGGAACAGCTTATCAACAGGGCCGACGAAGCCCTTTACCGGGCCAAGAGCAGGGGCAAGGACCGGATTGAACTGTACTAAAGAGTGAAAGCCCGGAGCATCAGCGGCAGGGACCAGGATTCCAGACGGCTGTTCATAATGTACCCGCAGTGTCCCCCGTTGGGTTGGGAAATAAAGCGGACCAGACCGCTCTTTCCGATCGAAGCCATCCGGGCGATGCGAATGCAGAAGTTGGCCCCCATGGAAAAGCCCGCAAGCCCCGCTCCCCGATCCGGGGAATAGAGCCTGATGATCTCCTTTACAGCGCCATATGCCTCATCGATCAGGGTTCCCAGAAAGAACCCCCGTCTCAATCATGCCGTCTCGCCCGCAGCTGCTTCCCCTTGATCCTGTCCCGTGAGAGGATTTTCAATGCCCTGTCCGCCGTTTCACTCCTGACGGCGACAAAGGTGATAAACTCCAGCCGATCGATCTTCCCCACATCATCCGCCGTAAGGCCGCCCTTTCTGGTCAGGGCACCCAGAATATCTCCGGCGCTGATCTTGTTTTTCCGGCCCCCGTTGACTGACAGGGTCACCATGGCCGGGGAAAGTCCGGTGAAATCCTCCGGGACGGTGCAGTCCAGAGGCCCGGCAGAGAAGGATTCCCCTGTCAGCTCATTGATCTTATCCAGACGGAACTGTTCATCCGGCTTCACCAGGGAGAAGGCCAGGCCGGTCTTGCCCGCCCTGCCCGTACGGCCGATACGGTGAACGTAGGTCTCCGTCTCAAAGGGCAGGTTGTAGTTGATTACCGCGGCCAGATCGCCTATGTCCAGCCCCCGGGCCGCCACGTCGGTGGCCACCAGGATGGGACTGCTGCCGTTGGAGAAGAGGATAAGGGTTTCGTTCCGCTCCTTCTGTTCCATATCCCCGTGCAGGGCCAGGGCATGAAGGCCGTAGGTCACAAGCTCTTCCTGAACCCGGCGGCAGGCATCCTTGGTATTGCAGAAAACCACAGTGGATTCGGGCCGGTATTCCCGAATCAGGTTCACAACCGCCCGGCCCCTGTCCCGGGAATCGATCTGAAAAAAGGCCTGGCGAATCACTCCCGGGGCATGCTGGGAATCCACGGTGATTTCCCGGGGACTGTCCATAATCTCCCGGCTCAGCTCTTTAATATCCTCGGGAAAGGTGGCAGAGAAGCAAAGGGTCTGCCGCTTCTCCGGAGCGTAGGCGATGATTTCCCTTATAATATCGATGAATCCCATGTCCAGCATCCTGTCCGCCTCATCCAGAACCAGGGTGCCCACTTCATCCAGAACCAGAGTCCCCCGGGTAAGCAGCTTGTGGATGCGCCCCGGGGTGCCCACCACGATATGGGCCTGATGGGAGAGGGAGTGTTCCTGCTTTCTCAGGGGCATCCCCCCGGTAAGGGTCAGTACCTTGATGTTATGCCGGTAGGCGGCCAGACGGCGGATCTCCCCGGATACCTGCTCCGCCAGCTCCCGGGTGGGACACAGGATCAGAGCCTGAACCCGGTACCGGTCGGGGTTCATCCTTTCGAGCAGGCCGATCCCGAAAGCGGCCGTTTTGCCGCTGCCCGTCTTGGCCTGGGCCAGGACATCCTTACCCTTGAGAATGGGGGGAATGGTTCCCTCCTGTATGGGGGTCATGAGTTCATAACCGATCCGTTTGAGATTCTCCCCCATGGCCGGGGAGAGGTTGATATGGGAAAAGGGTTTCACGGCATTTTTCCTTTCAAGGCTCTCCCCATCATCAGGGCGCTGACAAGCACCAGGGGGATCGCCGTCAGATAGCGGACCAGGGTGAAGGGAATCCCCAGGTATGACGCCTCGAATATGGTCATGGGAATGCGGCAGACCGCCGATGCTCCCAGATAGGCGATGATAACGCTCAGGGCGGCCCCTTTTTTCCAGAGGGCCGAGGCCACGGGCAGAGCCACCAGCATGGGTCCCAGGGTAATCCCCCCCAGCAGGAAGACCCAGAGATAGCTCTTCCAGCCCGCCCCTTCGCCCAGATGTTTTTCCACGGTCTCCCTTTTAACCCAGGACTCGAAAAGACCGATCAGGATAAAGGCGCAGGGAAGAATGGCGATCATTTCAATAACGTTCTTCTTCAGAAACTCCCCCGCCTCCTTACCGGTCTCCCAATCCAGAAAGAGGGATATAAGAATATAGACCAGGGAGAGGAGTATAAGAACCCAGGTGAGTAGTTTTCCTTTCTTCACGGCAGCAGCTCCCCGAAGGCAAACCCCATGGCAAGAGCGACCAGGGCCGAAATAATCAGACCGAAAAGATTTCTAAACAGGGCGAAGCGGATTCCGAAAAACTGTTTCTCCACGGGAAAGGTAACCACCCCCACCATCATCAGGCTGGAAGTGAAAGCGGCGATAACCATGTATAGAACCCCCTGTTCCCGAAGGATTCCCCCCAGGGGAAAGGCGATGAATCCAGGCATGACCGCAACAGAGCCCCCGACCAGCCCCATCAGAGCGGCCAGCCAGGGATTGTCCCCTCCCAGAAAACGGGCGAAAATATCCTGGGGCAGGAGAGCCAGGGCGAAAGAGGTCAGGACAAGCATCAGAAGAAGAGCCGGAATGATTGTTATGAACCTAATGAACCCTTTCTTAATGCCGATTATTGTTTTTTTTCTGTTTACGATAAAGGAAACCGCCGTAATGAATGCGGTAATAATCAGCAATTCCATTTTCCGCCCCCTCTTTTAACATAATACTCCGATTTGACAGGGAAAGTCACGATGACAGCCCGATTTTTCTATTCCCGTGCTATAATAATAGTAGTAATTCCTAACAGGAGAGATATTGTGATTACTATTATTAAAAAAACAGCCATTTTCTGGTTCCTTTTAATAACCCTACCCCTATTCGGGGATACAGATTCAGTTCTGGATCGGCTCTATTCCGTAAAGAAAGCTCCCCTCCTCGAAAGTTCCTGGCTCATCTATGTGGGAGCCGGAATACTTGAGGAAACCTCATCCCCCGAAGAGGCGCTGCCGCTTCTGCAGGAGTACGGCTGGGATGAGAAGAGCCCGCTTACCAAGGGAAAAATGGCCCTTCTGCTCATGGACAACTACCCTATCCCCCAAGGTCTCATGTCCCGCCTGACCGGCTGGGAGCGCTACGCTCTGAAAGACCTGATATACCTGAATGTCATAGGGGGCCGGGCGGATGTTTCGGCCCCAGTCTCAGGATTCGATCTGATAAACAGCCTGACCATGGTTCTGGAGGAGTCCTGATATGAAGAAGCAACTGACCTGCCTTTTTGGGCTATTCATCCTGTTTCCCCTTCTGCCCCAGGACCGCCTCTCCGGCGTTCTGGAGCACTATCTGAACGGAGGAAACCGGGATTCCAACAATCCCTACAACTACACCAGCCTGGAACTGGGCTGGGAGCGGGTGCTATCCCCCGACCTGACCCTGTTTGCCACGGTTTCCGGCGATATGGACTGGTCCTTCCCGGAGAACAGTTCCGCCGTGACGGGCAACATCAGCCGCCTGTCCCTGCGCTACGAAAGCGCCCCCTGGACCCTGGAAGGGGGACGGATGAAATTCGCCGACTCCACCGGCTATATCATGAACCTGAATCTGGACGGCGCCGTCATGTCCTACCCTCTGACCGATACGGTGACATTGAGAGGAGGCATCGGATACAGCGGCCTCACCTTCGACCATGCCACGGCCCTGGTGAAAACCTCCGAAGAATCCGCCGAAGACCGGCTGGTCTCTCCTTCCCGCCTGGTCTGGTTTGCCCGGGGCAATTACCGGAACGAGAAAGGGCTGGAGGGAAACGCCCACTTCTACGGACAGGCCGGTTTCGGCGGCAACGAGGATCCCCTCTTCCTGAGCTACGCCGGAGCCTACGGGTCCCTGGCTCGTGGAGATTTTGTCTACAAAGCCGACTATACCCTGGAAGGGGGATCCGTAGGGTCCACCTATGGGGGGGAGATTTACAACAACTATCTGCTGGCCCATCTGATTTACGGGGAAGTGGGCTACTACCCCTCCTCCCTGCGCGACCGGGGGGTAAAAGGGGTGCTTTCCGCCTTCTTCACCAGCGGGGACAGCTATGACGACAGGGAGCAGAATATTCCCGGGTCCGCCACTACGGTCGAACCGGACAGGTTCAGCACCCTGTTCATCCCCATCAGCCGGTCCGTGATCGGCAGTCAATTGGGAGACCAGCCGGGAAACCTGGCCTTTGTCCGCCTGGAAGGGGGGTTTATCCCTCTCAAGACGGCCTACCAGAAAAACCTGCTGGGAGCGGGACTGCTCTCCACGGTCTACCTGAGAACGGCGAACGGTCCCATACAGGCGGCCGGGCTGAGTTCCGCCTCCAACTCCACCTACCTGGGAACGGAATTTAATGCGAAGCTGACCTTCCGACCCTTTTCCGATCTGGGCCTATCCGTGGATAACCAGTTCTTCTTTCCCAATACCTCAACGGGGGGCACCTTCGAAGGGAGCAGAGAAAATCTGGAATACACCCTGGAACTGGTCCTGACCTTCTCATTCTAAGGAGCGTATCATGAGAAAAAACATTATCATAATCAGCCTGCTTATCCTGCTCCCGGCCATGGCGCTGACCGCTCAGAACGCGGTACTGGCCCGGGTTACGGGGCAAGTGAAAATATCCGCCGATTCCCGGACCTGGACCGCCGCCCGCCAGGGCGACAGGGTAACCCCGGGAACGATCATCTCCACCGGATTCAAATCCACCGCCCTTGTCAAAACCGAGGACGCCCAGATCGAAGTCGCCCAGCTGACCCGCCTGACCCTGGAAGAACTGACTAAAAGGGGCAATACGGTGCAGACCACCCTTTTTCTGAACGGGGGTCGGATCAACACGGAGGTTTCCCGGGAGAACGTGCGCCAGGATTTCACCGTGCGCAGCCCCATCGCCACCGCTTCGGTCCGGGGAACCGGATTCAGCTTCGACGGAAGAAACCTGGAAGTGAAACACGGCTCCGTGCTCATACAGTCCGGAGGTCGGGGAGTTCTGACCCAGCAGGGGGACAAATTAACCCTTACCGGATCGGGTCAGCCCGAGGGCCGGGGAGGAGCCATGGAAAAACAGACCGAAGTCAAGGCCGTTCTGTCCCTGGATTCCGAGGATGAGGAAGATCTGGTCTCCGGCGGCACGACGGTTCTGGATCAGTTTTTCGGGAATTCCGATACAGCATCGGTCACCTTTTATATTCATTAGGAGACAGGATATGAAGAAATATATAATACTACTGCCCTTATCAATCATATTATTAGCACTGACCGCCTGTGAAATGGCCCCTGCGGACAGAATGGGGATTATCGAAATGGAAATTGCCGCTTCGGGAAATTCCCGGGATATATCAGGGACAACACAGATTATTGTCATTGCCTATCCCTCTTTTGAAGACGGGTTGGATACGTACTTGGATCTTGAATATGCGGATGTTTTATCAAGCATCATAGAAAATCCCGAAACCAATAGTCTTATGATTGATCTTACCTCTGATAATATGGTAACGACAATGCAACTGGATCCGGGAACATGGACTTTTATCATCCTTTCCTATATGTCACCCTTAGGTGATTTGTACGAAATAAGTCCCTGGTCCTGCTACTCTCAGAAAATTATCAAGGAACGTAGCATATTCAGCGGTTATAACTTCATTGACGCAGAATTAACATTAAATATGCAGGGCTAGATAAGAGTTAAGCAGGAGACAATTATGAACCTGAAAACAATAAGCTGGTACCTTTACCCCCTTCTGGGCTTTATCCTGATCTTCGCCTTTTCCCAAACCCGGCCCTTCGAGTTCATGGAGTACCGTATCTTCGACCAGGCCCTGCGGGTTCTCCCCTCTCCTGAGCAGGATGAAAAAATTCTCCTGCTGGAAATCGACGATCATGCCATCGCCGAAGCGGGCACCTATCCCCTGGGCCGGGATCTGATCGCCGACGGGACCCTGTTCTATTGGGAGAACGGGGTGGAGTTTGCCGTATACGATTCGGACTACATCGATACAAGCCCCCGGGGAGTGGACGAACGCTTTCTGACCGAGACCATGCCCTACGAGGTCAGCTCCGCCGTAGGTGAGGTGGAAGCCTTCGGAACGGGCCTGGTGGATGCGGTTCTTTCCGGGCAGATCCCCCCGGAAGCGGCGGGGGAATATCTGGATCAGTACCGGGGCTACTCCCAGTCCATGGAAGACCGGATCATCGGAAGCCTGGACCATGTGGTTCTGGACAAGGACGCCTACTTCGGTCGGCGCCTGGCCCTTTTCGGCAGGGGAATCATCTCCATCGGCATGCTGGAGTATGAAGATCCCTACGTAACGGAAGAACGGCGGGATACGGGGAAGCGTTTTGCCCTGACCGGCGTGGAAGAAGGGGATCAGGCGGTTGATAAAGCCCAGGATATCCGGCCGTCCATCATTCCCATCAGCAGCAAAGCCCTGACCCTGGGCTTTACCCGGGTTATCATAGACGATGACGGGGTCCGCCGGCGCATCAATCCCCTTTACCGCTGGAACGACGATTACTATCCCCAGCTGGGATTCGCCCTGATTACCCAGCTCCTTCAGCCCCAATCCTATAGCCTGCAGAAGGGGAGTATAGCCCTGGAGGGGATCTCCGGACCCGCCGCCGGAGGAAGGGACCGCCTGGTCATTCCCGTGGACAGGGAAGGCCGGATGCTCATCAACTGGCCCCACGCTTCCTTTGAGGATAGTTTTCGCCATCTCTCCTTCTATAAACTGATTGTTCACGATATTTATGTTCGCAGCGTGATGCAGAATCTGGAGCAGCTCGAATCATGGGGCCTCCTGCCCCTCTACGCAGGTGACAACCCCCTGGATATCCTCCGCTATTCCCGGGACTACCGGGACAACGCCCTGAAAGGGG
>JAFGPQ010000029.1 GCA_016936115.1 Spirochaetales bacterium | reverse complement strand
GGGTGGCCATTTATCGGGAATTCTGCCAGATCCGTTCCTGGGTCCGACAAAACCGCAAGCGCTTTAAAAAAGACGTGCAGACCCTTCTTTCCGGATGGGACAGGGAATGACAGCTCTTTTTCTTCAATGCCGCCTCGATTCCACCCGCCTTCCCGGCAAGGCCCTTCTGCCACTGGGCGGTATACCCCTTATCGAACGGGTTATGAACGCTCTCGAAGCCGTAGAGGCGGATGTTAAAGTCCTGCTCACCACGGAGGATTCCCGCACCGGACTGATGGAAAGCGCCGAAAAATGCCGATTCGAGCTCTTTTCCGGTTCAAAAGAAGATGTGCTTGATCGTTTCATCAGGGCTGCGGAGCATTACGGGGCGGACCGGATCATCCGGGCCACCGGGGATAATCCCTTTGTATCGTCCTTGCTGGCGAACCGGATAAACCGGAGTCACGAAGAGACCAAGGCGGATTACAGCGGATTTCTTGGTATGCCCCTGGGGACGGGTGTGGAAATCCTGGAGACGAAAGCCCTTAAAAAAGCTGCCCGGGAAAGCGACAGTTCCTTCGATCACGAACATGTGGCACCCTATCTTTACAACAATCCCGCCATCTTCCGGATCAATCGCCCCGACATCAGCGGCGCATACGGGTTTGGAGAGGTGAAAATCTCCGTGGATACCAGGGCCGATCTGGAGCTTGCCGAAAGGATTCTGGCCGAGACCGGGAACAACTTTCCCCTTGAAATAGACGGATTAATCGGTTGGCTGAAACAGGACGAGAGCCGTTGACAACAATCTTTGTTCCATCGGTCAGGAAGAAAAACGGAACCGGCCATGTAAAGCGCTGCCTGCTTCTGGCGGAAGCCCTGAAACGGGAAGGGGAGGAGATTTTCTTTTATCTTGATGTCCCCACCGAAGAAGGGGTGATTCTCAAGAAGCAATTTCCCCCCCTAAATGATTACCCTCTATTTTTTAAAACTCAGAATCCGCCTGAAGGTCTTGATCGGATCATTCTGGATAACCGGCAAACTTCCTATGAGGAATTCATCCGCTGGGAATCCCTGGCTCCGGTGATTCTACTCGATGAGGGAGGGGAAGCCCGTTCCTTCGGATCTTTTCTCATCGATACTCTGCCCAACCTTGAAAGGCAGAAGCCAAATATTACGGGAAGTCCTCTTTTTTCTTCCGGGAGCCGTCCGGTGAGACAGGAAAGGGAGAAGCCCGCCCTGCTTATCTCCTTCGGCGGGGAGGATCCCGCCGGACTGACCCTTCCTGTCTTGAATCAGATTATGAAAAGAGGGGAGGGGCTCTTTTCTGAAATCGCCGTCGTACGGGGAGCTGCCGCACCGCAAATCTCCCTTCCCGAAGGTGTAACCCTTTATGAATCCCTTCCCTCCCTGGAGCCGCTCTGGGGAAAATATGATATTCTCATCACCTCCTTCGGCCTGACTCCCTATGAGGCGGAAAGGGCCGGATGCGGTGTTGTTCTCGTCAATCCCGGATCCTATCATAGCCGACTGGCCCGCAAGGGAGGTTTTTTCAGCCTGGGATCCGGCTCAAAGGCGGTACGTCTATTGGGACGAAGGCTGAAAAGAATTGCTGCGGGAGAGAAAAAAACATTAAAACCGATATCCTCCGAATCCGTTCCGGATATTCTGAAGAAATTCTCCACCGATTCAAAGGCGGTATGTCCCCTTTGCGGACAGGAAAAGAACCGGGCTGTGGTGCGTTTTCCCGATCGGACTTTTTATTATTGCCGAAGCTGCCGCAACTACTATCTGGTGAACTGGCGCAATGAGGCCGAAGTCTATGACCGGGAGTATTTCTTCAGCCGTTATAAGGCCCAGTACGGCAAAACCTATCTCGAGGACTTCGAGAATATTAAACAGGTCAGCTTCGACCGGCTGAACCATATGGAGATTCTCCTGAATGAAAACGGGGGAACTCCTCCGAAACTGGTTGATCTGGGTTGTGCCTTCGGTCCCTTTCTGGCGGCTGCCCGGGATAAGGGATTCGACTGCCGGGGTGTGGAGATTAATGCAGACGGGGCCCGGTGGATAGAAGAAAACCTGAGTATTCCCGTCATCCGGGGATCCCTGGAAGATAAGCAGGTCTACGACCTTATCGCCCGGGAGCCTGTGGACGGGGCAACTCTCTGGTATGTGATCGAACATCTGTCCGGTCAGAGGGAACTGCTTACTCAGTTGAACCTGATTCTCAAGCCGGGAGGCATGCTGGCCTTCGGAACGCCCTCGGGAAAGGGAATTTCCGCCAGAAGGAACTTGCGGTCCTTTTTAGAGAACAGCCCGGCCGATCATTTTGTTATCTATACCCCCGCTGGAGTACGTCGGATCCTTCCCCGGTTCGGCTTCTCCTCTGTTACCGTGAGAAGTGTGGGCCATCATCCGGAACGATTCGCCGGATGGGTTGGACAAAAAGGGTCTTTTACCTATAATGCCATGATGGCGGTGAGCCGCCTCTTTTCACTGGGTGACAGCCTTGAAGCTTACGCCCTGAAAAATGTAACGAAGGAGCCTTCTGAATGAAGCATGTAATGATATTGGGAGCGGGGATTATGCAGATTCCCGCCCTGGAAATAGCCCGGGAAATGGGATGGAAAACCTTCTGCGTGGACAGGGACAGTCAGGCTCCCGCCGTAGGCCTTTGTGACTATTTTCTTCCCGTCGATCTGAAAGACCGGGTCGGCCTGGCAAATGCGGCTCAGGCTTATAAAGAGAAATACGGATTGGACGGGGTCATGACAGTGGGAACCGATTTCTCTCCCTCCGTTGCCTGGATCGCCGAGAAAGTAGGCCTTCCCGGAATCGGATTTCAGACCGCTCTCGATGCTTCTGACAAAGTCAGGATGAGAGCCCGTTTTGATGAGGCGGGCATCGCTTCTCCCCCCTATGTGGAGATGTCCCCCGAGATGGGACCCCTCACGCCTCTTGAGACTCTCTCCTTTCCCTTAGTAGTGAAACCGGTAGACAATATGGGCGCCCGGGGAGTCCGGCGCGTGGACAGCGAGGCAGAGCTTATCGAGGCCATCGGCAAAGCTATCTCCTACTCACGCTCAGAAAGGGCCATTGTTGAAGAGTATCTGGAGGGTCCCGAATTCAGTCTGGACGCCCTTGTTTATGGCGGCGAGATTGAAATTTACGGCCTGGCGGACAGGCATATTTTCTTTCCTCCCTACTTCATCGAGATGGGCCATACCATTCCCTCAGATTTGTCCGAAGAGATGAGGGAGCAGGTTTGCGCCGCTTTCAAGGAGGGTATCCGGGCTCTGGGCATCAATAACGGAGCCGCCAAGGGGGATATCAAATTCTCCCGGGGTAAAGCCTGGATAGGGGAGATCGCCGCACGCCTTTCCGGGGGATTCATGTCCGGCTGGACCTATCCCTACCATGCGGGACGCAGCGCCGTGAAAGGTGCACTTCAGATCTGTGTGGGAGAAAAACCGGACTTTTCCCTTCCCGAAGACACCCGCATAACCGCGGAAAGAGCCTTTATTTCCATCCCGGGTAAAATCAAAACCCTGGAGAATCTGGAAAAGGCCCATAATATGCTCATGGTCAGGGACATCTTCATTCTTCGCGATGAGGGGGATCGGGTCGATTTTCCCCGCAATAATGTTGAGAAAGTGGGCAATATTATCGCTAACGGCAAAGACAGGGAACGCACCTGCGCAGCGGCGGAGAAAGCCGCCCGTTCAATCATCGTCCGTCTGGAGACGGGAGATGAGGAGACCGCCCGTTTTCTTAACGGAAAGGATATTTTTCCGCCCCCCGCTTTTCAGTCAGAAAATCCCCTATTTCTAGAGTGGGAAGAGAAGTTCGGTCCCACCGATTTCTCATCGATCCCTTTCGATGCAATAGAAGCCGTCATGCCTGTTAAATCCGTTTTTCCCGAGGACCTTACGGACTGGCAGGGGAGATCCCTGACGGATGTATACAAAACCCTGGCGAAGGAGTACAATCTGGGCAAGGGGAAGGATAGCCAGTTTTCCTATTATTTCTGGAAGGCTCTCGTCAGAGGTTCGGAACAGGGCGTGCGCTGGTTTCTTGACAGCATAAAGGAGAAATAAGAATTACTATGGAAGAAGCTTTGAAGAGAGGGTGGGCATCCACCCGTATCGCATTGATCATGCTGTTTACTGTTTTTGCTCTTTCCCTGGTGCTTTTTCTTTCCCTGGGTGACAGGAAGAAGAGGGTTGTCCTCTTTTTCCCCAAGGATGACCTCATCTCCGTTTCCGGTGATTTTCACATCATCCCCGTACGGGAAGACCGGGGGGATTCCATGGAAATCCTCCTCTCCGAAGCACTGCTCGAACCCTTTGACTATCATCTGAACAATACGGTACCCGAGGGTGTGGTCATCAACTCTTTTATCTATGATAAAAACAATAATACGGTTTATGCCGATTTTTCCATAGAGATGATTTCCTCCAATGATGATAATCCCAACAGGGTAGATCCGGGCCGTATGCTGGAGATCCTGGAAAAAAACATCCGTTTTAATTATAGAAATGTGCAGGATGTACGATTCACTGTTAACGGGCAAGTTCCTTATTCTCATGTATTTAGCGGAAGCGGTACGTAGAATACTCCTAAAATTTGGAAAAAGGGCAAAAAAAAAAATAATTCGTTGACAAACCTTTTGGTGTAAGTATAATTTGAAATAGTAGATTTTTACGTCATATTAGAAAGGAGCTAATTAATGAAGAGGTTTGTTGTTGTCCTATTAGTGCTTATGTTAATGGCTTCTGCTGTATTTGCTAAGGAAGATATCCTTATCGACTTTTCCACGCTTACAGCAGATGAATCAGGCCAGAATACCGCTACGATAATGGATTACGGTAGTGAAGCAGGTACACGCTATTCTGATGAAGAAAAATCACGGATGGTTTCTTCTCTTTATATAGAGAACTGGGAAGTTGATCTGACTTCTTCCTCCCAGACTGTTATGAACGACCGCCTATCCTACGTAAAAGAGGTAAAGGTCCCCGAAGGAGCGATCAATTATCCCGGTGAAACCGTCATCGGTGTGAGAGTTCACTTTCCCGAGCAGAAATTCAATTCCTACGGTTTTGTTAAACCCCCCTTTGAAATTCCCGCTTATGCCACTCATCCCAATGACCCGGAAGCCAGCGTGGGCAACCAGTTCAACGGATACGGCGTTCTTAAGAACGTCGGTGTTATCAAGAGTGTCGCTATCAACGTGAAAGGTATGAACTTTGACGAAGGTCTTGCTGTTGTTCTGCGGAATGAGCAGGAAGAGCAGATCAATATTCCCTTCGGATACCTTAATTTTGAAGGCTGGAAACAGCTCGTATGGGAAAATCCCAACTACATCACTGAAGTGAGAAACCGGGAGATGAGAAGAAACGCCCTGTATCCTACCATGGCGCCTTCCATTACTTTCGAAAGTATCAACTTCTATAAAGATGCGATGTTTAGCGGTGGTGATTTTATCGCCTATGTTAAAGACATTTCTGTAACCTATGATATGGCTATACTCGAAAACGTTGATGTTGAAATCGATGATGAGGCCGTATGGGGTATTCTTGCCGACAGGGAAGAACAACGCAGGAAAAACGAAATCAAGAAACTTGGAAATCTTCAAGTTCTTCGTTACATTGAACAGCAGAAAATGCATGTTGACGGAGAAGGTGTGAAAACAACCGGTGACCAGCCTACTCCCTCAAATCCGTAGTAACAAATCTACTATCTTACCTTCTTAACAAAGGTTAGTTGAGCCCCCGATGTCGGGGGCTTTTTTTATTTTTTTTGAAGAATCGGAGCATTTCTAAAAAAAAAGAGTGCAATATCAATAAAAATTGTTTAATATTAGATCAAAGGTAAAACAACAGCGAAAGCAGGTACTATATGAGTGATTATTTTGATCCGAATAACGAAGAATTACTGAATGATTTTTTTATGGAAGCGACTCAGCAGATAGAGATGCTGGAACAGAATATTCTCGCTATTGAAAATAACCCCGGAGATAAGGAGGCCATTGATGAGATTTTTAGGGCCGCCCATACTTTGAAGGGTTCCTCCGCAACGGTACAGATGGAAGAACTGGCCGGTTTTACTCATATTCTTGAGGACCTGCTCGATGAGATCCGCAGTGACAAGGTTACCGTAACCGGGGATGTTGTCGACGTGCTCCTCACATCCATTGACACCATCAAATCCATGATTAACGAGAGGCAGGAAGGTTCCGTTTTTAAGGATGACATAAGCGATCTCAAGAATCAGCTGGTGTCATTCCTGGGGAAGGGTGGAGCTCCCGCTTCGGCCGTGCCCGAAGCCGAAGCCAAACCGGCCGCGCCGGCTGTCGTCCTGGACGATGTCTCATCCGCCGTTTCCGAATATGAGATGCTTGAAATGCAGGAAGCTGCCGGCGAGGGAAAGGTCCTGCAGGTTAGTGTCTACTTTGATGAAGCCAATCCTATGAACAGTGTAGGCGGAATACAGGTATATGCGAGACTCAAGGAGAAGGGGACCCTGCTGAAAACGGTTCCCGATTTTGAGAAGCTCTATGAGGATACCTATTGGCCTGCTGTAGAGTATTTTCTTGCCACCGATACACCGGAAGATGATATAGAGAGGCAGGCAGCCATATCTGACGTTACCACGAAGGTTGTCGTTAAGAACCTGAACTCCGATGATGTTACCGTTCAGAATGAACCAGCGGCGAAACCAGCAGCCCCGGTTTCCCCCGCACCGGTAAAATCGGCCCAGCCCGCATCCCAAGCCGCTGTGAAATCACCGGTTCAGCCTGTGAAAACAGAAGAGGCTCCCCTTGAAAAACAGATCGAAGACGCCCGCCTGGCACAGGATGATGAGAATCAGAAGAGGAACATTCAGAAGAAAAAGACAAAGAATGCCACTTCCGCCATCCTCCGTGTGGACAGTAAACGAATCGATAATCTTCTGAACCTGGTTTCCGAAGCGGTTATCAACAAGGCATCCTTCAATCAGATAAGCAATCAGTTTGTTGATATCACCACAGAGCTGAACTCCGCTGAGAATGAGTATAAGGAGAGATTGAAGAGTCTTTTCGAGAACTTGCCCCATATCCTCGAAAAAGTTCAGAAAGGGGTATCGTCCACTGATTTGAGGGATGAATTGACCGCCCAGTATGAAGATCTTTTCTCCGTCTTCGACAGTTTTGATTCCAAGCTCAAATCCACCCTGGGGGTTTTCAAGAATACCGCCGCCAACCTGGGCAGGAATACGGGAGATCTCCATGAGGGAATCCTGAGAATCCGCATGGTTCCTATAAATCAGATATTCTCCCGTTTCCCCCGTCTGGTCCGTGACCTGTGTAAATCCCTTGATAAGGACGTTGATCTGGTCATAGAAGGAGAGGAGACGGAACTGGACAAGTCCGTAACGGAACAGCTTCTTGATCCGCTGATGCACTGTATCAGGAATTCTCTGGATCACGGTATCGAGCATCCCGATGAACGGGTTGCCGCAGGCAAGAGCGAGACCGGAACCCTTCTTCTCAAGGCGAGCAACGAAGGAAACATGATTGTCATAGAGGTCTCCGATGACGGCGCCGGTATCAATTCGGAAAAGATAAAGGCTAAGGCCATTGAAAGGGGTGTCATCCACCCGGGGAAATCCCTTACGGAAGCGGATATTTACAACCTGATTTTCGAACCGGGATTCTCTACAGCCCAGAAGGTTACCAATGTATCGGGACGGGGCGTAGGCCTTGATGTGGTCAAGAAGGAGATAGAAAAGCTCAATGGAACGGTAAGTGTCGATTCCACCATGGGCTCGGGAACCAAATTTACCATCAAACTCCCTCTGACCCTTGCCATCGTTCAGGGGCTTCTCGTTCGCGTGGGAAGCGAGATATACGCCATCCCCATCACCTCTGTTATCGAAAGTCACAGAATCAAGCCGAATGATATCAAGATCATAGATAATTACGAGGTCTTCAATGTCCGCAGCGACGTTATTTCTTTGCTGAGACTGGATAAACTCTTTCGGATCGATACGGAGCAGAACAGGGAACATCTCTTTGTGGTCATTGTCGGTACGGGTGAGAAGAAAATGGGCCTCGTAGTCGATTCTCTCATAGGAGAGGAGGATGTGGTCATCAAGCCGCTCAAGGACAAGTATACCAACTCGCCCGGTATTGCGGGCGCCACAATCCTCGGCGACGGAACGGTCTCCCTGATTATCGATGTCAGCCAGCTTCTGGACCTGGGTGTGAGAAGAGCTCAGGAAACGCGGAAACAGAGTGCGCTGAGCTATAACTAGAGGAGTTTTTATGGATAATATGACTATGAATCAACAGCGGGAAACAGATGAGAAAAGCTCCGTAGCCAATGTGGATTTCAGAATGGTTACCTTTACTCTGGCAGGCAGGGATTATGCCATCGATATCATGAAGGTGAAGGAGATATCCAAGGATAACAAATTTACCTATGTTCCCAATGCGGCTCCCTTTGTGGTCGGGGTGTATAATCTTCGGGGGGATATCATCTCCGTTATCGATTTGCGTATTTTCTTCAATCAGCTGAACATGGGGCTTGATAAATCCAGTTCCAATCAGGAGAATATGATAATTCTCAGGCTTGAAGACCATACCATTGCCGTGATTGTGGATACCATAGACAAGGTTGTGGGGATTCCTTCAGAGTCCATTCAGCCCCCCCATCCTCTTTTCGGTGATATTAATGTGAAGTATATCTCCGGTATCGTAGAATCGGATAAGAAACTCTATGTTATTCTGGATGTGGAGAAAATCTTCAATTCCGATGATACGGAAGTCCCGGAACAGTCGTCTATCCCGGTGCAGATCGAGGATTTCGCTGTGGTTACTCAGCCAGGCCCTATGCAGGCGGAGGCAGAATCCAATGACGACCAGCTGAATGTTCAGTTCATTGCCGAATCACTGGCCACCTTTCAGAAGATGTATGTCTCCGCCGTAAACCGGGAGTGGGTCGAGGAAAGATATAAGACTTGGATTCAGGCCAGAAAAACAGCGGGTAAGGACGTGCAGTTCGCCGATGAGCAGGATGCTCTGAGTTTCGTGGAAGGCTTCAATTCTCCCTATTCCGGTTCACTCTGGAATGAGGACTACATTCAGATCCTTGAGAAGATTCTCCCCGATCCGATGAACCGGACCTTCTATGCCCTTGATGCGGGCTGCGGCAGCGGATATGAAACCTATTCCCTGGCTTCCATCATCAAAAAGAAAAGTCCCCAGACACTTCTGAAGATTCTCGCTTATGATAACGATCTTATGGCTATATCTACGGCTCCTTCTCTGATGCTGGAGAAATTTCAGGTACCCGAATACTATCATGATCTTTTAACCGAATCGGTTTCCGGAAGATGGCAGTTCGAAGAGGCTATTAAGAACTCGATTATCTTCGAATATCATGATATTATGCATCATACGAATCTTCCGGCACTTGATATGGTAGTGATTCGTGATCTCCTCTCGCTGCTTAGGCCGGAAGCACAGCTTCATGTTCTGAATCTTATAGTAGATAATCTGAAGCCCGGGGGAATCATAATCGTGGGTAAGAATGAAGAATTGGATGAGAATTTAGGTTTCACCGAGAAAGTTATTGACGGGTTTATCTATTATCAGAAAAAATAAGTGGTACAAACGTATAAAATGTATATAATAGAAGTATAGATAGGAGTTGAACCGAATGAGAGTTGAATACATTAATCCTTTTGTAGAAGCGGCATTCAATATTATGCAGGAAGTCCTTCAGGAAGATGTTGTTCGGAAGGAATTGTACTTGAAAAAGACTTCACAGCCAGTTATGGGTGTTGCCGCCCTTGTCGGTTTGGCTGGTGATGTGGAAGGGCGTGTTCTTATCGATATGTCCAAGGAATCCGCAATTGGGATAGCTTCCGCTATGAACGGAGAGAAATTATCAGAAATTGACGAACTGGTGAAGGCCACCATAACGGAACTGGCGAATATGGTTACCGGCCAGGCCGTAACCAAGCTTCACGATCTTGGTTTCAAATTTGATTTGACTCCTCCCTCCATTATTACCGGTGATAATATGCAGGTTACCGATCTCAATGTAGAAGCCCTCATTGTTCCCTTGAGCGTTCCCCAGGGGCTTGTCGAGATCAATGTCGCTATACGGGAAAGGATTTAAAAGGAGTTGCTCCGGTTATGAAGACGACTAGTGATTTCCCTTCATTAAATGAAAGAGACCCGGAAGGTGTAAGTTCCGATGGAAAGGCTTACAGAGTTCTTGTTGTTGATGATTCCATGTTTGTCACAAAACAGATCAATCAGATACTTACCTCCGAGGGTTTTGAAGTTGTTGCCACTGCGGCAGACGGCGCAGAAGGGGTTGAGAAGTACAAAGAGCTCTACCCCAATATCGATATCGTTACCATGGATATAACCATGCCCCGGATGGACGGCATCACGGCTCTAGAAAAAATTATTGAATTCGACAGCGATGCGAAAGTGATTATGGTAAGCGCTCTGGGTAAACAGGATCTGGTAAAAAAATCCCTCATGGTGGGGGCTAAAAATTATATCGTTAAGCCCCTGAACAGAAGCCAGGTACTGGAACGAGTGGTCAGCGTCTGTAAGTAGTCAGACAGATTATTCCGGGTAATATTGATATCCGGAATCAGTGAATCGAAATAAAAAGGGTTAAAGGCAGCTTCCGAATTGCCCTTAACCCTTTTTTATTTGGTATGGAGGATAATGGACTCGAACCATCGACCCCTTGCATGTCAAGCAAGTACTCTAACCAGCTGAGCTAATCCTCCAACACGCTTGAGCAATATAAATGATTCTAATCCCTTTGTCAACCACCGACAGAAAAACTACAGGTATTTCTTCTTGATCTCCCTGTCCATGTCTCTCTTCACGTCCCTGTCCCTGATTGAGGTGCGCTTGTCAAAGGATTTTTTACCTTTACACAGGCCTATCTCCACTTTCACGCGCCCTTTTACGAGATAAAACTTAAGAGGTATCAGTGTATAGCCCCTCTCGTTGACCTTCCTTTCAAGCCGGGAAATCTCCTTCCTGTGGGCCAGAAGCTTCCGGTATCTGTCCGCCCTGTGGTTAAAAATGTTTCCGAAATCCCAAGGTGTGATATGAAGGTTTTTGATATACAACTCGCCCCGTGATATTTCAACGAAGGAGTCCTGAAAGGAGATGTGACCGGTTTTCACCGATTTGACCTCCGTACCCTGAAGGACGATGCCGCACTCCAGAGTCTCTTCGATTGTGTAGTTGTACCGGGCTTTTCTGTTCTCTGCCAGATGCCCTTCCTTTTTCTTAATTGCCATAGTTGAGTATCATATCAAAAAAAGGAAAACCTGTCCATTTTCTTGTTGTTTACACAGATCGTTTATGTTATCCTCATTCTGATCAGGAGAGAATATGCCTTTTACCAAGACACAACACCGGCTGTCGTCACGGGATAGAATGAGTACTATCCATAGAAGAAACATTCTCGTTCTCAAGATCATTCTCGCATTAATTCTTTTTCTCCTTTTCATCTCTTTTGTTTCGGCTACCCTTCAGATCGGGACTCTTTCAATGGAACCCTCCCTTCCCCTGAAGTCTCGAATCCTTTATCACCCCCTGAATATGAATAAGCATATCACCCGTGGGGATGTGGTGCTGCTTGAGCCTCCCTTTTACAAGAGTGAGGGACTTGCCGTGGGAATGGTGAACCGTGTCGTCGGTTTCTTCACATTCCAGAAGCTGCAGCTCTCCTTCTATCCCCGGGAGGGGTGGATCAACCGCTATACGGTAAAGAGGGTGGTGGCCATGCCCGGTGATACGATTAAGATGGAGGACTGGGTTCTGTATATCAAGACGGCGGAGAATCCCTACTATCTATCCGAGTTCGAGTGCACCGAGAAGGAGTACGATATACGGGTAGAAGATTCCCCGGTTGAGCTGAAAGAGGGGGATCCTCTGAGCGGATATCTGCCCGAAATGACCCTGAACCGGGGAGAGTATTTTCTCCTGGGAGACAATCGCCGATACTCCAACGATTCCTATTACTGGGGCGTACTGAATGAAGACCGGATCCGGGGAAAACTCCTTTTCGTTTACTGGCCCCTGAAGAATTTCGGATTTGTCAGATAAGCCTTCCCTCTACATCCATTTTCCTTTCTGTCGGCAAAGATGCTCCTACTGTGATTTCTACTCCTCCGTCCCGGGAGAAAATTTTATCGATGTGTCAGGGCGCTATATAGACCGTTTGATCCTGCAGCATGAGATTCTATCCCGGGAGTTCTCCACCGGTGAGTACGGAACAATCTATCTGGGTGGTGGGACTCCCTCCCTGTTGCCTCCGAAGGAGTTGGAACGGCTTTTTCGGGGATTGTCTGTGACAGGGCGTGAGGAGGAGATCACCCTGGAGGTTAATCCGGAGTCTCTCACCGATGAACTTCTGGATTGCTGTACCTCCCTGGGTATTAATCGCATCAGCATGGGAATTCAGTCTCTGAATGAGGGTATCCTTAAAAAAATGGGAAGACTGGCCGGCAGGGAGGATAATCTGCGGGCTATTGATAAACTCAGAAGATGGGCCGGAGAGATGAATCGTTCCTGGTCTATTGATCTGATATTTGGTTTCCCCGGTCAATCCGAATCGTCTCAGCTGACCGATCTTGATGAATTTCTGGCACAGAACCCTCCCCATTTTTCCCTTTATCAGCTGACAGTGGAAGAGGATACCCTCCTTTACAGGAATTGTCAGGAAAACCGGTGGGCGCTTCCTCCCGAGGAAGAGATGGAAGATGCCTGGGAGAAAGGGATTGTCCGTATCGAATCGGCCGGATACGAGCGCTATGAAATCTCCTCATACTGCCGGGAAGGTTTGCGGTCACGTCATAATATGATCTACTGGAACCGGGGGATCTGGCTGGGATTGGGGGCGGGCGCCGCTTCCATGATGAACGTGAACCATCGTTTCACCGGAACGACCTGGAAGCGCTTCCTGGAAGCCGATCCCTCTGCTCTTGTATCTCAGGGAGATTTTTACGAACATGAGTATCTGAACAGGCGGGACATTCTCATTGAGAAGATCATGATGTGCCTGAGGACCCGACGGGGACTTTCAAAAGAAGATCTGGTCAGCCTGTTTCCAAAAGATAAACCTGAGGTCTTGTTCGCGGATATCCTGGCCCGTTGGAAGGGAAAAATCATCCTGGATCGGGAGGGGCTTCGCCTGAATTCCGTTGGGCTGGACTGGCATTCCGCCGTTATGGTGGATATCTTACTTGATCTGGATAAATACTTTGACTATAATACTCCCCTATGAGTATTGAGAGACCCAAGTCAACCCACTGGGCGGATATTACCGCCGACAAAATCGTCCGGGAAAGAGGGCCTAAGGAGCACTATACCTGCGCTTCGGGCATCACCCCTTCCGGAACGGTGCACATTGGAAATTTCCGCGAGATTATCTCGG
The DNA here is from genome assembly GCA_016936115.1 of Spirochaetales bacterium. Classification (GTDB taxonomy): domain Bacteria; phylum Spirochaetota; class Spirochaetia; order DSM-2461; family DSM-2461; genus SZUA-368. The sequence continues at coordinate 7,135 of JAFGPQ010000029.1, read as the reverse complement.
TCGAACTGGTAGCCAGGGCTCTGGCCCAGAAGGGTGAGAACGTCCGCTTTATCTATTCCTGGGATGAATACGACGTATTCCGCAAAGTCCCGAAAAATATGCCCAAACAGGAGCTTCTGGAAACCTACCTGCGCAAACCTATCACCCTGGTACCCGATGTACTGGGACAGGAAGAGAGTTATGCCCGAAAGAACGAGAAGGATCTGGAAGACCTGCTTCCTCTTGTCGGCATTGAGCCGGAGTATATTTATCAGGCGAAAAGATACCGGGCTTCCCTTTACGCTCAGGGCATCAGAACGGCTCTGGAAAACAGGGATGTTATCCGCCGTGAGCTTGATGCCCACAGAACTTCTCCCCTGGCCGATAACTGGTGGCCCGCCTCCGTTTTCTGTACCGCCTGTGACCGGGATACCACTAGAGTGACCGGTTGGGACGGGGAGTGGGGACTCTCCTACGAATGCGATTGCGGTAACAAAGAGACCGTGGATCTAAAGAGTACTCCCGCGGTTAAGCTTCCCTGGAGAATCGACTGGCCCATGCGCTGGAAGGAGGAGGGGGTGGATTTCGAACCGGCCGGTAAGGATCATCACTCCGAAGGGGGCAGTTTCGACACGGCCAAGCTGACCGGTAAAGAGGTCTATGGCCACGAGCCCCCCGTGACTTTTCAGTACGATTTCATCCGCATCAAGGGGGGAGCCGGTAAGATATCCTCATCCAGCGGGGAGGTTGTATCCCTGAAGGATGTGCTTGAGGTCTATCAGCCTGAAGTAATCCGCTATCTTTTTGCGGGGACAAGACCCAACTCAGAATTTGCCATCAGTTTTGATCTGGACGTGCTCAAGGTTTACGAAGATTACGACAAGTGCGAGCGGAACTACTATCAGAAGCCTGAAACGGAAAAGGCCATGAAAAAGTGGGAGAAGCAGGCTCGGATTTACGAACTGAGCCAGGTGAGGGATGTTCCCGAAACCATGCCCTATCAGATTCAGATTCGTCATCTTTGTAATCTGCTTCAGACCAATTCCGGTGATATCGATGCGGTTATCGATTTTCTGGGAGATATTTCCGAGGACCAGATAGAGAAATTCCGTAACCGGGCCGAATGCGCCTGGTTCTGGGTGAAGAACTACGCTCCCGAGGATTTCCGGTTCAGCCTGAGAGAGGCGGGATCACCCCTTCCGGAAATGTCCGACAATGAACAGGCTGCCGTACAGGCTCTGGGAAAACTTATCGCCGATACCATGGGAACCATGCCTGAGAAGGAGTGGGGTAACCTGGTTTACGATCTTATGGCAGAGCATAATATCGAATCGGGTGATTTCTTTACCCTGGTCTACAAGTCCCTGATCGGAAAGGAAAAGGGGCCCCGGCTGATCAGCTTCCTGCATACCATCGGGAAGGAGAAAGCTTCGGCGCTTCTTAAGTAAAACCGAAGATAAACTTCCTGCGACCAGGGGACTCTCACGAAGATACGAAGGACACAAGGAGAAGAAATCCGATTTTGCTTCGTAATCTTCGTTTACTTCGTGAGAAACCCAAAATTATTTTGCTACGAAATACAGAGGGTGTTAGCATAAAAAAATCTCCAGCCGCTTCAAATCTCGTTTTACAAAAGAGGTTTTTCCATCCTCCATCGCATGAGATTCTCCACGAATCCCCGATTATCCAGGGGATTCTCCCGTGAATAGAAAAGATGGCTCTCGCAGTCGCAGTCACTGCATCCGAATCCTTTAAGGAAATTTCTCTCCCCGGGAAAGAGAAGTGCTGTTTCACGGGCTAAAAGGCATTCTCCCCGTTCCTGCGTTCGAATGGGAAGGGCTTTGGCCTGAATCGCCTCGTTTCGCAGATAGTCGATATGCCAGTGAAAGTTCTTGCGCTTTCTGATATGCCTTTCAAGCCGCTTCGTCAGATTTTTCCGGGCCGACCCCACATAGATATACCATCCGGAGGGATATTCCCATTCTCCCAGGGCTCCCGTTTTTATCATCCTATCGTTCTGAAGTTCCAACAGGAGCAGATATAAACCCTCGTCACGGTTATTATCGGGCAGTTTTTCCAAGGGGATAGTCAACTGATTCACTTTCTGTATCCAGCTGAGATCTTCATTGATCGCGGTACCCACAGCAAAATAATCAATTTTATCCCGGAATTCATAGAAAAGTTCGGCGAAACGGGGATCCGTATGGAATTCGGGAAGAAAATACTCCGCTTCCAGATCCTGCACGATGAAGAGAACAGCGCAGCGGTATCCCTCGTCATGGAGCCTTGCCAGTTCGGCCAGATGGTGTTGTCCCCGCAGGGTGGGGGCATCGGGGAACATGGCCGCCTTCCTTTGGAAGAGGGAGCACATCTTCACTTCCAGCCACAGGGGTTCCCCCTCACGCTCCAGTAGAAAGTCAAAGCGGCAGCGGGAACCGGGGGGCGTGGCTTCCCGTCGGATTATACGGTACTCTTCCAGGCCCCGGACCGATTTCTGCCGGAGCAGTCTCTCCGCCAGGTCGTTATTTCCCAGGGTATGCAGATAGACCCACTTCTCATCCTTCTGAACCGCCAGCACTCCATAGGCATACTTGCCTTTTTTCCCGCCCTCCAGCAAAAGGGTGACTCCTGGGTAGAGAAGCTCCCACAGCCGCCCGGGGTTGGGCAGATGGGCTCTCACCGTTTCACCCGTTTCCAGGCGGCACTCCACCACGAAACGGTTCAGGCGACGCAGGAAGACGGAACGGACCATCAGGTATTCCAGGGCATGCTGGCCATGGCCCGGTCCGCGGTTTCCTCTTCGGAGAGATTGTATTCCCCCTCTTCCAGATGTTCCAGAAGTTCCTTAGGGATCTCTTCGAGAAAAGGGGAGGGGAGGCACTCCACGGTTTCGTTCATGGTGCGTCGTGTCTGGCAATGGGTGATGAATAGTTTTTTCCGCGCTCGGGTGATGGCCACATAGAAGAGGCGCCTCTCTTCCTCCACCATGTCCTTGGACTCGGCCACGGAACGGGCATGGGGGATAATGCCGTCCTCCACGCCGGCCAGGAAAACATGATCGAATTCCAGGCCCTTCGAGGCATGTATGGTCATGAGATTGACCTTGCCCTGATCGCTCTCTCCTTCGTCCTTGGTGGTCAGGGTAATGCGGTTCAGCCACTTGACCAGGGTCGGTTCCAGATTGTCCGGATTCCTTTCCCAGCGTTCCAGGAAATCGGAGAAGAGTAGCAGGTTGTCGAATCGGTATTTCGCCGCCTTTTCATTGCCCGAGGCGGCGAACTCCTGTACCAGATGGCCCCAGTAATCGATGCTGTCGTAGAAGTCGCGCAGCTTCTGGGCCAGATCGGTCTCCCCCTCTTCGAAAAGCTCCCGGTAGGATTCTATGAGCTCGATAAACTCCTGCAGGTCATTCAGGGTGTTCGGCCGCAGGGCGCTGTTCTGACTCTGCACAATGCTCAGGACCGCACTGTAGAGGGAGCAGGAAAGGTGCTGGGATATGTCGATTATCGTCTGCAGAGCCTTTTTGCCGATACCACGGCGGGGGGTATTGATGATGCGCAGGAGGTTAACGTCATCGTCGGGATTTGTAATGACCCTCAAATAAGCAATAACATCCTTTATCTCCTTGCGCTGGAAGAAACTCTGCCCCCCTGAAACGGTGTAGGGGATGTTATTCGCAAGCAGGGCGTCTTCCATGTTCTTGCAGAGGCTGTTCGTACGGACCAGAATGCCCACGTCTCCGAAGGAGATATTGTCCGTGGCCCTCAGTTCATGGATCCTGTCTATGATGAAGTCCGCTTCCAGACGATCGTCGTCGGGATTGACGATCTTTATGGTTCTGTCGTGCTCCGTATCCTCGGTCCAGAGGGCTTTCTCCTTACGGTTGGTGTTATTGGCAATGACCGCATTCGCCGCTTCCAGAATCGTACCGGTTGAGCGGTAGTTCCGTTCCAGTTTAATCTCTATAAGCCGGGGGAAATCCGCTTCGAACTGGCGAATATTGTTATAGTTGGCCCCACGCCAGGAATAGATGGACTGGTCGTCGTCCCCCACACAGCAGATATTGCCGTACTTCTGAGCAATCAGATGAATAAAATGGTACTGAAGCAGGGAGGTATCCTGGAACTCGTCCACCATGATGTAACGGTAACGATCCTGGTACTCCTCCAGAATATCGGGAAACTGCTCGAAGAGGACAATAGGCTGGGTGATGAGATCATCAAAATCCACCGCATTGTAAAGTTTCATATGCTCGAGGAATTCATTATAAAGCGGCTTATGCTGATCATTGGTGCTGTCCCAGGCCTTGCGTTGGGTCTTGATATCCGAGAAGAAATAAGCCAGATCCTTAAGCTCCTGAAACTCATAGGTCAGCTTCAATTCCCGTGCCGCTTCCTTAAGGCAGGTCAGCTGATCGTTCTGATCGTAGATCGAGAAATTCGGCCGATATCCTAAATGATGTGCCTTGCGGCGGAGGATCTGCACTCCGAAGGCGTGGAAGGTGGATACGGTGAGATTGGAGCACTTACTGCCGGTAATCTCCTTGACCCGTTCCTCCATCTCCCGTGCGGCTTTGTTGGTAAAGGTCAGCGCCAGGATAGAGGCCTGGGGAATGCCGTGGTTCAGCATATTGGCGATGCGGGAGGTCACCACACCGGTTTTTCCGCTGCCCGCACCGGCTATGATGAGGAGGGGACCTTCTATCGTATCTACGGCTTTCTTCTGTTCCGGGTTCAATTGTACTTTCTTACTGGCCATGGGCACTTATTATAGACCTATTCCTGATTATTTCAAGATTAACACTCCCGAATCGAGGGTTGTAAAACTGTTAAAATCGTAATAAAATAGCTGCCATGGCAGAAAATAAAAATGTCTACGACGAGAGCAAGATAAAAACGCTTAGCTCATTGGAGCATATACGTTTACGTTCAGGAATGTATATCGGACGTCTGGGAGACGGATCTAATCCGGATGACGGAATCTATATCCTTCTCAAGGAAATCATCGATAATTCAATCGACGAATTCATTATGGGATTCGGAAAAAGGATCGACATTGCGGTAGAAGGTTCTACCGTGGCGGTCAGGGACCGTGGCCGGGGTATTCCCCTGGGTAAAATCGTGGAGTGTGTTTCCGTCATCAATACGGGGGCAAAATATAACGACGACGTTTTCCAGTTCAGTGTGGGATTGAACGGTGTCGGCACAAAAGCTGTTAATGCCCTCAGTTCAAATTTTATCGTAAAGTCCTACAGAGAAGGTAAATATGCCATGGCCCGTTTTGAACGTGGTACTCTTCTTGAAGAAAAGCAGGGCAAGGCCGACGGTCATGATGACGGGACTTACTTCGAATTCATTCCCGATACTGATATCTTTGGTGACTATCAGTATAACCATGAATATATTGAACAGAGGATGTGGAATTACGCCTGTTTGAATAAGGGGCTGCGTCTCTACTTTAACAAGCAGAAGTTTGAATCCAAGAGAGGATTATATGATCTCCTTCAGGGGGAAGTGGACGGAGACGCTCTCTATGACATCGGGTATTTTCAGGGTGATAAACTGGAGATAGCCTTTACCCATACGGGGAATTACGGTGAGTCCCATTTTTCCTTTGTCAACGGTCAGTTCACCTCAGACGGGGGAACCCATCTGAGCGCTTTCCGCGAGGGCATCCTCAAAGGTGTCAATGAATTTTACAAAAAGAGTTACTCCGGTACCGATGTGAGGGAAGGTCTCTGCGGTGCAATTGCCATAAAAGTCAAGGATCCCGTATTCGAGAGCCAGACTAAGAACAAACTGGGCAATACGGATATCCGCGCCTGGGTTGTTAACGAGGTGAAGGCCGGGGTTGTCGATTTCCTCCACAAGAATGAGGAACCCTCGAAAATCCTTGAAAACAAAATCATCAACAATGAGAAACTGCGGAAAGAACTGAATGCCGTAAAAAAGGAAGCCAAGGCGGCGGCTAAAAAAATCAGCCTGAACATTCCCAAGCTGAAGGACTGCAAGTACCATCGAACCGACGGAGATAAGGGCCTGGGCTCCACTATCTTTATTACGGAAGGACAGTCCGCCACCGGCTCCATGGTCAGCACCCGGGATGTTTTTCTTCAGGCGATCTACTCCCTGCGGGGTAAACCGTGGAACTCCCAGGGAAAGGGCCGGGCGAGCATCTATAAAAACGAAGAGCTGTACAACCTTATGATGGCCCTGGGTATTGAGAATGATATTGAGAATCTCCGGTATAACCGTATCGTTATCGCTACCGATGCGGATAACGACGGATTCCATATCCGGAACCTGATGCTCACCTTTTTTCTGAACTACTTCGAGGAGCTGGTACAGGCCGGTCACATCTTTATTCTGGAGACCCCCCTGTTCCGGGTCCGGAACAAGAAGGAGACCCGTTACTGCTACTCCGAGAAGGAGAGGGACAAGGCCATGTCCGAGATCCGGGGCCATGAGGTCACCCGGTTCAAGGGACTGGGAGAGATCAGCCCCAAGGAGTTCGGCCCTTTCATTGGGGAGGACATGCGCCTCGTTTCGGTTGATATCAAGACCATGAGGACCGTGCCGGAGACTCTCGAATTCTACATGGGCAAGAACACACCCCAAAGAAGAGACTACATTATGGAGAATCTGATCTAATGGCCTATATCAACAATCTGTTTGAAAAAAACTTTCTCGAATACGCCTCCTACGTTATCAAAGAGAGGGCCATCCCCCATCTGTACGACGGGCTCAAACCGGTTCAGCGCCGCATCCTCCAGTCCCTCATGGATGTGGACGACGGCAAATTTCACAAGGTGGCCAACGTAGTGGGCCACTGTATGCAGTATCATCCCCATGGGGATGCCTCCATCTATGAGGCCCTGGTAAATCTGGCGAACAAGGAGATCCTCATTGACAGACAGGGGAACTTCGGTAACCTGTACACGGGGGACCCCGCCTCGGCGGCCCGGTACATCGAATGCCGTCTGCTCCCCCTTGCCAAGGAACTGTTTTACAATCCGGAGATCACCGACTTCACCGACTCCTATGACGGTCGGCGCAAAGAGCCGATTACCTTTCCCGCCAAGATTCCCCTGGTCCTGATTCTGGGGGCGGAGGGTATCGCCGTGGGTATGTCAACCAAGATCCTGCCCCATAACTTC
>JAFGPQ010000257.1 GCA_016936115.1 Spirochaetales bacterium | reverse complement strand
CGGGCCCGTCCCGCGTACACCAGGGTGGCCCTGTCCGGGCGCTTACCCGACTTCCCTCCGGGGGAGTAGGAATCCTCCGAGCGGATGCGCCGGTTCGCCGTATAGTGGTTGACCATGGAATCGAGATTCCCCGCGGTGATGAGCCAGGCGAGGCGGGGCTTTCCCAGACGGGTGAAATCATCAAATTCCCCCTCGCCGCAGTCGGGCTGATCCAGAATGCCCACGCGGAATCCGGCCGCCTCCAGCACCCGGGAGATAATGGCCGTGCCGAAGGAGGGATGATCCACATAGGCATCTCCCGTGATGAGAACAAAATCGCAGGCGTCCCATCCCCTGCACTTCATTTCCGTTTGATCCGTCGGCAGATAAGCCCTTATGTCAGAGCTCTTCAACTTCATCCAGAGCCGCCTGGTACTCCAGCATGCTCGCCTTGATGTGTATGAAGAAAAGGGGGTAAATCACATTGTAATAGTAGTAGGTTTTCATGGTGGGGGACTTATTATTGGCAAACCACCCCTCGGTGATATTCTTCTTTCGGCCGATATACTGATCGTAACTGAGAAAATCGATATGGGAATAGAGATCCGATTCGTCCCTGTGCTTCAACGCATCCTGCAATTGGCCGAGGATGGATGTCAGTTTATACAGGGAATAGGATTTGTCGATTTTATCGCTCACCTCATCCTTCTTTTTACTCTTTTTTTTGAGAGATTCATACCGTCCGGGCTGCAGGACTTTAAGGATCATATCCTTTCTCATACGTATGCCCAGTTCGCTGAAAAGAAGTTCCACCTTGTCCATGACAAAGCGGTTACCCCGGTAGTATTTGAGAAGCTCGATAATCCGGTCCGTCCCGTATTCCCCCTTTGTCAGGAGCAGACGGATCTGCGCTGCCGTATCTTCGGGCAGTTGGGGATTCACCTGAACGCTGTAGGTGTCATATCGGGATATTTTCTTATCCCTTATATAAATAACGTGATTACTGAAAACATCTTCCAGTTTCACATCCGTATAGACGCTGCGGTGGACGGTGGCTTCTCTCTGAAAGCGCTGATAATAGAGCCTCAGAGTTCCCGTTGATTCCAGAATATGGTAGTAATCGCTGGATATTCTCAGTCCACCGGCGGGGGCGGAAGACTCCATTCTCTTGGCGTCGATGACGGGAACCCCGATAACATCCCACTGGCGGGCCCCCTGGGGACCGAAATTCCCGATTGTCACCTCTCCGATGGATGCGCCGATGCGGATGCGCACCTGGAAAAGGGCGTTCATGGACTGGGCCAGCTCTTCATTATTTCTGAGGGAGCTGATGATATCATAGGCCGCATTTACGGTCTGCTGAGCCTCGGCATCGTTAATGATGTTCAGTATACTCTCGTTGGCCTTATTGAAGAGATTACAGATTCGCTGCAGCTCCACGCAGGTAAGGAAAAGCTCACGGGCGATATATTTCCTGACATCATCGGCGGTTTTTCCCTTGGTCTGGGGATCGATGGGACCGCCGTAGTGGAACATGATACTGTCCCCTTCGATTTTATTCAGATAGCCGCCATGCTTTTTAATCACCCAGTGAAAGGCGGCGTAGAGACCGTTGAGAAAGATATGGTTCTCTTTGGAACTGAGGAATTTGGAAAGATAGGTATAGTCGGCGATATCAAGAAAGGCAATGCCGATAAGGGCGTCGGTGGAAGTATCCGGGATATTTCCTATCTCGGAAATAGCCTTAATGAGTTGAGCCGGAAGGTAGTAATTTTCAACGTTTCTGCGTAGTTCTAACTCATTTTCACCGGTCAGCACTGGAAGCCCTTCTATCCTATATCTTTCACTTATCCCATAAATTCCAGATATTGTCCATAGACAATAGCATAAAAACAGAGGAGCACATCAAGATGGGTTGCCTCCCCTCCCTCGTAGAGATTCAGAAACCAGATAAGCATTTGAAGATTAGACTCTTCGAGCTCCTTCTCTGTCTTCTGGTACAGGGTATAGCTGATCTCAAGCACCAGTTGCTTGCACCCCCGGACGACCCGGTTGTACTCCCGCTTGCCATAGGAGGATTTGAGCGAGGGCAGCAATTCCTTTCTCAGATGTTTTAAAAGGACGGGGGAATTCTTCTTTATAAGCCGGGAGATAAGCTTCTCCGCATCCTCGTAAAAACGCAGAAAGGAGTCGTCCCAATCCCCTTGAAGCCAGGCGTAGAACTCTCCGGGCTTTCCCAGCATATTGGCCAGGGCAATGGCCAGCTGTTTCTGGAAAACCCTGTTATGTGACTGCTTCATAAGGGCGAAAATATCCCCGGCCGCTTCCCGCCGCCCCTTCTTGGAGAGGGCCACCGCCCCGCTGACCTTGACCTTTTCACTCTGCCCCTGACGAAGGATAGAAAGAAGATTATCCACCGACTCCCCCTCGTCCATATCTCCGAGAGCTTCGGCGCAAACCTCCTTAAGCTCCTCGGAGGGATCCGCCAGGGCTCCGATGAGAAAGGGTATGGCCCGGGTGTTACCCGTTTTGCTCAAGGCCCGGGCCGCCACGGTGCGTATGGTGGAATCCGTATCGATCAGCTCACCGATCAGGGCGTCCACCGCCTGTTCCGAACCGATACGCCCCAGGGTTTTCGCCGCTTCCTCCCTTACTTCCCTTTCCGGATCGTGCAGGCGGTTGATAATCACCGGCTCTCCCAGCAGTCCGGAACTCCCGCTGATCTTTCTCAGGCTGTTTTCTACTTTGCGGGGCGTTTTCTTCTCCTTCTCCACTACGGCAAGGGAGTTCATGGTGCGGAAGATATTGGGATTCATGACGATGCGGATGATATGCCTGGCCGGTGTTTCCTTCAAATCCACCAGGGAATAGAGAAAAAGCCCGACAAGGGTCAGAGCCACTGATATCACAATATTGGTATGGATGCCGTAGGGAAACAATCCTCCCTGAACAGCTTGAGTGTTGGCCCAGTCCAGTATAAAGCCGCCCACCGAGGGTCCGATGGCGCCGAAGACACCGAAAAACGCCCAGTGCCAGGCCATGTAGGCTGTCTGATTCTCCTCGTCGGAGAGGGAGTAGGTGATCTGGAGCAGGCCGTCAAAGAAGGCCGAAGTGACCAAACCGGTCAGAAATGCCACGAGGGGAAGAAAAATATAATAGTTCTGAGAGTTAGCGAAAAGATAGATGAGCCAGAAGAGGGGGAAGGCGGATCCTATCATAACCACGCCCTTTTTACCCAGCCGGTCCATAACCTTTCCCCAGAATGAGGCGGTGAGTACCCATGTTGTCTGGGAGATGACCACGGTAATACCGATCCAAAGGTTAGGCGCCCCCAGTCCGTAGGCGTCGTCAACCATCCAGGGGGCCAGAAAGGGATTGGTAATGGTGAATCCCATGATGGAAAACCCCAGTACGAAACAGAAATAGAGGAATTTTCTGTTTTTCAGAGGAGCCGTCAGAAGAGCGGTAGAGAAACGGGGTTTCCCCTTTCTTTTGGGAGGCGTCTGATCGGGGATCCCGATGTGCAGAAGAATGTCGGCCAGACCGAAAAGGGTGGCTATGAAGTAGATCACCGCATACACGATCAGGGCCCGATCGCTGAAGATATCCAGAATCCAGGAGGTGGTAAAAAAGAAGGCCACGTTGGACATCTGGTTGATGGCGGACCGGCGTCCGAAGAAGGTAGACCGGGAGCCGGAGGGCACCAGGCGGCTCATCCAGGTGAACCATCCGGCGGAACTGGTGTTGGCCAGGGCCAGGCTGAGCACGGTGGATACGGCCACCATGATCAGGGCCGTATGCCTGTCCCCTCCCCGGTAGACATAGAGGGCAGCCAGAACAACCCCGAAGGAGAGGGCCCTGTGAATAAGGGAGGTGACGAGCCAGAAGGTTTTGATTTTCTTAAGAAAACTGTAGAAAAAGATGGATGACAGGTGCAGCACCGCCACGATCTGAGTCAATCCCACGATAAAGCCCAGCTGGGAAGAGGTCGCCCCCATCTGCTTTGTGAGAAAAATGGACCAGATCTGCTGGGGGTTGGCCAGAATAAACCAGAAAACCCCCAGGAAACCGGCGGTATAGCTTAATTTCGTTACCCGCTTTAACTCTTCCCCTTTTACTGCCACGAATCGATCCTTTTAGTTATTGCTAGAGGGGTGAACAGACATTTCTGAGCCAGATCTCGCCCTCTTTATTGACCAGCCCTGAGAGTACCTTGAAGACCTTTCTATGATAGTCATCGACCCAGAGTTTCTCTTCCTCATCAAGGAAAGTCGCATCGATCAGCTCCCGTTCGTAGGGACAGAGGGTCAGAGTCTCGAACTTGAGGAATGCCCCGAATTCGGACTCCCCCGCCTTAACGGCGTGGATGAGATTCTCTATGCGGATGCCGTATCGGCCTTCCCGATAGAGACCGGGCTCATTGGAGGTGACAGTTCCCTCAAGAACGGGAAAATCGAGAAGCCGGTGGCTGATGGAATGGGGACCTTCGTGAACATTAAGGAAGGCACCCACCCCGTGGCCCGTACCGTGGCCGTAATTCATCAAATGGCTCCACAGGTCCTGCCGGGCCAGGGTATCGAGCTGGAAGCCCCGGGTCCCTTCTGGGAAAACAGCCCGGGAAAGACGGATGTGTCCTTTCAGAACCAGGGTGTAATCCCGCCGCTGATCATCGGTTGGATTCCCCAGGGAGATGGTGCGGGTGATGTCCGTGGTGGCTCCCTCGTACTGTCCCCCCGAATCGATCAGAAAGAGGCCGTCAGCTCCCAGGGAAGCGGGAACTTCTTTCAGGGGATCGTAGTGACAGAGGGCTCCATTAGGGCCATAGGCGGAGATAGGGGAGAAACTTTCCTCGATGAAACCGGGCTGGTCCGCCCGGAATTCCCGCAGTTTTACCGCAACGTCCACTTCACTCAGGGAATTCTCCCTGACCGCCTTTTTTATCCAGCTGAGAAAATTCACCATGGCGATACCGTCCTCCACCATGGCCTTATGAAAACAGTCGATTTCCACGCTGTTCTTTTTCGATTTGAGGACCGCCGTGAGATCGGTTCCGTCAACCCTTTCCACTTCAGGAGGAAGGGAGTTACCGATCCGCCAGGAGTTGCGTTCTTCACTCAGATAGACCCGTCCCTTTTTCAGTTTCCTGAGAAAACCGTCGTAATCGCTATAGGGCCTGATAGTAATCCGGTCGTCGGTCAGTTCCTTTTGCGTCCCGTCAGCCATGCGGCTCTTTTCTGTAAAGAGAATTGTTTCATCCCTGGAGATCCAGCAGTAGGCCAAGGCCACAGGATTCATAGTAACATCCATGGCTCTGATGTTGAGAAGCCAGGCGATATCGTCAAGGGAGGAGAGGAAAGTTCCCCCGCAATCTTTTTTTTCCAGAAGGAGGCGCACTTCGTCGATTTTTTCCTTGCGGTCCACCCCCGCCAGAGAGAGAGGCAGGGCATAGAGTTCCGTAGAGGGATAGGCGGGACGATCGGACCACAGGGCTTCGGGGATATCTCCTCCGTCAATCAGGGTAATACCCCTGGTTTTAAGCCGATCGGACCACTCCCGAGCCTGGGTAAGGGAGACGGTGGACGCTTCGCAGGCAGCCTTTTCCCCGGGGTTCAGTTCTGAAGCAATCCAGTCTATAAAGGGAATAGTTCCCGGATGGCCGGCCTTGAACAGATCAACCCCGGACCCGTCCAGTTCCTTCGCCGCCTGTATCCAGTAGCGGAAATCGGTCCAGAGACCCGCTTTTTCGGCGGTAACCACCAGTATACCGGCGCTTCCCGTGAAGCCGGAGAAAAACTCCCTCGTACGCCAGCGGGCGGCCACGTATTCGCTCATGTGGGGATCCCCGCCGGTAACGATCCAGGCGGCGTACCCCTTCTCATTCATATATTGTCTCAGCTGTTTCAGAATAGCGCTTTTATCGTTCATGAAATCACTATAAAGCGGCTTGTGAAATGTGACAAGGGGTAAACTTTTTTTTCCTAACCGTACTTTACTTATTTACATTAGTGCAAAAAATATCGATTTTGTGGTTTTTCTACGAATCGGGGCAAATTATTCCCCCGTTTTTTGCCTTTCCGCTATTGAAAGGTTCCTTCGTAACGTCTAGAATAGAGCCACACTTATAAATTATTATTATAAAGGAAGTGCATACATGTCTAAGAAAATGGTTACCATAGACGGCAATACCGCTGCCGCCCACGTTGCCTATGCTTTTAGTGAAGTAGCTGCGATCTTCCCCATTACCCCTTCCTCCCCCATGGGAGAATACTCTGACTCTTGGGCCAGCGTAGGTATGGAGAATATGTTCGGAAAGACCGTAGACGTTGTCGAAATGCAGTCTGAGGCCGGAGCCGCAGGTGCTGTTCACGGAGCCCTTTCCGGGGGTGCCTTAACCACCACTTTTACCGCGTCTCAGGGTTTGCTCCTGATGATCCCCAACATGCACAAGATTGCCGGTGAGATGCTTCCCACCGTTTTTCATGTGTCCGCCAGATCCCTGGCTGCCCAGTCCCTCTCCATCTTTGGTGATCATTCCGACGTCATGTCCTGCCGCAACACCGGTTTCGCCATGACCGCCGCCGCCAGTATCCAGGAGACAATGGACCTGGCCCTGGTCGCTCACCTTGCCACTCTTGAGTCAGAAGTACCCTTCTGTTCCTTCTTCGACGGTTTCCGGACCTCCCACGAGATCCAGAAAGTTGAAGAGATCTCCTTCGAGGATATCAAGAGCCTTGTTAAACCTGAATACATCGAAAAGTTCAGAAACCGGGCTATGAGACCGGAAGCTCCCATCGTAAAGGTAGCCGCCCAGAACCCGGACGTTTACTTCCAGGGACGTGAAACTTCCAACAAATACTACGATGCCACTCCCGCCATCGTTCAGAAGTACATGGATCAGGTCGGCGAGCTGACCGGACGCAAGTACAACCTGTTCGATTACGTGGGTGATCCCAATGCGGAGAAAGTCATCAT
>JAFGPQ010000256.1 GCA_016936115.1 Spirochaetales bacterium | reverse complement strand
GGTAGATGGTCTGGGCCTGGGTCGCTTCCCTGTCAAGATCATCGTGGGTCATATTCAGGAGCACCGCCATCTGATCGATGAAGGCTCCCGTTCCCCCGGCGCAGTTCCCGTTCATGCGGATGTCCGGCTTGATCGGGTCGGTGAAGTAGATCACCTTGGAGTCTTCCCCCCCCAGATCAATGAGCATGCGCACCTCGGGATAGCAGCGCTTGATCACTTCCGCCGAGGCGACCACTTCCTGGGTGAAGGGCAGGCCGCACCGTTCGCTCACCCCCAGACCGGCGGTACCGGTCAGCTGCACGGTGAATTCCTTATCGGGGAACTCCCGTGCCCCTTCCCTTAATATCTCCTTAAGAGTGGCGTCTACTTCTGTATTATGTCTAATGTATCTATGAAAAAGGACATGACCCTTTTCGTCGGTCAGGGCCGTTTTGGCCGTGGTCGAACCTATATCTATACCTAGTCTGTAACTCATTCTCCGTTCCTTAGGGGGAATCTCCGGAGGTGTGGAACCCCAGGGATCCCGGCAAAATACCCGATTATACGGATTTTTTCACTGTGATACTATCCCTATAGGAGAAAATTGTCTAGGCTTCCCGGCTGTCGTCCCCGTAAAGGCAGACCCGGTTTTTTCCCGTCTCCTTGGCCCGGTACATGGCTTCGTCGGCTTTTTTCAGAAGTTCCCCTATCTCTCCGATCGATTCGCTTATCTCGGCGATGCCGATGCTGATGGTGACGTTCACTTCCTCATTACCGTAGCGGACCGTCTGGGTTTCCACCAGTCGGCGCAGCCGCTCAGCGAAGGCCTGGGCGCCCCAGCCGGCCGTATCGGAAAGGATCAGGCAGAACTCCTCCCCCCCGTAACGGGCGATAATGTCGCTGCCCCGGATGACGGTGGAGCAGAGCCCGGCCAGATTGATAAGGATGCGGTCCCCGAACTGATGACCGTAGGTATCGTTGACCTTTTTGAAGTCATCGATATCGAAGATGAGGAGGCTGAAAAGGCTTCCCCTTCTCTTGAAACGGGTGAACTCCTCGCTGAGCCTTTTGTCCAGATAGCGGCGGTTGTGAATGCCGGTAAGTCCGTCCTGCTGGGTCAGATCCCGGAGCTTCCGTTCCAAGTAGACGTTCTCGGTCACATCCTGGACCATGATAATGATCCGGTTTATCTCCCCGTCCGTTCTGATCGGGGTCATGGTGCAGCTCTGCTGCATATAATCGAAATAATCCCCGTAAATGCCGGTGGCCTGAAAGGGAAAAAGATGATTGTGCAGTTTCTGGGAAAAAAAGACGTAGTTCCCGAAGCGGAAGACCGCCTGGCAGCTTCTTATAAAGTGGGCCGTCTCCAGTTCGGGGAAACGGGAGAACAGATCGAAGCCCTCCATATCCTTCTTTTTCAGGTGGCTGTACATCTCCATCCAGTTGTTCCAGAGGGAGATCCGGTAATCCCTGTCTATTATGACGATTCCCATGTTCAGGGAGTCCAGTACCTGATCTGTCATGGATTCAGCTCCTTGAAAGAGGCGAGGGCACCCTTCAGATAATCCGCCGCTTCCTCCCTGTGAATGAGATAGAGCTGTCCCGCCACGCTCCGGTCTTCAAAGGAGAAGGATGTTCTGAGAGAGATGAACCGGCTCTCCCTTTCCCCTCCCTCGGAATAGGTCAGCAGCTTGCGGAAGGTCCGTCCCTGCAGGCACTGGGGAGGGCGGTAGGAGATCCGGCTTCTGAGGAATTCGTAGAACTTCCCCACGCAGGCGCCCATGAGAAGATTGCCAATCTCAAGCAGGACCTCCTTTTCCAGCTCCACCAGTTCGTCCGACTGAAAGGTGGGGGAGTCGGGATTCTTGAAGTAGGAGATGAGTTCCTTCTCGGCGCCGTAGGGGAAGAGCAGGATGATTCTGCCCTCAAAATCGCCGTAGCAGTCCTGCAGAACCATGGATGTGGTATCGAAATCCTTATTATCCTTTCGCAGGTAGGTCAGAAGGTCCATATCCTCGATGATATCGATTCCGGGTATATTCAGTTTCACAAAGATATCCATGAGACTGCTCAGTTCAGCCGATGCGGATCCGAAGGAGATATTCATGGCCTCCTTCAGGGCGTCCTGCTCCAGGGGGGAGAACAGGAGGGGGGACTCCTTCTTTTTCATAGGCCCTTCTCCCTTCTGATCTCATCAAGGAGAGGGAACAGGGTGTCCCGGGTGGGGTTCTTAAGGATAACCCCCGCCGCGCCCAGGTCCAGGCATCGGGCGATGGCCTTTTCCTGTTTGTCCGCCGTCAGGACAAGTACGGCTCCCTCCGGTTTCTTCTCCTTCATGATCTTCAGAGCCTCAAAGCCGTCGAGAACGGGCATGGTCAGGTCAAGTATGGTGATATCCGGATTATCCCGAGAGTAGATATCCACCGCTTCCCCCCCGTCCTCCGCTTCCAGAATGACTGCCCCGTGGTCGTAATCCCTAAGGAGCGTCCTTATCAGAGCCCGGGCGACTTCTGAATCATCCACAACTAAATAAATCATAGCCCGCCTTC
>JAFGPQ010000255.1 GCA_016936115.1 Spirochaetales bacterium | reverse complement strand
GTGCCTTCTAGAGAGGTTAGAGCAAAATCATTTGATGCTTTGTAGGCTTAAAGGGGATAGTATATTTTGTTTCGAGGCTTTTTCTACAGTCTCGTTGACGCCTTCGGCGCTAGAATTATTAAAATTCATTTTTTATAAGAACTTGAACGTTTAAATTGCAAAGCATTATTGGAGGAAACAAATGGATGATTTTCAGGAAGGTTTTAAGTTACTGGAAGAAAAGTTTGGTAAAGGAAAAGATAATATTATCTCACTAGCAACAATTGCAACACAACAAAGTGATAACAATCTTGTACGACCTGTTGTACGTGGAGTTGATGCTTTATATGAAAATGGAGTCTTTTATATTTCAACAAATTCAAAATCGAATAAAATGATACAAATAGAAAAAAATCCAGAAGTATCTATTTGTTCAGCAACTGAAATGTTTACAGCCAGTGGATTAGGTAAAAATTTGGGATGGGTTCTAGATCCGAAAAATGCTGATATAAGACTTAAACTAAGAAAAGCTTTTTCAACATGGTATGATATGGCAAATAATGAAAATGATGAAAACTGTTGTATTCTTGAAATCAAACTAGTTAAAGGAACATTAAATATTAATCATTGGGAAAAATTGTATCATATGGATTTTATTAACAAGAAAGAAATGAAAGATAGTGGAATATATTAAAGTTATTAATTGCATTAATAAATATTTGAGCGTTGCCTTTGACGAAGAAATTAAGAAGAATATTTATTTGCAAAATTGTATTTATTCATCTCAACTGAAAGAACCCATGATTTTTCCAGTTGAATCGATATACATGCATCATGCAAGAACTCTTGATCGTGAATAAAAATATGGGGTTTTAATGTAAAGTGATTGTGAAATGGTTGAAATAAAAGAAAAAATCCCATTGATAGATAGTTTAGCAAATACTTCTCTTTCATTTGTAGGAAAAAATCTTACAAATGTTTCTGATGGCCACATTGAAACAGATATAGCTGCTACTGCATTATTAGCAGGACAGTTGTTACTGAAAAATACAATTCAAGACATAAAAGATTATAACTCAGGGGAGATTGTTTTTAGTAATGTAAAAAACACCCAAAAATATATTTTTGAGTTTATGATAAATACATTACATAGTTTTGGAATAGATTATGTTTCTGGCTGGGATCTTGAAATTCCATATAAAAACAAACCAGTTTTAACTATAAAAGAAATGATTATTACATTACAGGGAAAATTCGATAAATTACTAACTACTTCAATTCTAGAAAAAGAATATTTCCCATATGTTCCTGCTCTCGCTTCAATGAAGCTGATTTCTATCGCTAATCGTGAAAAAATATTGGATCCGATAATTGGTAAGAGTATTGCAGTAAAATATCTTGTTATTGGCGGGAAAACCATACCTTATTGATAAGTAATGAGAATCCAATCTAACAACTGCTTCAACCTGATAATTCCTTTTGTCATGAAAATTGCGGTCGCTTCGCTTTGCAATTTTCACGCCAATCCCTACGCTGCATCGGACAGTGGTCAACAGAACCGGAAGAGCATCCGACGCAAAGAATAACTTCGACTCTCGTCTTTGTTCCGCCGAAGGATACGGGTAAAAGATCTTCGGTTGCCCTTCTCTTCTGATGATTTCCTGGCTTGGTGCATTTCTTCGGATCTCATTCCATCGGAATTTGTGCTCTTGGACAGGCTCTTTTACTGCGATGATAGCGAAGATGCATGAGTCTTCGATAAGCACATTGAAGAAACTTTCAAGAATTCCTCAGAAGAGTCCTCTTGTCTTCAACAACTTTATGATAACAAGATGAAAGCATACTTTATCAAGATGGATGAGCTTAAAGATAAATTTCATGATGCCATCATCGGCGAGAAGACAGGGAAGCTTTTAAACGGACTTTCCAAGTATTCCCGTCTCATTATTGATGAAGTGGAATACTGTAAGTTCAACAGACAGGAGACCCTTCTATTCTTCCAGTTAGTAGACCGTGTCAGCATTAAGGAAACCGGCAGTATCGTGTTACTAGCAACAAAGATCTTTCTCAATGGCCGGCTTTATTTGATGAAGAAGATGCCCTCGAGTGCAATATCGATAGGTTATGGGATAAGGCTATCTGTATGACATTCTCAGGACAGAGTAATCGAGGTTCTGATAGAGAACAGATAGAATTAAACTCTGTAAAATTTAGGTAATAAAGATCTTGGCAGGTTTGGTTGTCTTATTTTGACTTTGGTTGCGGCTGACTCGTAGTGGTTCCTTCTTAATGACTATTATTGGCTAATTGCGCCCGACGCTAACAGTGATGTTCAATACAAGAAAACCAAGGAGGAATTTCGCAAAAACGGGAGCCGACTCCCCAAAAATCGGACGTGGAATATGGTTACAATCCCAGCTTTAGGGTATCTTAGTAAACAGGGTATCACCAGAAGGAGAAGAAAATGCAGAATATTACCCCTTCGTCAGAAGCTGACACTTTCGGCGGGCTTCCCCAGCCCGATGACATTCCCGAAACGCACCGGAGCGAAGCAGCGGCAGCTTACATTATGATGTTCTCCGGGATGTACTTCCCCCTGCCTCTTATTGAGATTGTCATGTCCGTGATCTATTACAATTACTGGAAAAGAAAATCTTCCTTTCACGCCTTCCACTCCTATCAGGCCATGATCTCTCAGCTGCCCATATCGGTTTTGAATTACGGATTTCTCGCCTGGGCCATTGTTCTGATTGTCCGGGCCGTCAAAGGGGGGGGGGACGAAATGACCGTCCTCTGGAGCTATTACACAGGCCCCCTGTTCCTCGTTGTTTTCTGGAGTGTGATAGGATTGAATGTGATATACATCATTCTCTCCCTGACCGCCTATAAGAGAGCCCTAAGGGGATATTTCTTCTACCTGCCTCTCTTCGGCGGGGTTTCCTACCGTCGGTTTTTCGGCCCCCATGCGGTGGCTTTCCAAGAAAAACATAAAAAGAAAACTTCCAATCTTCCCCCCGGTTCGAACAGGAGGTAACCATGGCGTTGAACCATCCGGAACTGACGAATCAGGCTCTCTCAATTCTCCGTAGGGGGGATAACTTCCAATGGTATTTAATCCCCCTCTTCGCCTTTGTGGTTTATGTCTACTTTACGGAACTGCAGAATGGTAACAGAAAGGGCATAGCCGCCGGTTTGTCCCTCTATGCGACCCATTGGTTTTATGAGATTCTCAACGGTCTCATACAGCACTTTTCCGGCCATGCCCTGTGGACGGTTCCCACGGGAACCTCCTTCCTGCTGCTGATCGGCGTGGGATGGGAGTTGTCCATGATGTTTGCCGTATCGGGGATCATCTTCTCAAAGATCCTGCCCGCCGATCCCCGTATGAAGATCCTGGGAATCAATAACAGAATCCTCATCGCTGTGGCAAATGCGGCCTTTTTCTCGATCTTCGAAATCTTTCTGGCCCGGACGCCGGCCTTTCACTGGGTCTACCCCTGGTGGGGAGCCTTTCCTGTCTTTATAACCGTATACATTCCCTTCTTCCTGATGTGCAATTTGGCTTATGACTGGAAGCCGAAGACACAAATTCGGGTTATCGGGAGTTTAGTGGCGGTTGATGCTCTGGCCATGATCCTCTTCGCGGGGGTTCTGCACTGGATCTAGATCCTATCGGATCCGATGCCGGGTATTGCGGCCGCGGAAATCCTTGGGGGGCATATCCTCCAGCTTGCGGAAAATGCTGCTGAAGTAATTAGGGTTCTTGAATCCCGTCTCAAAGGCGATCTCCGTGATGGACAAGGTGGTGTTCAGGAGCAGTTCCTTCGCCTTTTCGACCCTCAGCCGGGTCAGATGTTCCACAAAGGTGCTTCCCATCTCCTGCTTGAACAGGGCCTGGAAGTAGGATGAGCTGATAAAGAGTTCCTTGGCCACGTCCCTGTTGGTGATAGGTTCGCTCAGCCGCTGGTTCATGATCTCGCTGGCCTTTTCCACGATAATCGCGGCCCGGCTTTTATAGATGACCGTAACGAATCCCAGAATCCTTTCCAGCAGATCCCTGAGCCAGGTCTCCGCCTGATCCATGGAAGCCATGAACTCCACGTCCCGAAAACATTCGCTCACCAACTTGTTCAGCTGCTCCTCGTCGCCCCCCGCCAGTATGGCGCTGTCGATGAAGGAGCCCGCCAGTTCCAGCAGACGCAGCTTGAGCGATTCCGGCCGGAACTCGATGAACTTGCGAAAGCCGGGGAGAAAGATCTCCATCTGGGCAAGACAGCTCTCCCGGTCCCCCATCTGCAGAGCCGAGAGGAGCTGGACCTTCTCCTTTGCCGGGTAGCGGGGTACGATGCTGTCGTCCTGGCGGATGTTGTTGATGTGGATGAGGAAGCAGCCTTCCAGCTTCTGGGCGTACTCCAGAGCGTTCAGGGCGTCATAATAGGAGGTCCGTAGATCATCAAGGCTGGGGTAGCTCCGGCCGATACCGATCCATGTGGTGACGGAACAGGCGGAACGGACATCGGCCTGTATCTTCTCCATCAGCTCTATGGGATAGATCTCCCTGTCCGACTGACCCACGTTCAGAACAATTCCGATCTTGGTGTCGTCGAAGGGGATGATCAGGTAGTTGTTCCAACCGGCGTCCCGGTCCAGATCTTTCGTGATGACCTTTACCGCGCTCTCGACCCGGGACATCTGTTTCATGGTCCCGTCGGGAAACCCGGAAGTCCCCGAAAGGCCCTCCACTTCGATGACCGCAAAGGTATCCAGCTTTTCCGACTTGCCCAGACAGCGCAGGAGCTCCTTCAGCTTCTTGTTCGAGTACTTGCTCAGGGCCACGTTCTGGATGATGTCTTCCTTGATGACCGGAATCAGCTTCTCGTAATTGTTGTAGAGTTCCCTGATATCCAGGATAACCCCCGCTCCGAAGAGAAGGGTACTGAAAATAGAGAAGAAGTAGTAGAGCCACCACTGTTTCGTCAGGGAGCCTATGATAAAGGTGAAGGCGAAGAGAAAAACCCCGCTGTTAAAGAGAAAGACCTTGTTCTCCATCCGCTTCGAAAGGCTTTCCCCCGATTCGGATGCATGCAGGTTGATAGTGGAGTTGATCAGAAGCAGAATGCCTATGGCGACCTGGGTGGTAATGGTCACTTCCCGGCCGTAGAAGGGGGGCATCCTGTCCGGGGTCAGATTGTCGTATCCCATGAGACCGCCCCACTGGAAAATAGGTTTGCTGCCGATGGTGCCCAGAGTATTGAACACCACGTAAATGACGGCGGCGGCCAGGCCTATGCCGTAGATCAGCCCGTTGCGGGGCTTGTGCTTCCTGTCTGTGAAGAGATTGGAAGCCACCGTGATAGAGGTGATGCTGAAGGCGAAGAGAACGGTCATGCGGATATTGACGATAATCAGCTGTACCGGATACTGCCCCAGGAGCAGCTGCAGGGGCCGGCCCACGAGAAACAGGCTGAAGGAGACCAGGAAGATGATAAAGTGGACGAAGGAGGCGGTCCGGGGCTGATTGATCATGACGAAGTACAGAAAGTATACGAAGAAGAAGAGGCCCGCAATGCTGGGAATTAACGTATCCGAAATTACCTGAAAGCTCATGTTAGCTGCTATTATACAGCATGTTCGGTAAATTGTTAAATTCTGTTTTATTATAGTTGCCCCTGTGTTAAAATAAACAGGCGTACCGAATAAGGAAGGAGAGTGAGAAATGCCGCTGCCCATGATCCATCTCGCCGTGGCCCGGGAGGTTCAGAAAAATGTAAAGATCTGGAATCTCCAGGCTTTCCTTGTCGGCAATATCGCTCCCGATGCCATCCATATGAGGGAGAATACTACCCTAAAGGATAAATCAGTCACCCATCTCATCACCGATTATATCTGGTTCCATACCATCTTCAGGCGGTTTGAAAAGAGCATGCCCGACAGGGATGATGAGGATTTTATCCGCGCCGCCTACTATTATGATACGGATCATCTGGATACGAAGCTCTATTACTGGTCCGACTGGACTCCCTCTGTCATGCAGATCCTTTCCCGGGGGAGGGGATTCTCTAACCGCTTCCTTTCCGAAGCGGAAATAGACGAATGGACGGAAAGAACTCTGAAATGGTTTTCCGACAATGATCGTAACCCCGATGATGAAACGAAATATATCTTCTATGAGGATGTTCAGTCCTTTATTCAAAGTACTTCTGAATTCGTGACAAACGTTCTGGCAGATTGGCAGACATGAGAGACTTTTCACGGTACCGGCTGATCATCTTCGACTTTCACAAAACCCTGACCGATTCGGTCTACTTCGATCGGTTTGATCCGGTTCTAAGAAACTGTATCTCCGATAGGATATTCCGGCCGCCCCATAATGAGATCTGGAAAAAGGACTATTAGCAGGGATAGGCCAGATCCGGTGGAACCCTGTGGTATGGGACTTTTCCCAATCCGTGAGAAAGGTTACCCAAACGGCTATCGCCACTGTCAACAACGATCTGTTCCGGGATTTTATTGTGCCCCGGCATAGCCTTTCGGAGAAGTTCGATGGGATTGTTAATTCCTGTGAAGCCGGGGAGTACCGGAAGGATCGGCTCTGCCTTTACGCTGCGGATATATTCGGACTGAACCCGGACAAACACCGAATCCTACTCATTGACGATAAACCCCGGAATATAGAGGATTTCATCGCCCTGGGAGGGGAAGGATTTCTATACGAATCGGATGAGACTTTTGCTCTATGGCTCTCCGGTAAGCTATAATATCCCCCTATGGAAAAGTCAGACTATCTGCTCGTTTACGGCACACTGCGGCAAGGCGCCTCCCACGAAATGTTTCACATCCTGGCCGAATACTGCGAGTTTTTCTCCGAAGGCTTTGTGCGGGGAACCCTGTATGACCGGGGAGAGTATCCCGGCATCGTTCTGTCCGCCGATTCCCCGGCGACCATGAAAGGGGAAATCCGTGAGGTATTCACTTCCGGCTCAGAGACGGTCAGGGCCTGGATCTACCTGTACAATCACGATGTGAGCACGCTGAAAGTCATCGAGTCGGGGGATTATCTGAAAAAAAAAGTCCTGTCTCTTTGGTCAGGGAAACGACTCATAGTAGCGTCTGGTCATCCAGGCTTTTTCCATCCGCTCAAACAGGGCATATCCCATGGAATAGAGGTTGGATCCTGCCGAAAACCCCATTGTCATGACGATTCTGGGCTCATCTGCCAGGGTGGAACCCAATGAGATAACAATATCCCTATTGATTTCATAACCGACGGCGGCGAGATAATCCATATTCACGGGGGACTCCTCTATCAGGTCGTAGGGGAAATTCGCTCCCAATTCCAGAATCAGATGTTCCCACCACTCCCTGTTCCGGTAGGCGAGGACCCGATCGACCGCCTTTTCTATCTGCTGATCCGCTATGGATGACAGCCGGCAGCCGGTCTGACGGGACACTTCTTTATAAAGAAGAAAATCCTGAATGATCTGCTGTCCCAGAACCGGTTCCGCCTTAAAGGGACGGAAGAGAAGTGAGCCGTAGGGAGAGGCGGTGACACCTCCCTGAGAATCCAGGGAGAGATTCATGCCGATGACCGCATCGATGCGGCTCATCTGTCTGTCTTTCGTGAGTATGGCATTGTAGTATTCAATCTGGTCATGCTTTATGGGATAGGCTTCCGTCAATAATCCTGAATCCTGGCCCATGAGGAATCCTGCCGTGAAAATAAAAATCAGGGGGATAGGGTATTTCATGTACGTCTCCGGCATTAATGCTAAGACTCCCACGGGGGGATGTCAAATTTTTACCGCCCGGCGAATGCTGTAATTCAGGAAATCCCGATTCAGGCAGGATATAAATACGATAGCCAGACTGAACAGTCCCGCTGCGAT
>JAFGPQ010000254.1 GCA_016936115.1 Spirochaetales bacterium | reverse complement strand
CATAAGAGTCATCATCTTGCCGCCCGGGTAGTAGCCCACATGGTTCTCCTTGCGGATGACTACGGCCTCCGGATCCAGACCGGCATCGGCGGCCTGTTTCATATTTACACCGGTGCTCCCTGCTACCGCATCGAAAAATCTAACGATAGAGGTACCCTGGGCTCCTTTGTATTCGAGAGACTTTTCCGAAACCGCATTGTTTGCGGCAATCCGGCCCTGTCTGTTGGCGGGACCGGCCAGAGGGATCCGTACGGTTTTATTGAGTACTTTATGATTGATTTCCGCCATATCCCCACCGGCGAAGATGTCCGGATCGCTTGTCTGAAGGGCGGCGTTGACCTGGAGTCCGCCGGAGGGTCCCATTTCCAGTCCCGCTTCCTGAGCCAGCTTAAGAGTGGGCCGAACGCCGACGGACATGAGAACCATATCCGCTTCCACCACGGTACCGTCATTCAGGGTCACCGTTTTCTCATTAATGGATGCAAGGGCTTTTCCCGCATAGAGGCTGACTGAACGGGCTTCCATCTCTTCCTGTATAGAGGCGGCGATTTCCCCTTCAAGCAGTGGCATCACATGGGGTGCCATCTCGATAACGCTTACGGCCATTCCCCGTTTTGTCAGGGCTTCCACCATTTCCAGACCAATGAAGCCGCCGCCGATAACAGCCGCTTTCTTAGGATTGTTCTCCTTAATGAAATTGTCAATGCTGTCCATGTCATCCAGGGTCCAGAGGGAGAACACATGGGATCTGTCCACACCGTCAAGGCCGGGGATGAAGGGCTTTCCTCCCTGGGACAGAATCAGTTTGTCATAGCCGTAGGTTTCTTCGGCTCCGGTTGCCCTGTTCAGAGCTTTTACGGATTTTCCTTCCCTGTCGATGCTGACCGCTTCTGTCAGGGTCTTCACAGTGACATTGTACTGATCGCGAAAGCTTTCCGGGCTCTGGAGGATCAGCTTGCTCCGTGATTTGATATCTCCTGCGATGTAGTAGGGGAGTCCGCAGTTGGCAAAGGATACATCTTCCCCGGCTTCAAGAATAGTAATATCCAGTTCCGGATCCATTCTTCTGGCTCTGGCAGCTGCGGTAGCACCAGCGGCGACACCGCCTATGATTAACAGTTTCTTCATATATATACCTCGCTTAATATTTCGTTAAGAATATAGGGAAAATAATATATAGAATTTAAAATGTCAACCCCGGAGATAAATTTATCTATAAAAAATTATCATATTGGGAAAATTACTGAAAATTCGAAAGAAAATCAGATATAAGCCTTTCCATCTCTTCACGGGATTCCGCATGGACCAGGTCGTTTCTTAAGGCGGACGAATTGGGTATGCCCTTGGTGTAGGCGCAGAGATGTTTGCGGATCTCCTTGGAAGCGCGAAGCTCATCCAGGTAGGAAAGGGACCGAGTATATTGGGCAAGGGCCGTATTAAGCTTCTCTTTCATCTCAATAGGCTCCATTTCTTCAGCCCTTTCCAGAAGATGGCGGGTCTGTTTGAATATAAAGGGATTTCCGATGGCTCCCCGGGCGAACATGACCCCGGCGCATCCCGTTTCCTCCAGCATCCTTCTGGCATCATCCGGAGTGAACAGGTCACCGGAACCGAAAACAGGTACGGGAAGCAGTTCGCTGAGTTCTTTGAGAGGCGCCCAGTCCGCCTTTCCCCCGTAGCCCTGGCTGCGGGTTCGTCCGTGAATGGTAACGGCCGCTGCTCCCGCGTTCACCGCCGCTTCAGCCGCTTCCCGGTAATTCAGGGAGTTATAGTCCCATCCGGTACGGATTTTCACTGTAACCGGCACATCATGTCCCTCTCCCAGAATCTTAACGAGGGAGGCAATTTTGTCAGGAGTCTTCATCAGGGCCGAACCGGCTCCCGACTTGATGATTTTAGGTACCGGGCAACCGCAGTTCAGATCAATGAGAGAGGGGTTATAGGAGAGGATTCTTTCTACGGATTTCTCCGCCGCCTCTTCGGTGCCGGTGAAAACCTGGATGGCGAAACGCTCTTCCCGGGGATCCCTCTCCATCATGGGAAGGGTTTTGGCATTATCCCTGTAAAGGGCCTCGCAGGAGATCATCTCCGTATAGGTAAGGTCCGCTCCCCACTCCACGGCGATTCCCCGGAATGCGCGGTCGGTGAAACCGGCGAGGGGAGCCAGGAGGAGGTTGCCCGGCAGGTTCAGTTTCCCGATCCTGACAGGCCTGTAGAGGGAAGGGGCCATTATATCCCGAATAGACGCCGGGCGTTATCGTAGAGAGCCTGCATGACCGTTTCGTCATCCTCATCTCTGATTTCCGCGATAAAACGGGCGGTGGAGGGCAGGTAAAGGGGCCGGTTTCTCTTGCCCTTGAATTCGGCAGGGATCATAAAGGGAGCTTCGCTTTCGATGACGATCCGGTCCAGGGGAAGATTCACCACGGTCTCATGGAGATTTTTCGCATTGCGGTAGGTGACGTTTCCCGCGAAGGAAAAATAGATATTGTCATGTCTTTCCAGAACCTGTTCCGCATAAGGCCAGTCCTCGGAGTAGCAGTGGAGCACGCCCCCCCTGTCGGGTACCCGGTCTGAGAGTATATCCAGAATGTCCTTACCCGCGGTGCGGTTATGGATGATGACGGGCAGATTATAGGTCTGTGCCAGCTCGAGCTGAGCGATAAAAAGCTCCACCTGGGAACTCTTGTCCCCGAATTTCTTATAATAGTCCAGGCCTGTCTCACCGATGGCGATAACCCGGTCCTTCTGGATGCCGTCGTAGATGACCTGCTTCCAGTCCCTCCCGGGATGGTTTACCTCGGAGGGGGAAACGCCGATGGCGAAGTAGACATTGGAGGCGGTCTGCAGGTTGGCGTAGACCTGTTCGAAATCGGAAAGATTATTGGTGACGCTAATTATATGGGAGATTTTCTCCTGTTTCGCTTCCTGAGCGATTATCAACTGTTCTATCGGATCTTCATTGATCAGCCCAATGTGAGCGTGAGTGTCAAAAAAATTCATACGGATTGATTCCTTCGGGAATGGCTGTGAAGCGGGATCTACAACCCCGCTGTGCATTTACTATCACATCACTATACACGACAATGGGGGAGAAGTCAATCTAATTGTCAGGGGCGGCCTAACCCGCGGCCCGGTATCCGATTTATCAGATCTCTATTTCAAGAGGGGTTATGGTGTCGGAGCATTTGCCCATGAGCCCGGCGAGAACCTTGCCCGGACCGGCTTCGAAATGGTGGGTTATTCCATCCTTTTCCATACGGGAGACGGTGGCCGTCCACTTTACCTGGCCCGTAATCTGCTCGATGAGACACTGTTTGATAATCTCCCTATCCCTTACGGGGGCTGCCTTCACGTTGGGATAGATATCCATGGCCGTATCGGAGAAGGGGCAGGCTTCGATGGCCTTGATGAATTCCTCCTCCACCGGTTTCATGAAAGGGGAGTGAAAGGCTCCGGAAACCCTCAGGGGAATGAGGCGGCCCTTGCCGGCTTCCTTGAGTTTCCCGCCTAGCTGGGCGATCTCTTCCTTGTTTCCGCTGACAACTGTCTGCTCGGGAGCGTTGAGGTTGGCGATGTATATGTTGTCGAAACCGGCCATGGCCTTGCTTACTTCATCTCCGGTGATGCCTACCACGGCTCCCATGCCTACGGCGGGATCGTTGACCCCGCCCATGAGTTCGCCCCTTTTCGCGACAAGTTTCAGACCGTCTATAAAAGAGAAGGCCCCCGCCGCGTAGAGAGCGGCGTACTCTCCCAGGCTGTGACCGGCGGTGACATGCCAGTTAACGCCCTTTTCCTTAAGATAGTTCGTATAGATCGCACATACCGTATACAGGGCGGGCTGTGTGAACTGTGTGCTGTTCAGCTGATTATCGGGATCCTCCATAATCAGTTTTTCCATATCGTAATTGAGGCAGCAGTTCGCTTCCCCGATGATTTCATAACCCTTGGGATACTTATCCAGGATATCCTTTCCCATTCCCTTAACCTGCGATCCCTGACCGGGAAAAACAAGTGCTATTTTCATGGCAGACACTCCCATAAATAATTTTGACAAAAAGGTATCATATGTCTAATTAAAAGTCAATAAGAGGAGCCTTTAGCCAGGTAGCATAGGGGGAATTATCCCCTTCTCATTGAACTATTCCGCTTTTCCTGATATTCTGTTTTCATGAATTTCACTTCCATTGAAGAGTATGAAAACTACCTGAACCGGTCGGCACGGCTTCCCGAGGGAATCACCGCATCATCGGAAAGGATCAGCTTTTATCCCGAGGAACTGGCCGTGGCCGGTGAAACGGGAAAGCCCTATGCCATGAATCTGACCCTCCTTGCTCTGGATGAGCCCACCGAGTGTTTCAGCGCCCTGTTTACCCGCAATGCCTTTCCCGGCCATCCCGTGGTCATCGGACGGGAGCTTGTTAAGGAGAAAAAACTCAAGGGGCTTATCATAAATAACCGTATCGCCAACGTGGAGTGTCCCGAGGGCTATGAGAAGAGCCAGGCGGTCCGGAAAAAGATGGAAGAGCTCCTGCCCGGCGAGGGAGTCGTCTTTCCCTTTTCCACGGGAATCATCGGTTGGGAACTCCCCCGGGATGAGATGATCAAGGCCCTGCCCGCTCTCGCCGCCTCCCGCAAAGGGGGATCGGCTCTGCCTGCGGCCCGGTCCATCATGACCACCGATTCCTTTCCCAAGGCCTTCACGGTCAAGGCGGGGGAGGGGGTGATTACGGGCATCTGCAAGGGCGCCGGTATGATTGAGCCGAATCTGGCCACCATGCTGGTTTTTGTCATGACCGATGTGACCCTCTCTCGGGAGGAGCTGAAGCTGAGTTGGGATGAGGCCTGCCGTCTCAGTTTCAATCGGATCAGCGTCGACTCCGACCAGAGCACCAGCGATACGGCCATGATTTTCTCCACAAACAGGAGAAACGCCGCTAAAGAGGAATTCTCCGCAGCCCTTAAGGAACTGACCATGGTCATGGCTCAGAATGTGGTACGGAACGGGGAAGGCACGGGGCACGTCATCGAAGTGATCGTGGAAGAGGCTATGACGGAAGAGGAGGGAGCCTCGGCTGGTAAGGCCCTGGTGAATTCCCCCCTTACCAAGAGCGCCGTTTTCGGGAACGATCCCAATGTGGGACGGCTTATACAGGCTCTTGGCGATTGGGCCGGGAACGGGGATATCGAACTGGACCGAAGCCGGGTGAGTTTGGTCATGGGGGGAGAATATCTTTACAAAGACGGTGCCTTTCTCCTGGATTCGGATAAGGAAGCCCGGCTTCACCGATACCTGAAAGAGAGAGCCCTGCCTCTGCCTTCACCGGGGTTCCCGGCCCATGAAAATAATGTTAGTATAACCGTTCGCCTGGGGCGGGGATCGGCTGAATCCCGGGTCTGGGGCTCGGATCTCTCCTGTGATTATGTGACGATAAACGCCGAATACAGGTCCTGATAGTTCTAGAAGCGAGGAAAATGTGATAGATCAAAGTCTGAAGAATGATGTAAAAGAGGCCCAGGAGATAATTCTCAAAGCCCGAAAGGAAGTGAGCCGTAAAGTGGTAGGCCAGGATTCTCTGGTCGAAGGGCTCCTCATGGGTATTCTGGCGGGGGGGCATATTCTTGTAGAAGGAGTTCCCGGCCTGGCCAAGACACTGGCGGTGCAGACTTTCGCCGATATTCTGAGCGTCGATTTTAAACGGATCCAGTTTACCCCGGACCTGCTGCCGGCGGACCTTACCGGAACTATGATATACAGGCAGCAGACGGGAGAGTTCATTCCCCGCAAGGGGCCGGTATTCTCCCATATCATCCTCGCCGATGAAATCAACCGGGCCCCCGCCAAGGTTCAGAGTGCCCTTCTGGAAGCCATGGCGGAGAAGCAGGTGACCATAGGAGACTCCACCTATAAGCTCCCGGACCCCTTCTTTGTCCTGGCCACCCAGAATCCCATTGAGCAGGAAGGGACCTATCAACTTCCCGAAGCCCAGCTGGACCGGTTTATCGTAAAGGTCCTCGTCTCCTACCCCACGCCGGAGGAGGAGCTGGAGATTATGCGTCGGGTGGATAGCCTTGAGAGAATTACCCTTTCCCGTATCCTCAACCCCCAGTCCATCGCCCGGGTCAGGGAGATCGCCATGAAGATCGAACTAGACGAGCGGGTTGAAAAATATATCGTTTCCCTGGTGGCCGCCACCCGGGAACAGAACAGGAAAAAGCTCCCCTTTATCCGCTTTATCGAATACGGAGCATCCCCCCGTGCCACCATCGGCATGATGCGCTGCGCCCGGGTGAAGGCTCTCATGGAAGGGCGGGCCTTCGTTCTGCCTGAAGACGTTCAGGATGTGACGAAGAACGTCCTTCGCCACAGAATCGTGCTCTCCTACGAAGCGGAAGCGGAAGAGATGACCGCGGACAGCGTCATCGAGTCCATCCTTTCCCACGTCTCCGTGCCCTGATGACGGAACAGGGAGATCTGAGCCGCCGGGTTAAACGGATACAGCTTGTTTCCAAGCGGCTCGTGGACACCCTCTTTTCGGGGAACTATAAATCTCTTTTTCGCGGACCCGGTCTGGAGTTCGACGAGGTGCGCGCCTATAATTCGGGGGACGATATCCGTTTTATCGACTGGAACGTCTCTTCCCGGATGGGGGAGCCTTTCACGAAGACCTTCAAAGAGGAACGGGAGATGAATATCATGATTCTCCTGGACGCCTCCGCCTCTCTCCGAAGGGACCAGGGAGGGAGCAAGCGTGACATGTCCGGCTACATCTTCTCCCTGATCGCCCATGCGGCCAACGCTAACAACGACCGGGTGGGCACACTGATTTTCTCCGATAAGATCGAGCAGTACCACGCCCCCATGAAGGGGAACAAGAATATTCTCAAGCAGGTCTCCCTGGTGCTCAGCTTCGAGCCGGAGGGATACGGCTCCGATCTGGCCCTGGCCTCCCGCACCGCCATGGAACTTATGAAGAGACGGGGCATCTGCTTCATTATCTCCGATTTCAAGACCGACGGCTACTGGAAGGACCTCACCCTGCTGGCGCGGAAGCATGACGTGATAGCCGTTTCTCTCTTCGACAGAAGGGAGAGGGAGCTTCCCCGGATCGGCCTGGCCGAACTTCAGGACAGGGAAACCGGCCGGAGACAGCTTTTTCACGGGGGAAGCAGGAAGCTTCGCGAGGAGTACCGAGAATTCTGGGATCTGCACTACTACCAGCTGGTGGAGCATTGCCGGGCCAACGGCATCGATTATGTGGAAATTGAGAGCAGTGACGACCCCCTCGAGCGGATACTCCAATTCTTCAAAAGGAGAAAACGGGGATGAGGCCGTCCTTCTTCCTGATCCTTTTTCTCTCCGCCATGGGACTCTACGCCCAGTGGGATATCGTAGACGAAGTATTCGTTCCTCCCACCTTCTATGTGGGCGATTCGGTTCTTCTCCAGTTTCGTCTCGTCTGGACCGGCGAGAAGGAGTTGACTCCCCCCGCGGAACTGCCCCGTTCCGAGTGGCTGGAGATCGAATCGGTTACGGTGGATCAGAAAAGCTATGAGGCCTATGTGGCCATACGGTTTAAGTCCTACATGGTGGGAACCCGGTCTCTTCCTCCCCTGGAACTGGGGGACATCACCCTGGATTCCCTGAAAATTTTCACCAGTTCCCTGGTGGAACAGGAGAAGGTGGGCGAGCTCAGGGGCCTTAGAAAGAACAGCGACTTTCCCGGGATCGGACTCCTTATCCCGGTCTTCCTCCTGCTGATTATCTGTTCCCCCTATCTGCTTTTCATTCTGCTCAGAATGATATTCGGCCGGCTTCGTTCCCTTATCCGCTGGCTGCTCAGAAGCGGTCCCCGCCGGCGGATTTCCAGACTTTACCGAAAACTCCAGACACGGGTTGAGGACAGCGGGGAGGAACGGGATTTCTTTATCGCCTACTCCCAGGGGATTCGTACTTACCTTTCGGAGAGAACGGGAAGGGATTTTCTCTCCCTTACCACCCGGGATATGATGGGAATATCCCCCCCTCCCGTGAGAAGAAAGCTCTGGGACGAATTAACCGATTTGCTGAAAATGGCGGATCTGGTGAAGTTTGCCGGTGAGAGAACCGGCCGCAAGGACAAACTCCGCAGCCTGGAAGTCCTGAGTGAGTTTATTGAGAATCTGGAGAAGGAGGACTTTGATGCTGACCTTTGAAGAACCGGCCTATCTCTCCCTTTTCGCGCTGCTGCCCCTGCTCATCTACTTTCTCTATCTGAGGAAACACCGGGGAGGGGGGATTCCCTATTCCTATAGGGTCTGGAACGGAAGAAGCGTCCTTTATACGCCCCTTTCCCTCAAAATCCTTTATATCTCTTCGGAGGTCTTTCTGTGGATCCCTATCATCGGGCTTATTTTCGCTCTGGCCGGTCCCTCCCTGGCGGTAAATCGTAAGGTCTATCTGGAAAGGGGAATGGACATTATGATTGTTCTGGACCAGTCCCCCAGTATGGCCGCCCGGGATTTCGGAGCCGAGGACAGGCTTACCACGGCCCGGGAAATGGTGAAGGATTTCATCGGGAGCCGGGAGAATGATTCCATCGGACTGGTCACTTTTTCCGAAGAGGCCCGGCTCAGACTTCCCCCTACGGTGGATCATGAGCTTCTCTTTAGGACCCTCGATGAGGTGTCCCTGATCAACCGGGGGGACGGTACGGCCATCGGTATGGGGGTGGCTCTTGCGGTGCTCCATCTCTCCTCCAGCACCGCCTCGGAGAAAGCCATTCTGCTCATAACGGACGGTGAGAATAACGTGGGGGAGATACAGCCCTCCACGGCGGCCTCCATGGCGGCCCAGACGGGAATACGCATCTACTCCATCGGCCTGGGGACGACCGGAGACGTGCCCATCGAGTTCCATGACGAGGGAACGGGAAAAATCCTGTCGGGAACCATGAAGAGCGTCTTCGACGGGACACTTCTGGAAGAGATGGCCGACATCACCGGGGGCGGTTACTTTTACGCCCGCAGTTCCGGTTCCCTGGAGACCATTTTTCAGGCGATCAATACGCTGGAATCCTATGAGGTGAGGACGAAGATCTTTGTGGAGAAGAACTATTTTCACGGGATCCTCATGATGGGGGCCATGGCTCTCTTTTTTCTCCACTGGCTGCTGCGCCGCCTGTTCATGGGGGAAATCCTATGAAAATAATGCAACCGGAATACTTCAGCCTGCTTTTTCTCCTTCCCCTATTATGGATAATCAGCTTCATTGCGCACCGGCGCAGCCTGTTCTTTCTGAAGAATCTGGGCTATGTCAGGGGAAATCTGATCGACAGCCAGTACCGGATCCGGGGATTTATCCGTTTTCTGCTTCTGAACGGAATCTTTGTTTTTTCCGTGCTGGGCCTGGTCGATTTTCACTGGGGTCTTCAGCCGGAACACAGCGACAGGAAAAATCTGGATATCGCCCTGGTCTTTGATGTTTCCAACAGCATGCTGGCCCAGGACGTGGGGGGGAGCCGGCTGGACCGCTGCCGGGACGCGGTGTATCTCCTTATGGAAAACCTGCCCCGTTCCCGTTACTCATTCACCCTCTTCAAGGGGGAACCGGTGCTGTTCATTCCCCTGACCGAGGACAGGATCATCCTGGAAAACCTGCTGGCAGGCATCAGTCCCTCCTATCTGAGCTCCCCCGGGTCCAATCTGGAGAAGGCTCTCATCGCGGCGAAGGATACCCTTCCCGCGAATCAGGAACGGCACAGGGCGGTTCTGCTGTTTACGGACGGGGATAACCTTGAGGGGAACGCCATAGACGGGGCGCGCAGGCTTTACAATGACAAGATACGCCTTTTCGTATTCGGCATCGGAACCGAGGAGGGGTCCCAGATCCGCCTGTCAGACGGAAGCTTGCTATCCGACAGGAGCGGCAATATCGTCACCTCCCGTCAGAATAAGGCCCTTCTGCAGGAAATGGCGCAGATTACCGACGGGGGGTATCTGGATCTGACCGAGGTGCACCAGCTCGGAGAGATCGGGGATGTGCTGTCCCAGGCTTACGGTGAGATGGAAACAAGGGGCATCGGCTCCAGCGCCATTCCCCGTTATCGGCTTTTCTACGGGATGGTCCTTTTACTGCTGGTTATGTATGCGATACAGGGGAAACTGCGATGGAACTGAGAAAACACATCCTGCTTCTGCCCATGATTATTCTCATCACCTCCTGTAGCTATGTGAATCCGGGACTCCTGGTTTTCTGGGGGAATTACCAGATGGAGCAGGGTAATTTCCAAAAGGCCAATGTTTCCTTTCTCGACGCTATGGACTGGGACAGCAACAAAGGGCTTATTGAGTTTAATCTGGGGAATTCCTATTACAGTCTGGGTGAAAGGGAATCGGCTATGATTCGCTGGGAACAGGCCCATTCTGAGGAACAGGATTTCCTTTTCAAGCTCACCTTCAATAAGGGGGTTTATTACTATGAAAAGGGACTTTACCATGAAGCCGCCGCAGCATTCAAACAGGCGGTAATACTCAAGCCTTCCGACTGGGACAGTAAAATCAATCTGGAACTGGCTCTCAACAGAGTGAATTCCAGTTTCGAGCGAAAACCGGAAGAGCAGAAAAGCGATAACGACCAGAACCTGTTCGACGATACGGAAAGACTGCTGAATTATCTCAGGAGACAGGACGAGACCCATTGGGAATCGGCCGCGGAGAAGAGCACCTCCCGGGAGAATGACTGGTAATGAAAAAACTGATAATTAGGGTAATTCTGATTCTTGCCGTCTCTTCTCTTTTTGCTCAGGAGTCCCTTACCCAGGATAAAGCCTTTATTAACAGGAACTTCAAGGTTCAGATAAAAACGCGAATTCCCTACTCCCAGGATCTGAAAGTGGAGATGACCGCTTTGGAGGAAGATCTCATCACAGCGGATGATCCCTACCTGAGGCCTTACAATGCCCTGACAGACAGGGAAGGGGAGATTATCTATGAGGATATGACCGAGATCGTTCTCACCTTCCGGTCCGGGCGAAGCGGTATCTATACCTGCTCAGGGGTACGCCTCTTCCGACAGCAGTTTGAGCAGATTATTCCCGACTTTCCAGTTATCGTTCACAACTGGGATGAAACCAGTCTCGACTATCCCCTCCAGGTATATTGGTCTCCCATCAAGGAGGAGGCCTACACCGGGGAAATCATCTCCCTTATCCTGAACGTGCGCTATATGGTGAATCTGGATTTTCCCGAAAGCATCGGCATTGGGAAACCGGCCGGTGGAAACCTGGAGCAGGTGGAACTCCCCGGAAGAATAGATACCTATGATATGGGAGATCATCAGGTATACTCCTATCCACTGGAAAGCTGGTATTTCTTTTCCGGCGAGCCGGGGGACGTGACGATTCCCGGGGGAAGCGCCCGCATACAGGAACTGAACCGGGTTATCCCCGATGTTTCTATCCGCATCAAGCCCCTGCCCGAAGAGGTGAACAAATCGGGAGCGGTGGGAGATTTCTCCCTGGTGACTCATCTCTCCAGCGAGACCGCTTCAGAGGGGGAGATCCTCACTCTGACCGTTCATATAGAGGGAACAGGCAATTTCTCCTTTCTCAGCTTTCCCGCGGTGGAGGGAACCGGACTGGAACTGATCAATACGGCCGATTCGGAAGAGCTCACCCCCACCGAATCCGGTTACAGCGGATTCCGGAAACGGGTTTATCGTTTCCAGGCCGGTTCCGAATCGAAGGGAACCATCGGCCGTTCCTCATTCAGCTGGATCAATCCCGAGTCAAATGTGATCAGCACCTCCGAAGGGGAGACCTTTCCCGTTACCATCTCCCTTAAAGGGACAGGGAGCGGGACAAGGCTTAATCTTCTGACCTCCGGCGAGCTGGAGTGGCTTATCATAAAAGAACAGATCGCCGGTCCTCTGAAGGGCGTGCTTTTTCTGCCGGGCTTTCTCTTTTTCATCCTCTCCCTCTTTTCCCTGAAAAAGGAGAATACCACTAAGAACTTTTCTCTCATTATCATTCTGCTGCCACTGCTCCTCTCCCTGACCACCGGTGTAGAGAGGAGGGCCGCCGCCGACAGGGCACGGGAACAGTATGAAGCGGGAGATTTCGAAGGAAGTTTCCGCCGGTACGACAGTCTCTATGGGACAAGTCAGAAAGCCGCCTATCTGCCCAATCTCGCGATCATTGAATACTACCGGGGCCATCTCGTGGAGAGTGAAATCCTCTTCAGGAAAGCCTTGAGAACCCTGCCCGGAGATCCCCTGCTTCTTCAGAAGCTCGGGAAAATGGAATCTCTGGCCGGTCTGACCGATCAGTATCTTGCCGGGGAAAGTGTCAACGGGGAGCTTATCTTCCTGCTTTTCGCCCTGGGGGGGAATCTTTTTTTCATATCCCTCGCCGTCTATATGAAGAGAAGAAAACTCCGCTATCTCTTTCTCATGGCATCATTGTTCTTTGTGACTCTGGGAATGGGGAGCGGTTATCTGTTTATCCGCTGGATGAGCGCCAGACCTCAGGGAATTGTCAAAAATCTGGATATTGAGACGGGAATCCTCTGCCGTATCCCCGAGGAAACCGCGGAAGAGTGGCTGGTCCTTCCCCCGGGGACGGCCCTACGTCTCTTAAGGGAAAAGAGGGGATACTATTTCATCCGAACCGGCTATGGACTCGAAGGATGGATAAAAACCGATAAGATTCAGACCGTGCCCCAGAGGGGGGAAAGCTGATGAAGAGCATGGAGGATTATCTGAACCTCTATCCTCCCGGAAAGGATACGGCACAGGATAAAGTCAGGGGGGAAAAAAGAAAACCCTCTAACAGTCCCGGGAGAAAGACCCTAGAGAAAATGGACGCACAGTCAACCCTGGATATCCACGGTCATACCGAGGAGGAGGGAAAAGGGGAAGTCCTTTCCTTCATTGCTCAGTGCCGGAAAAGAGGAATCAGGAAGGGATTGATTATCCACGGAAAGGGTCTGCACTCTCCCGATGGCGCCGTTCTCAGGCCCATGGTCAGAAGAGTGCTTGAAAAGCATCCCCATGTCAAAAGCTGGGGGAAAAGCACACGCCGCAACGGCGGAGACGGGGCCACCTGGTTCGTGCTGTGATCTCTAGGGATTTGCTATGAAGTTTATCTTTCTCTGAAGATGATTCTACCTCGGGTGAGGTCATAGGGGGAAAGGGCTACTTTAACTTTGTCGCCCGGAACTATACGAATATAATGTTTCCGCATCTTGCCGGAGAGATGCGCGAGAATGAGGTGGCCGTTCTTCAGCTCAACTCTGAACATGGTGTTAGGAAGGCTTTCTTTGACGATTCCTTCCACTTCGATGGCTTCTTCTTTACCCAAAAAGGACTCCTTGTTTTTTTTATTCCACGGAATTTTATGTCAGAATAGATACTTTGTCAACATGATGTGAAAGTACATCTTGACATTTTTAAGCAAATAGGGATAATTGTCCCTAATTTTTTGTAGTTAGGAGCCGGAAAAAATGGGGCAGATCTATTCTGATCAGATGTATGAGAAACTCAAGGCGATGAGAGAAGATTTATTGCGCAACCTGATTTCCGAAAATGAGGATTTCAGAGCGGCTGTTGAGGATCTCGGGTTGAATGATTTAGCTGATATGGCTTCAAACGATATTGACTGCCGTACCCTGGAAGTCCTGGGCAACAGGGATCGCCTTCAGCTTGATAAAATCGACGCGGCTATTTCCCGTATTAAAAACGGAACCTACGGCATTTGCGCCTCCTGTACCAAAATGATCTCCAAGGACCGTCTGGAAGCTATTCCCTACGCGGCTCTATGTATCGAATGTAAGCAGAAATCGGAGCGAAACAAAAGATAAGCTGCGCATCCTCCTTCAATAACTGTTAAACAGGATTCCATCCTTACCGATATTATAAACGTGAGGATGGAATTGATATGAATGTTTCCCTGGGGATGATAAATCCCATAGAATTATCAACAGCGGCGCAGAACAGCAGCGGTAAGGTCGTCTTCCCGGTTCAGAGAAGCGATTCCTACTATGCCCAGTTCAAATATGTCATGGGCGTACCCGCTAATCATTCCCAGACTTCCGTTCCCCTTAAGCGTCTTGAACTGATCAATAATATGATCGTTTCCCTTAATAACCTGAATAAGCTCAACACGGTTCAACAGAATCCCTCGGATAAACCGGAAATTCAGGAACTGGGATCCCGTATCCATGAAACCCTCAAAAAAATGCCCCCCGCCTTTTCCGAAGGGGACAGTTCCGCCGCCGCCACGGGCATGGCATTTCAGATGAGTGTCTGACTATTTCTGCTTTGCATAATTGACGGTAAGATTCCGTCCTCTGTAATTGATGCCGTTCAGGTTCTCAATGGCCTTGTCGGCGCTCTTCTTCTCAATGGTGATAAAGGCGTAATTATCCAGAATGCGAATTTCCCCGATATGGTTCCTTTCGATCTTTCCCGTATTGATGAAGAGATGAATCAGATCCTTGGGATAGACCTTTCTGTTCTTCCCGATACCTATGAAAAGAGTTACCCCTTCCTCAAGGAGGGGCATATTCAGGCTTTTGTCCTTTGACATATACTCTTTCAACAGGTAAGCCGCTACCCATCCTCTGAAACCGAGGCGTATCGCCTTTTTAAAAAGTTTTCTGAATTCCTCCAGCTTTTCCGGTTCCCTGTCCGTTTTAGTTTTTCTGACTAGCTCGTCTATGGCCTTGAGCATATTCTCCGGTATTTTCGCCATACGTTTCTCCTTAACATTCATGATAGAGCGGGGTGCTCGACCCGCGGATTTTAAAAGGGGGTGATTGAGAGAGAGCCGGGTCGACGAAGGAATAATATATAACGTCTTCAGTGACATCAAATGGGAAAGTACGAAAGAAACATCATCCAGAAAGGACATTTCCCTTATCTCGGGAATCCTTACGATCATCCTTTCGAAGGATGACAGATCAATCTGTGATCTTCGTATCTGATCGATAATGCTGGCCGGTTGGGCCCCGATCAGTGTATAGTCTCTTTTTATTTTCCGCGATGTCTTCAGCACATCACTCTGCTCTGTTATGTATAACTGCTTAATGTCAGCAGCTTGCAGGACCTCCTTGTAGCGAAGCAAAACAGTTTCATCTGATAGAATGAGTATTCTTCCTTTTTCTCGCCGGGCGAGGAAAGAAAGCAGGAAATTTAACTCCTTTTTTCCGTTAAGCGGAATGATATGTGAGGAATAACTCATCTCTCTCCCAATTTACTCTTATAATTTATAGGGAGAGATATGCTTTGTCAATATCCCGTTCCCCGGTCATAAAATAACTATTTTCTTGAGAAAGGAAGAGGAATTGGTTATATTAACCATGTACGTATACATTTTTGATTGAGGAGTTTGGTGTGACAAGTCAGAAGCAGGAACTGCAGGCCATAGAGGATCAGCTTGTACAGCTGGATGAGCAGATAAAAGCTCATTGCATTGCATGGGCTCAGGAAAAGGTCCAGTCACCGGGGAAAGAGGAAATCCCCGGTGAAATAACCACTCTTCAAACCATACTGGAAGATATGGATTCCGAGGAGGGGGAAATCCAGGGAAAACTGGATGAAAAGGAAAAAATTCTCGGTCAGCTGAAAGAAATAAAAGATAAGGAGAACGAGGAAGAGAAATCCCTTTCCGACTTCCACATTGTACTGGGGAAACGTTCCTTTGACCTTTATAAAAAGGGAAGCCTCACGGACAGGGAAAACCTGGATGATCTCTTCAAGCCTCTTCTTGACTGGGAAGACAGAATAAGAAACGCGGATAACGAACTCTACCGTATCAGAAGCGGATCGGAAGAGAAGAACGTTTTGAAGAAGGTACGGACCTTTCTCAAAAAATCCTCCCAGTCCACCATAAAGAAAACCGCCGGGGACAGCCTGGGCCGCCACTACGGGAAAGTAGGGGAAAGGCTCATCGGCGAGGGGCTTTTCCCCGAGATTGCACAGAACGGTTTGAGTGATATCTATGCCGAGTTTCAGGAGCAGGAGGAGAGGTCCCGGCGGCTCAGGGATGATCAGGACAGCCTGGAAAAACAGTTAGGGACACTGGATCTTCGCCTGGAGGAACTCTGCGGAGGAACTAAGCCCGCCCGCTATCTCAAAAAGAAGGAAGAGGAAAAGGAGTCCCGGGAGACGGAGCTGGACGAAGCCTATCTGCGCATGGGCCAGAGTCTTTACGCCCGGGAAGACCTGAATAGGGAGTCCTTCAAACAGATGATTGACGAATTGAACGGTCAGCGGGACCGCAAGTCAAAGGAGAAATCCCTCTGCCTCACCGGTATTCGCATCGCCGAGCTGGATGAGGCTTTTCAGAAAAAGGACAGGGAAAAGCAGCAGCAGCAGGAGAAGGTGCAGAAGGAAACTGATAAGCTTAATCTCCTGTCAGAAGAGGCTGAGGAACTGGAGAAAAAGAAGGCCCAGCTGGAAAAGGAGCAGAATGAGCTTAAGGCTATCCTATCCGAATAGCCATAAAGGTTTCATCGTCATGCTGGCCCGCTTCACC
This sequence comes from Spirochaetales bacterium, assembly GCA_016936115.1. Classification (GTDB taxonomy): domain Bacteria; phylum Spirochaetota; class Spirochaetia; order DSM-2461; family DSM-2461; genus SZUA-368. Next base: position 10,348 of record JAFGPQ010000254.1, on the reverse strand, counting down.
CTCGAAACCGGCCAGCAGTTCTTCAACCACTTCCTTCATTCTGTCCGGTGATTTATCCGTGTATTGACTGGCATATTTCAGCAGTCTCCCCGTTCCCAGTTCCTCTCCATCCATGTTACGGGCTTCCGTAAGGCCGTCGGTGAAGAGGAAAAGATAGTCTCCCCCTTCCACACGAATCTGCTTGTGTCCGTACTCCGCCCGCATATCGATCCCCAGGGGAAGCCCGTCCGTATCAAAGCGGACAAAAGATTTCTTACTGTTCCTGTAGATGTAGAGGGGATGGTGGGCCCCGTTGGAATAGGAAATGGTGTTGTCCCTGTGATTCATAATAAGAAGGGAGGCGGTGGCGAAGGTTCCGCTCTGGAAGTTGCCCGAAATTTCGCTGTTGAGAGCGGTCAGTATCTGCGCCGCATTCATCTGGGGAGCCGAAATGGTTCGCAGAACGGTTCGGAACATGACCATGAAAAGGGAAGCGGGGATACCCTTTCCCGATACATCGCATATGATGACCGCGGTGCGCTCCTTATCCAGGGTGAACACGTCGTAATAATCCCCGCTCACCCCTTTGGCCGCGTGGGAGAAGGCGGCGATCTTCGTTCCCTTCATGGGGGGCATTTTTCCCGGCAGCAGGGTATTCTGAATTTCCGCCGCAACCTCTATCTCCCTGTTGATCTCATGCTTTTTTACCAGTTCCTGATACTTCTCGAAGTTATCCAGGGTTATGGTGACAAAATTGGCAAAGGACTTCATATAGGTATAGTCCAGGTCGTTGAAAAAGGCTCCCGGGGTTGTTTTCACAAGACCGATGGCCCCGATTTTCTCTTCCGCCGATCCAAGGCTGAGTATGATGGAAGAGCTGATGAAATTGCTGGTGCTTCTGTCGCTGTTTTCAGGGAAAACGCGCTGGGATTCGTTATCGTGAATATAGAAGGAACTGCCCCGGGAGCAGGAATCACCCAGAATATTGCCTTCCATGGGTATGAGAGTGGAGTTGAACCACTCCTTGATCGTATCCCTTTTCACCCTGACAAGCTGGGGAACCGTCATGGGCGGGGGGAAATATCCCAGATGCTCCGCCACTCTGAGCCCGTTCTCATCCTCATCATAAAGAAGAAGAACGGCACTGTCCGCTTCGGTGCTGTCAATGGCCAGCTCCAGAACCAAAGTGTAGAGTTCCGAGGCGGATTCCCTGTTTTCCACGGCGCTGCCCACATCCCTCATGATGTCCTTCAGAGAGTCCAGGCGGAACCAGAGCATCTCCGTAAGAGTATTGAATCCCTGGGCGATCTCCTTGAATTCATCGATATCCGAACTCTGCAGAGAGTAGTGGAAGTTTCCCGAGGCCACTTCTGAAATGGCCTTATCCAGTTTCTTGATACTCTCCGATATGGAATGGGACAGATACCAGGCCAGGATGAGGCTCAGGCCGAACATGACCGCCGTGGCTATTGCCGCATTCCGGAGCATCTTCCGGCTGAACTGATCTATTTCCTTTCCCACCATCTCCGCAGTGGATTCCGTGGCGATAGCCAGGTTTATTGTTATCTTTGTCTGAAGGCCGCCAACCAGGTCCAGGATCGTCTGGAGTTTGAGAAAGAGCTCCTGGTCCTCATCAAGTGAGAAAAGCATCAGTGACCGCTTCATACCGTAGAGGGTAAAGTAGTAGTAGCCCGCCAGGGGTTTGAAGTTTCTCATCTCTTCCTGAAGGGGGTCCATATAGGTTTTACCCAGACTGTCCCACTGGTGAATGATGATATCCGTATTCTCCTTGTAACTGGTCTCCCCCCGGCTCCGCTCCTGATTCGCCTTGAGCTCATTGATGATACGCTCGATCTGGTAGATCTGCTGGGAGAGTTTGAAATAACCCACCGAGGGGATCTGGGGCTTGTACTGCAGCATGGTAAGCTCGTCGTTGAGGATGAGCACGTTACTGTGCAGATTGTCCAGGAGGATTTTCTGATTGTTCAGCCGGTCCATCTCCTGAAAAATGAAAATGGCCAGGCCCAGGGAGAGAATAAAAAGGAGAACGGCTAAACTGTGGTAAAGGGGAAGTCTAACTGAAAGCTTCACTGATCCGTACCTCCCCGTTTGAGAAGAAACAGGGTCTGATCGTCCCATTGCTGGGAATCCCTGTGGAAATAGTCCAGATCGTCTATGATCTCCTGGACCATCTCTTCCGCGTCCAGTCCGCTGTGGGTACGGCCCATTTTTTTCAGAGTATCCATTCCGTACTCCCTGTTGGCGTTATTTCTCGCTTCCGGTATTCCGTCGGTGAATAGCATAATGAAATCCTGGGGATTCATCTGGAGTATACCCTCTTCGTATACGGCGTTCTTATCGAGTCCGACGGGAATCCCCAGAGTGGAGAGTTCCTCGAAATCACCCGTTGCGGCCCGGAACATGAGAAGGGGCTGATTTCCCGCGGAAGCAAATGAGATAGCCCCCGTATTCTGATTGTAGAGAAGCAGGGAGAGGGCGGCGATATTTTCGATACGTATTTTTTCGGTGATATTCCTGTTGAGGTTTTCCAGAATCTTCGCCGCGTTCAGTCCGGACTTCGCTACCAGTTTGAGGATCGTCTTGATCATGGTGATAACCAGAGCGGCGGGAACGCCCTTGCCGGCGACCTCACAGACAGTGATCAGGATTCTCTCCCGGTCAATCATATAGCAGTCGTAGAAGTCCCCGTTGATACCCCGACAGGTCCGCGTTTTAAAGGCGAGGTCCGTCTTCCTCAGACGGGGAATCTGCTGGGGAAGGAGGTTCTGCTGAATCTCTGCGGCAATATCGATCTCCCTGTTCAGCTCGAATACCTCGAGCATCTCGTTATACTTCATGAGGTTGTCTATTGAAATGGCCGCCAGCTCCGAAAAGGACTGGGCGTTGGCCATCTCCAGGTCGGAGAAAAAGCGGTCATCCTTATGAACAAGGCAGAGAACGCCCAGAACCAGATTACCCACTCTCATGGGAATGGACAGGGCTGAGCTTATATGATAAGGGTGGTTTTTCGGACGGGCAAAGGAAGAGGCATGGGTTCGCTTGATCAGAATCGCCTCTCCCGATCGGGCCGCCTCCCCGATCATGGTTTCCCCTACCGGAACAGTCTCATCTATAAACGAGGCTATCATGTCGTCGGTCGTCGCAAAGGGCAGGGTCTTCTCCTTTTCATCGCCCAGAGGGTAGGGGGGTCTGAAATCACCCGCATGGAATTTCAGATTCAGGCCGGTCTTGTCCTCGTTGAAGAGATATAGTCCCGCACCGGAAGCATCGATGCTTCGGAGGCTCAGATAAACGATAGCCTTCTGGGCCTTTTCCAGTTCGATCTCATTGCTTATGGAGGCCCCCATGTCATGAAGTATGTGCTGGACCGACTCAAGCTTGGCCCAGAGAGCTTCCGTAACCGTATTGAACTGCCGGGCCAGTCTGCCGAATTCATCATTGTTCGTAATCTCAAGCTTATGGGAGAAATCACCCTGGGAAACCTGTTCCAGGGAGTAACGCACTTTGCCGATGTTTCTCATGAGACGGTGGCTGAATATAAAGGCCATCACCGATACGGAGATAAGGGCTATCAGGTCTCCTATGATGATTCTGCGGAGTCTCTGCTTCATAATCCGGGGGATGGATTCCCTTATGGACTCGAGGAGAGTCTTCTCCCGCACCTCAAGCTTGTTCAGCTCTTCCACATAGTATTTCAGATCGAAAACCGCCCCGTGAGCTTCCTTGTCCATGTTGCTTTCGGAATAATTAAAAAGGCTCTCCTCGTTCTGGTTGTCCCTTTCCCTTGTGAAGTAACGGGAGAAGAAGGGGCGGAGATCCTCAGGTGAGTTCTCGGACTTCAGAATAATCCACGCCTTGCCTATGGCCTCCGAGTCCTTCTGAAAGACAGGGCCGAGGTCCTGGATAACCTCCCTGGTCATTTCGTTTTTATAATTGAAGCTCAGAAAGTTCCAATGATTAACAAAGGTACTGTAGTTGGCCATATTCACTTCGGGGTGATAGAGAATTTCTTCGATCTGAAGTTTCAGCTGTTTGCTCTCAAAGCTTTTATCGAGAATGATTCTGTAAAGAGAGTTGATGCCGGAAAGGTCGATAAGAGACAGGATGGAGAAAATCAGGCTGAAAAACAGTATCAGCGTTATACTTCCCTCGAGAAGTAAAAGTTTCGTACGAATCTTCACTAAGAACGGCTTCCTTATTACATAATTGCTCCGCCATAACCATACAGAGCCTGTTTACAGTAGACCAATTTTATCATAGAATCCCATCCATGGGAAAAACTTTTTTCTGGATTACAAAAATTTTCATTATAGTATTGCTGTTTACACAATGTTCTCAGACGCCTTCCGAACCTCTGCGATACGAACGCTTCGCCCTGGGAACTGTCTGTCAGATAACCCTTTACGATAGAATCCCCGACGAGAAGGTTGATGCGGCTTTTTCCGAACTGGACCGCATTGAGCACTTGCTGAGCCGGCATATAGAAACAACGGAGATCGGCCGTTTCAACACTCTCTCCCGGGAGGCGGAATCCTCAGAAGTCAGCTTCGTTTTCTCCGATGAAGCGGCGGAGCTTATCAATGCCGCCCTGGATTATGCGGGGCAGACCGGAGGCCGCTTCAATCCGGCCATCGGTCCCCTGGTGGATCTGTGGGGTATCGGTACGGAGAACGCTAGAGTTCCCGGACAGGATGAGATCGATAGGGTCCTGCCCCTGCTGGACTGGACGAAGCTGAAGATGGAGGGCAACGAACTGACCGCACCCGCCGGTACCTCACTGGACCTGGGGGGGATCGCCAAGGGATATGCCGCCGACCGGATAAGCGCTTTCCTCCAGGATGAGGGCATTGACAGGGGTATCATCAATTTCGGGGGTAACGTTCTGGTAATGGGGGGCAAGCCCGACGGCAGTCTCTGGAAAATCGGTCTGCAGAACCCCCGAACCGAAAGGGGGGATTATGTGGGTGTCCTGAGTCTCAAGGCAATGGCCATGGTTACTTCCGGCAATTACGAGCGCTTTTTCGAACAGGACGGGAAAAGATACCATCACATTCTGGACTCCGACACCGGTTATCCCGTGGACAATAATCTGGCCGCGGTTACCATCGTGACGCCCCTTTCTGCCAATGCGGACGCCCTTTCCACTTCTCTCTACGCCATGGGGCTGGAAGAGGGTATGGCCTTCGCCGAAAGCCATGACTATTTCGAAGCGATATTTATAACAAAGGACGACCTTATTTATCCTTCATCCGGGGTGGGGAAGAGCTTTCGCCTGACCGATCAGGACTTCACACCTTCCAACCTATGACAATCAGCCTTTCCGCATTGTTGTCATAGGGGGCGCCCTGCCAGTCTCCGTAGATATCTATGGAATCGAAGCCGGCCCGGTAGAGCATCTGGGCCATCTCCAGGGCACTGAAAATGCGCTGGGAGAAGCTGAATTCGTTGATATCCCCGTCCTTTTCCATAAAGAGCCAGCGATTGGTAAGGACGGTCCAGTTCAGGTCTATGCTGTATTCCAGGAGAATTTTCGTATCCCCCCTTTCGAACCAGGTGTTGGCTTCGAAGCCCGAGGCTATCACTTCCTTGCCCGGAGTGTCGAGGAGAAAGAAACTTCCCGGTGCCAGTTTATCGTAAACGCTTTTGACAATGATTTCGTCGTCCTGGGGATCATCGGAGTAACCGAAGGAGTTCCACATGCACACAGCCCCGTCAAAGGGCCCATCGGGAATATCGGTCCGAACATCCCCCTCCAGAAAGCGGCAGTCCAGATTCTCCAGGCGTGCCCCCTCACGGGCCCGTCTTATATAGGATTCCGTTCTGTCTATGCCTGTCATTTCGTAACCCCAGCGGGCCAGTTCCAGAGAGTGTCTCCCGAAGCCGCAGCAAACGTCCAGGATACGGCTTCCCCGGGGAATCCCGGTCAGCTTGACAACCCCTTCCGCTTCCTCGTCCGTTTTCGACATGGTCTGCTCGTCAAACATGATAGGGCCGAAGGTTTCCCAGAACCAATCGCTCTCAAACCACTCCTTATCCTCTTCTCTCATGGACACTTTCGCCGTTCCTCTCTTCACAAAAAATAGAGAGTCATTATATCATTTTTCCACAGTATTGTGATATACTACTATTGATTTTATAGGAGAAACCTGTGAAAAAAGCTTTACCAATTATTCTCGTCTTACTTTTTATTCCGGTCATCTTATCCGCTCTTCCCGGTTCCGCCGGCGAGCTGGAATACAATCTTGCCTCCCCCCTGCTTCTATCCCAGGGATTCAATCTTTTCAACCGGGAAACGCCCCAGGCGATAACCGTGAATCCCGCCGCAGCGGCAGGTTTTCAGCGCTATATTATCGATATCAACTATATCAATCTGGAGCAGTTCAATGACAGCGCCGGCGTCTACGGGGGAATGGGGCACAGCCTGAACATGGCCCTGTCCGTTCCCATGAAGATCGGTGTTTTGACATCGGCGGTCCACTTGACCGATACCTCCTCCTATGGTGACACTTCCCTCAATTTCGGGACCTCCGCCGGAGCGGATGTGGCTTTTTCCAAGGAACTCTATGAGGATGTCCATTTCGGTTTCGGCCTGAACGGCACCTACGGTTTTGCCGGAGAGTGGGGCCTGGCGGCCTCCTTCGGACTGACGTTCATGTACGGGGATCTGGGTTTTCTCAAGGATACGGAACTCTCGGCGGTTTTCTCCCGGGTAGGTCTGGGTTATGCGCCCGATTCCCGGGGATTCTGGGCGTCGGTACCGGAAAACGTCACCCCCGCCGTCGGTATCTCCTCACTCCTTCTGGACCAGGGAAATCTCAAGATAAGGGGACGGGGCGTGGTGTCCCTTCCCGCTTTTTCCGATCTGAAACTGGACGCGGGAGCGGATATCGCCATCGGGGAGAGGGTCAATCTGAGCACTTCCCTTTCCGCCGATATCCAGGACCTGGTCAACGGGGACTGGCAGACCATCATTCCCGCAGTCGGGCTTAACGTGATTATCCCCCTTACCCCGGATAGCGAAAGCAGCCGCCTCAGCTCCACGGAGATGAGAGTCAACGGTGGGGGCCGGGCTCTTTACGACGGGGTTTATGCCTTCGGCGCCGGTGTCACCATGCCTCTGGGGGTCCGGGACAAGGACGCTCCCGAGGTAAACGTCACCTATAACAAGGACGATTACAAAGTCTCCTGGATTTCCCCCAACTACGACGGAATCCAGGATGAGCTGACCGTGCCCTTCACCGTTACGGACGGCCGGTATATCGAAGGATATAAAATCTCCGTCAGAGACAGTTCGGGCAATACGGTCAAAGAGATCTATAACAAGGATGAAAGACCGGAAAACGCCACTTTCTCCAATTTCTTCGACCGTCTCTTCGCCGAGAAGCAGTCCGTGGCTATTCCCGATACCTTCCGCTGGGACGGGGTTTCCGATTCCGGCGAGACGCCTCCCGACGGGGAGTACTCCTTTGTCTTCCAGTTCTGGGATGACAATAACAACATGACCACCACGGCGCCCGCCTATTTCAATATTGACAATAAGGCTCCCGAGCTGGCCCTGGAGCCTCCCACCGGTACGGACCTGATTTTCTCTCCCGACGGGGACGGACGCAAGGACAAACTTACCATTCCCCAGAGCGGTTCCTCCGAAGAGGACTGGGTAGGTGAGATTCGGGACAGCTCCGGGACGGTTTACCGCACCTTCAACTGGAACGGTGAGGAACCGAAGGAGCTGGTCTGGGACGGAACCGATTCGGAAGGGGAAGTCCTTCCCGACGGCGTATACGAGTATGATATATCCGCCACCGACAGGGCCGGTAACAGCATTTCCCAGTCCGTAGGCAATATTCTTATCAATACGACTCAGCCCGAACTGGCCCTGACCATCAACCGGGCCTGGTTCTCTCCCGGCACGGAAAGCGAAATCTCCGATGTGGAGATCGGCTTTAAAATCTCAACAGTGAAAGGTCTCGCCCAGTGGAGCCTGGACATCATCGATGACAGCGGAAAGGTCTACCGGAGCTGGAACCAGAGAAACAGCCAGGATCTTCTTACTAAAACCGGCCTGACCTTTGACGGGAAGGACTCCACCGGTATTTATCTTAAAGAGGGAGCCTATAAGGCCCGTCTGGACGCTTCCTATCAGAACGGTTTTTCCCCTGTTGTCTATACACCTCCCTTTACGGTGGATACTACCAATCCCCGTATCCGGGTCAGCGCTGCTCCGCTCCTGTTCTCCCCCGACGGAGACGGGAACCGTGATGAGATCGTTTTCACTCAGAACAGTTCCGAGGAAAAAGTCTGGAACGGCTATATCCTGGATGACAAGGGTGTAAAAGTAAAATCCTACGAGTGGCACGGCTCTGTTCCTTCTACTTTCAACTGGAACGGCATGTACGAGAACGGCAAGAGTGTCACCGGGGAGGCCTCCTTTACCTACTATGTGGAAACCCGGGACAATGCGGGAAACTACGGCCGGTCCGAGGATATCGCCTTCACCGCTGATACGTCGAATGTGGAACTGTTCCTGACCCTTGACCGGGAATCTATATCCCCGAATAAGGATGGCATCAACGAAACGATTAATATCGGTGTGGAAAGAAATAATAACTCGCCGGTAAGCAGCTACCGCCTGACCGCCCTGAACGGGGACGGACAGGAGCTGGCCCTTGTCAGCGAAGGTAAAGGTCTGCCTTCGAGCTTCCGCTGGGACGGGGGATCCGTCATGGACGGAACCTGCCATCTCTTCCTGGCGGCCAAGCTGGAACGGGGCGATACCATCCAGGCTTCCTCCCCGGAGTTTCTGATAGACCGGATCTATCCGGAAATCAGCCTTGACCATGACATTTCCCTTTTCTCCCCCGACGGGGACGGCAATAAGGATGTCATCAAGTTCGTCCAGACCTCCAGTGCGGAAGAACTCTTCCAGGGGGAGATGCTGGACCGTTCGGGCAACGTGGTCGCTTCCTGGGTATGGAAGGACAGGCTGGCCGACTTCAACTGGGAAGGTAAGGACGATTCCGGCAACATTCTGCCCAACGGGGTCTATACCTACCGGGTACTCTCCACGGATAAGGCAGGAAACAGGACCGAAAAGAAGGTCGACGGGCTGACCGTCGACAACCGCCAGACGCAGCTCTTCCTCACCGCGGACAAGGAGATCTTCTCCCCCTCGGGCCGGGTGGAAACGTCAGTGCAGAATCTGGCCCTGGTGACCACCCTCAAAGAGGGGATCAGCAGCTGGAATCTGGACCTGGTTCACGAAACCAAGGGAACCGTCTTCACTCTGCAGGGCGACGGAACGAAATTGCCACCGGAGAACTTCGTTTGGGACGGCAAGGGAACGGACGGAACCATCACCGAAGGATCCTATACGGCAAAATACCGTGTTCTCTATAATAAGGGAAACCGCCCCGAAGCGGAGACGGCCCCCTTCATACTGGATAACTCCGCCCCGGAGACCCGCGTTGTCATGAATCCCCAGCCCTTCAGTCCCGACGAGGATAACGTGGACGATGAACTGACTATTACCATGGGTGTTCAGGACATCAGTGCCGTGGACTCCTGGAAAATGGAGATACTCGATCCCAAGGGTAAGGAGTTCATAAGCTACGGAGGAAAGGGAAAACCCACCGGCAGAATCATTTGGGACGGCCGGAGCAGCAAGGGCGAGCTCGTTCAGTCCGCCGAGGATTACACCTGGAATCTGACTGTCACCGATGTGATGGGTAACAGCTCCTACAAGGCGGGAACCATACCGGTTGACGTCCTTGTGATCAGGGACGGGGAGAATCTGAAAATCATGATCTCCAGCATTACCTTCGAACCGAATCAGGCCGGTCTGGAAACCACCGGGGACAAGGGATCGAAGAATGTCTGGATTCTGGGCCGGGTAGGGGAGATTCTTAAGAAATACAACCGCTACCAGGTCGTGGTGGAAGGCCATGCCAACAGCGTCTACTATTACAATCCGGCCAGGGCCAAGCAGGAAGAAACCGAGGAGCTTCAGCCTCTGAGTGAGTCCCGCGCCAAGACCGTTATGGATGCCCTCATCGATCTGGGTATTGATAAGAACAGGCTGGATTTCCAGGGTAAGGGCGGTACCGCTCCGGTGGTTCCCTTCTCCGATACGGAAAACAGCTGGAAGAACAGAAGGGTGGAGTTCATTCTGAAGAAATAGGGGAACCCTTTCACTTCTGAGCGGGGAGAGTTTGTTGCGATTTTTGATCCAGGGGCTGTTTTTGGTGAACTCAGCCCCTGGGTCAGACAAACTCAGCCCCTGGGTTAGACAAACTCAGCCCCTGGGTTAGACAAACTCAGCCCCTGGGTTAGACAAACTCAGCCCCTGGGT
>JAFGPQ010000253.1 GCA_016936115.1 Spirochaetales bacterium | reverse complement strand
CACCCGCCTCGACCAGGGCTTTGGAAAAAGCCTCGGTCAGCTTCTCCCCTTTCACTCCCCCGTCCGCCCTATCCCGGGGCGTCTGGGGGGACACACCGTGATAGCTCGAAGGATCAGTCTCGGCCTTGTCAGAGCCCTTGCCCTTGATCGTTTTCACATGGATAACCACGGGGCGGTTCACTTCCTCGGCCCGGCGGAGCATTTTCTCCATAAGGGGAATATTATGGCCGTCAAGGGGGCCTATATACTTGAAGCCCAATTCAGTGAAGAGGCCGTCCCGGTAGAAAATGCTTTTAAACCCCTTCTTTAACCGGGAATAGAACCGGAAAAAGGGTTTTCCCAGAAGGGGGATATGATCGACTAAGTTATCAAATGTCCGGGAGAAATGAATATACCCCTCGGTGGCCGCCATACGTGACAGGTAGGAGGAGATGGCCCCCACATTCCTGTCGATGGACATGGAGTTGTCATTCAGGATAATAATCAGATTATTGGGGATATGGCCGGTGAAATTCAGCGCTTCCAGAGCCAGCCCCCCCGTAAGAGCGCCGTCACCGATCACACAGACGACCCGGCCCTCATTCCCGGAAAGCTCCAGCCCCTTCCTGATTCCGATTCCGGAGGAGATAGAAGTGGAGGCATGTCCCGGATCGGTAACATCGTGGGGACTCTCCTCCCGGCGGGGGAAACCGGCGATCCCCCCTTTCTGACGCAGAGTATCGAATTCACGCCGCCGTCCCGTGAGTATTTTATGGGTATAGGCCTGATGGCCCACGTCCCATACGATTTTATCCCGGGGACTCTGAAAAACCCGGTGAAGGGCCAGGGTCAGTTCCACCACGCCCAGATTAGACGCCAGATGACCGCCGGTCACCCGGGTGGTATGTATAATCAACTCCCGGATTTCTCCGGCCAGAACCTTCATCTCCTCATCGGAGAGGGCTGCCAGATCGCCGGGATTCTCAATTTTATCTAAAAGGGTACTACCCACGAACCATCACATCCTTAACGATATCGTACCAGTATAGCACATCGCAGGGCCAAAAAAAAGCGGTATCTTTCAATACCGCCTTGACCGCAATTAAACTGTAGAGATAAACCTATTTATGTTTATGTCTATTCTTTCTCAGTTTCTTCTTTCTTTTGTGGGTTGCAATCTTTTTTCTTTTACGCTTTCTTCCGCAGGGCACTGAAAGACTCCTTATCTATGATATTAATTATTAACGATATACAGCAGCTGTCATTATGGTGATTACTCACCTTTACGTCAATAGGGACAGGGGTTCTTTAAAGGGAAATCTCTCTATGTATTTGAGAATTTTTTCCTTATCCCCAGGATGGAACCACTCAACCCCGGGCAGGGACTTGAAAAAAGTCAGCTGTCTTTTCGCATAACGGCGGCTGTTACGCTTTATACGGTCCGCCGTATCGCCCAACGTCAGGCAGCCGATACGCTCCATTTCAAAGAATTCCCCGTATCCGATAGCATGCATTCCCGGATCATCCTCCCGGGCTCCATCGGCGATAAGGGACCGTACCTCATCCGCCAGTCCCTCCCGGAACATGATATCCACCCGCCGGTCTATCCTTTCGTAGAGCTCATCCCTCTCCCTTTCCAGGCCGATGAGGCAGTAATCGTACTCCTCCCGGAACTCTTCTCCCTGTTCAAAGGAAGAGAGAGTACGCCCTGTCAGACGGCATACCTCCAGGGCCCGGATAATCCTCAGCCTGTCATGGCGGTGTATTTTACCGGCATAGAGGGGATCCTTCTCCTGCAGTTCCGACCAGAGCGCATCCAGCCCCCGGGCATCGGCTTCCCCTTCCAGGGCACTGCGGACAGTATCATCCCGCCCGGGCGCCTCGCCGGAAAAGCCCTGGCAGAAATTCTTGAAATAAAAGGCCGTCCCCCCAGCCAGAACGGGGATCAGGCCCCTTGAATGAATATCACGCACAGCCCTGTCGGCCATTCTGACAAAATCGGCCGTATTGAACTGTTCCGTATAGTCTCTGATATTAATAAGATGATGGGGAAGATTCCGGAGATATTCCGGGGAAGGTTTGGCGCTTCCGATATCAAGTTTTCTGTAAACCTGAACGGAATCGACATTGATAATCTCCCCCCGGCCCCGGAACAGCTCCATGACAAGATCGGTTTTGCCGACGGCTGTGGGACCGAAAAGGAGAATGAGGGGGATTTTATTTCTTGTAGCTGTACCCAACTTCTTTCGTTACAACTTCACGAATCGCCGCGGAAGAAACCTTAGCCTTGTTCTTGTTCATCTCTTCCATTTTGGTAAGACTCAGCTGCTCAGCCCTTTTGATAGCCGCATTGGTCATTTCATACACATTCTGCTCTGTATCGATCATATCTCCCAGGGGAACGGTATATTCTTTCTTGGAACCCATAGATTACCTCTTATAAGTGATAATATGCAAATGTATATGTTATAGAAAAAAGATAAAACTGTAAAGTACGGGGGAGCAACCTTTTTCAATCTTCCGGGATACTCAGCATGACATAGGTCATCAGTTCGGACCGGCTGTGGAAGTTCAACTTCCTGCATAGCTGGAAGATACGGTTGCGTATGGTTGATTCGGCAAGACACATATGGGAAGCCAGAATCTTGGAATTGACCGATCTGGTCTGGCGTATGCTCTCCATCATGATCTTCTCCGACCGCAGAAAATCAATATCCCGATTATAACGCGGCCGGCCCAGCGTTTCCACAATCCCCTCAAGCCGGCGGTTCTCCTCTTCAAGATGCAAAAGACACTCTCTGTTTTTCTCCCTTTCCTGCTTTCTGCGCTGAAACATACCGACGTGGGCGATTGCCAGGGCTAGACCCAAGGTAAACAAAAGGATTAGAGTATAATTCTCATTTGCAGGCATATTCATTTCCAAACTCCTCGTTAAAGAATCATAAATTCATTATTAACGAGAATAATAAACATGTCAACTCTTTACACTCATTTTTCCTAGTAGGTATAGAGAGAATCAAGCCTGCGGTAGGTTTTGTTTACCTGCTCCCAATCCCTTTCATCCATATCCTCGGGGAGAAGATCGGCCAGGCGTTCCAGACTCTCGAGTGATTCGTTAAGTGCCTTATTGAATCCGGAGGAACTTTTAAACCAGTAATAGCGTGCCCCGTCGGTCTGAAGAGTCAGAAAACCGACGGAACGTTTCTTCCTTTTCCCGCTCAGAACAAGATTAAGGATAGAACTCAGCTGGGATATCAGGTCACTCCTGTGGGCCCGGTTTTCCAAGTCATAGTTCTTCGTGGGGAACCCCTGCATGGTATCCTTTTTGGGATTGATTGCCTGGACAATACTGAATATCATATTCACCCGGCCGTTCGCCACGACCTCCATTCCGTCATAGTGCAGGATTCCCCGCATATTCTGATAGTCGGGAATTTCTCCGGGCTTGAGAGAAGACAGGGCCTGATACAGCTTTCCCCACTCAAAGAGGGCCACCTTTTTCTTGTTTTTCCCCGGAATGACGGGAAAGGAGGTCTTACCGACACGGATATTATTGGTGGTGTCCCTCTCCTTCTTACCCTCAGGCTCCCGTCTGTCCCTGCGGTTCCCCTTCTTTTCTCCCACCAGATCCATAAGCTGACGGCTGATATCGGGATCGATTCGTCGGAGCCACTCCTTCTTCAGAGGGGAGACGCTTCGGGCGTACATACGGCTGGTCCGGACGATCTCTCCGGCCATGAGGAAGGGCATCTGCTCTTTGAACATGACCGAACCGGGATGGATAATGATCTTGTCCGTGGTCAGGCTGCGGTAGTCCCGGCTCCCCGAACGGATGCAGATAAACTGAATCAGCCCCCGGGCGCAGGCGCAGAGAAAATCCTCCACCGGTCCGCCGGAAGAGACGGGCACTCCGATGGTGTCGCCCACAATACTCTCCAGCTGTTCTTCGATATTGGCAATCTCACGCATGGCCTTCTCATCCAGGTAGTATTTTTCACAGAACTTCGTTTTATTCTGGGAGCTTTCAAAGGCCTGAAACATTCTCAGATAGGAAACGAAGTCCCCGTTTTCATCGGCAAAGGAGTGATGGGCCCGGCGGGCTTCCATCTCCTCCCCCTGGGGCAGCAGAAAGGGAGAGTTGGTAGACAGAAATGAGGTGGCGATCAGCACTTCCCGGATAACATCGGGATAGCGCAGGATCGCTTCTATAATCATACGGGCATGGCGGGGCATGAGGGGAAAATAGAGCATCTGGGAACCGACGGATGTCACCTTCATATCCTGATCCAGAGCATTAAGCAGCTGAAGCGTTTCAATAGCGCCCTGAATTCCCTTCTTACCGGGAGGGGAGATAAAGTCAAAGGCATAAAAATCCTCGATACCCAGTTCAGCCATACGCAGAACCACCTCGGCCAGGTCGGTCCGATAAATCTCTTCCAGGGTGAAGAGGGGGCGCAGATCAAAGTCACCCGGGGAGTAGAGCCGGTAGCAGTCACCCGCCTGGGTTCGCCCCGCCCGGCCCTTGCGCTGATTGCAGGAGGCCTGGGAAACGGGGGATTCCACCAGGGAGCTGGTAAAGGTCCGGGGGTTGTAGAAATTCATCTTGCTCAGACCGGAATCGATGACCGTTGTTATGCCGTCTATGGTGACGCTGGTCTCGGCGATATTGGTGGAGATCACCACCTTGGTCTTGCCGAAGGGGGTCTTATCGAAAACCTTCTCCTGCTCCTCCTTGCCAAGACGGCCGTAGAGGGGAACGATGTGGAGCTTTCGCTTCACCGAACTGTTCGCCAGGGCGGCGCAGGTGTCCTTGATAACTTTTTCTCCGGAAAGGAAAATCAGAATATCCCCCTTGCGGCGCTCCCCCACGATCCGTTCCACCAGGGAAAGAATCTTCTCGACCAGGGCTTCCTCGTCGTTCTCCTTGTAGGGGGGATCGTAATAGACCTGCACCGGATAGACCGGCGTGTCGATAGAGACGATACAGGCATTCTCGTAGTACCGGCTGAATGCCTCCGTATTAAGGGTGGCGCTGGAGATGATGACCTTGAACTCCTTGCGCTCCTTGAGGATATTCTTGAGAAGACCCAGAATAAAATCGATATTGAGACTCCGCTCGTGGGCTTCGTCAACCATAAGGACGGAGTATTTGCTCAGCCAGGGATCGGTTTTCATCTCCTGCAGCAGGGTACCGTCAGTCATGATTTTCAAACGGGTTTCGGGAACGGTCTGATCCTCGAATCGCATCTTGTAGCCCACGAAACCGGGAATGGGAACGCCGAGCTGGACGGACATGTAATCGGATACGGAAAGGGTAGCGATACGCCGGGGCTGGGTTATGCCGATAACCCCCCTATCGGTATAGCCCGCTTCATGAAGGATAAGGGGTATCTGAGTCGTCTTCCCCGAACCGGTGGGACTCTCAACGATGATGACTTGATTCTCTTCCAGTGCCCTAAGGATTTTAACCCGTTCCTTATATACGGGGAGTTTTTTCGGATCCATTTGAATTTTAATTTAACACATCCAGGAGGAGAAGT
>JAFGPQ010000252.1 GCA_016936115.1 Spirochaetales bacterium | reverse complement strand
CCTCGAGCGCCTGGCACCGCTTTAGCGAGCCGGATCGTCAAAAAGCTCTCTCCCTGAGTGAGGAGTACAAAGTATTCCTGGATCGGGGAAAGAATGAGCGTTTTCTCATCGAAGAGGCTCTGAAAACGGTGGAAAAAGCGGGATTTGTTTCCTTTGAAGACACGAAGGAGCTGCGGCCCGGTACAAAGGTTTACTTTACGAACCGCAAAAAGAATCTTCTCCTTGCTGTTATCGGCAAAGAAGGCGTGGACAGGGGCTTCGCGATCTGCGCTTCCCACATTGACTCTCCCCGCCTGGATATCAAACCGGTCCCCCTGAACGAAGACGACGACAGCAAGACCGCCTATCTGAAGACCCACTACTACGGGGGCATCAAAAAGTACCACTGGGTTCAGGTTCCCCTGGCCCTCACCGGGGTGGTCGTCCTGAAAGACGGCACGGTGAAGCGGGTGGAAATCGGCAACGATCCGGGGGATCCGGTTTTTGTCATACCGGACGTGCTCATTCATCTTTACGGCAAAGTGCAGGCGGACAAAAAACTGCCCGAAATCATCACCGGGGAACAGCTGAACGTCCTGCTCTCCCATCGTCCCGTGGATGATCCGGAGATCAAGGAAGGGATAAAACTGGCCGCCCTGGAGCTTCTGAACGAAAAATACGGAATGACCGAAGAGGATTTCCTTTCCGCCGAGCTGGAAGCCGTACCTGCGGACAATGCCCGGGATCTGGGACTGGACCGCAGCATGATTCTGGCCCACGGCCAGGATGACCGGGCCTGCGTCTTTGCCAACGTGAAGGGCCTTCTTGAAATGGAAGGGACGCCGGAAAGAACCTGCGTCGCCTTTCTTGCGGATAAGGAAGAAACCGGCTCCCAGGGCGCCACGGGTATGGAATCGGTCTTTTTCTACCACTCCCTGAGCCGGATAACCGAAGCGCTGTCGGAAAAATACTCCGAAATCCTGTTCCGGGAGATTCTCTCCCGCTCCCACGCCCTGTCCACGGATGTGGCCGGCGCGGTGGATTACAACTTCAAAGGCGTACACGACCTGCCCAACGCCGCCCGGCTGGGCATGGGGGTGAATATCAACAAGTACACCGGCGCCCGGGGCAAGGTGGGCAGCAACGATTCCGACGCGGAGTATCTGGCTGCTCTGAGAAATCTTCTGGACGGCCACAACATCCCCTGGCAGATCTCCGAACTGGGCAAGGTGGACGAAGGGGGCGGCGGGACCGTGGCCTCGGAGCTCGCCCGCTACGGCATACACACCATCGATCTGGGAACCCCGGTCATGGGCATGCACGCCCCTTTGGAAATCACTTCCAAGATCGATATCTTCGCCACCTGCCGGGCCTGTCAGGTTTTCTATGAATCCTTCCCCGGCTAAGACTTTCAAAGCCGCCCTGGCCTCTCTGCACTTCGGGGAAGAACCGCCCCTGGTGGGCAACCGGGGCAGCGGCACCTTCTTTCTCTCCGGCTGTAACCTGCGCTGTCCCTTCTGTCAGAACTGGCAGATCAGCCGGGGACTCATCGGCCGGGATCTCACTATTTCCGAAGGGGCGGACATCTGCCTGAAGCTGCAGGAAGCGGGGGCGGCGAATATCAACTTCGTCACCGGCAGTCACTATATCAACCAGCTCGTAGACGTCATCGCCGAATCCCGTTCGAGGGGACTCACCCTCCCGATTCTCTGGAATTCCTCGGCCTATGAGCGAATCGACAGGCTCGAAAAACTTAAGCCGTCCGTAGATATCTGGCTACCCGACCTGAAGACCGTCACTCCCCGCTGGGCCCAGGAGATCTACGGCAAGGAATCCTATGCGGACCGGGCCCGGGAGGCGGTTCTGTTTATGATAAACTCCTCCCCTCTCTCCTTCGATGAAGAGGGCATGATGACAAGCGGAGTGATCATACGCCACCTTATCATCCCCGGTAAGCTTGAAGCCACCAGGGAACTGATCCGCTGGTTCGCACGGGAGGGCAAAGGCAAGGCCCTGCTTTCCCTCCTGTCCCAGTATACTCCTGTGCATATCCCCGGTGAGAACCGTCCCATTCCGGAGAAGTATCTTTCGGAAGCTGAGTATGACCGGGTTCTGGAGCTTCTGGAAGAGTACAATATAGACGACGGCTTCATTCAGGAGTTGGAAACCGGGAGTGACTGGCTTCCCGACTTTCGGAAAAAGGCTCCCTTTTCGGCGGATCTGGCGCGGGTGGTTTGGAAAGCCTAAGGGCGAAAGCCGAAAGTAGAAAACGGATGTGGGAATGCGGATGTGTTTGGGGTATAATGTGGTTATAGTCGGTGAAAACTGCCGCTTTCAGGTAATGATGGGATCCGTTTAAGCTAATGAAACAGTCAGAATCTAGTAATGAAACGGTCAGTGCCTAGTAATCAAACTAGCCGCTTAAGGTAATGAAACCTGCGTTCCCAGCGGCTCGGAATGTCAGGATATCAGTGTGCCCTTATAGGGCTGCCCATCCAGGATATTTTTCAGGTTATCCAGGTCCCGGCCGTCGGCGACGACAACCTCCAGCCCGATTTCTTGGGCTTTCTTGCTGGCCACCGGATCAAAGGGAGCATTCATTCCCGGGGTCCACTTGTCCCCGCACATAAGCCGGTAATCGGTCCAGCTGATGGCATCAAGGGGTTGGGCCTTCGGATCCTTGCGGGGATCGGCGGTGTAGACTTTTTCGATATTGGAAAGGTTCAGCACCCGTTTCGCTCCGAAATATTCCGCCAGCAGCACCGCGTCGTAATCGGTGGACCAGCCCGGCTTCCAGCCGGCGCCTACGAGAACCCGTCCCGTCATTCCGTCGACGGCCGTCGGGTCAGTCACCACTTCATCGCTACAGTAGTCGGCGAACAGGGCTTTTACCAGCTGGGCATTAAGACGGGTGGCCATCACCCCGATCCAGTCCTGCTCATCGGAGCTGGCCCTGTCAGCCATAACCTGCCGGTAGGTATTCTGAAAAACCCGGGCCGGATAGCCCCCGCCGATGATGATGATCAGCTTGCGGTCTTCATCCTCATTCAGCCAGTCGATCAGAAAGGCTCTGATTTTGCGAAGGAAATCAATATCCATCTTCTCCTGAGCCACCAGGGATCCCCCCAGATCCAGTACTGCCGTTTTATCCATATATTTACTCCTGCGGCTGAAATTGCCGTCCGTTCAGTTTATAACCGTATCCGTGAATCGTTTCGATATGGCTGTTGCTTCCCAGAACCTTTCTCAGGTTCTTGATGTGATTGTCCAGAGTGCGGGTATCCCCCTTTTCGAAATTCAGGCATTCCCGTAGTAGATAGCTCCGGGACAGGGCCACTCCCCCGTTCCCCACAAGGGTGTAAAGGATATTCCACTGGCTAAAGGTGAGTTTGAGTTCCCGGCCGTTCAGAAAAGCATTGTGTTTGTCCGCCTGAAGGATAAGCCGGTCATCGCCCATCTGCCATCGGACGGTCTGATTCAGGTTATTCTCATAACTGGTCCGTTTCAGGGCGGCTATGATTCTCAGATCCAGCACCTTGGGATACCAGGGAGTCATGATCAGGTCTTGAACGCCCAACCGGTAATACTCGGCCCTGAGAAGATTATCCATTTTTCGGGAAAGGATGATAACCGGCTTGTTATGGCTTTGGATGAGCTCCTTCACATGAATCAGTTCCAGATAATCCCCATCCTCCGTCTCGATCAAAACCAGATCCGCT
>JAFGPQ010000251.1 GCA_016936115.1 Spirochaetales bacterium | reverse complement strand
GGCGAAGTTCTGGAACATCGGCGCCGAGAGCCAACTCCTTTTCGGAGCCATCTTCGCGACCTGGGTGGGTCTGAACTGGGCCCCCTTCCTGCCCCGTCCCCTGGCTATTACGGCCATGCTGCTGGCAGGATTCATCGGGGGAGCCCTGTGGGGGGTGATTCCCGCCCTGTTTAAGGTCAAGTTCGGTATCAGCGAAGTCATCTCCACCCTGATGATGAACTACATCGCCAACGAGTTAGTGAAGTTCCTGGTGGTCGGCCCCTGGAAGGGCGCCTCCAAGGGGGGTTATCCCTACACGGACGATCTCCCCGCATCGGGAACCTTCGCCCTCATGGGCTACTCCCGCATCTCCCTTATGATGATGCTCCTGGCCCTGGTTGTCGCCCTGGTTCTCTGTTTTCTCGTCTACAAATCCCGCTTCGGCTATGAGATCCGGGTCATCGGCGAGAATACGGAAGCCGCCCGTTACGCGGGTATCGATTTCTTCCGCTCCTCCCTTCTTATCATGGTCATCTCCGGCGGCGTGGCCGGTCTGGCCGGGGTGGGAGAGATCGGCGCCATTCACCATCACCTGAGCTATCCCGAAACCATATCCGGCGGGCTCGGCTTTACAGCTATTATCGTGGCCTGGCTGGGACGGCTCAATCCGGCCTTCGCCATTCTTTCGGGGATCTTTTTCGCCGGAATCATCGTGGGGGGCGACGCCATTCAGATTACCATGAATCTTCCCGCCGCCACGGTCAATGTCTTTAACGGTCTGATCCTGACTTTTCTTATCATGGGTGACTTCTTCATGAGTCACCGGCTCCAGATCACGGGGAGGAAAAACTGATGCTCGAAGTCATTACATCACTGCTGGTAAGAACGATTGTGGCCGGAACGCCCCTGCTTCTGGGAACTCTGGGTGAGGTCACCTCCGAGCGGGCGGGTATCATGAACCTGGGCGTGGAGGGGATGATGTCCGTGGGGGCTGTCACCGGTTTCATGGTTACCTTCATCACGGGCAACCCCTGGCTGGGACTGATCGCCGCCACCTGCGCCGGAGCCCTGATCTCCCTGATCCACGGGTTCGTCACTATCAGCCTGCGGGCCAATCAGGTTGTCTCCGGACTCTCCCTGACCATGCTGGGCCTGGGGCTGAGCGGTCTCTGGGGCAAGCCTTTCATCGGCCGTCCCCTTGAGGTGCGCATGGCTCCCATCGCCATTCCGGGCCTCTCCGACATTCCCTTCGTGGGGGACATTCTCTTTCATCAGGACGCCTATTTCTATCTGTCCCTGCTGCTGGGGCTGATCGTCTGGTTCGGTCTCAAGCACACCCGGGCCGGGGTCATCGTCCGCTCCGTGGGGGAGAACCCCAAGGCCGCCGAAGCTCAGGGTATCAACGTGGTCCGTATCAAGTATATCTGCGTCATGATCGGGGGAGCCTTCGCGGGCATGGCGGGGGCCAACCTGTCTACGGCCTACAGCAAATCCTGGATAGAGGGGATGACTTCGGGCCGGGGCTGGATTGTCATAGCTCTGACCATTTTCGCCCGCTGGGAACCCTCCCGCGCCTTCCTGGGCGCTTATATCTTCGGGGGGATTTTCGTCCTTCAGTTCGTCCTGCAGCCCCTGGGGATTTCCCCCAATCTGCTGGCCATGCTGCCCTACCTCACCACCCTGCTGGTGCTACTCGGCCACGGCCTGAGCAAGAGCGGCAAGAGGAGCATGAGCGCTCCGGCCACCCTGGGCGAGGCTTATATCCGAGGCGGCAGATAGCCGAAGACGACGCCTGCGGCGCCGGATGCGGTTTTAGCGGTTCCAGAGCCGCAGAGTCACCAGGTGGCTGTTCGTCTCATCGATAGCGTCTTTCATAATGTAGATGATTTTCACCCCGTCCATCTCCAGGGCGAGTATCCCTCCCGGTTCGATAAACAGATCGACGGGAGGCTGATTCCCGTCGGAGCGGTCTTCCAGAGTGATCAGACCGACCCGGTCCTCATTGCCCAACTCCTCCTGAAACCAGAAGGAGATCGTCAGGGACTCCAGAGTGCCGGGCAGAGGGGGAGCACCGAGATTGCCCAGGGCTATCAGGCTGTCCGCAGCCGGCTCCAGAGCATTTGTACTACTAACGAGAGGATAGGAGGGAGGAGCGCCGCTGATAAGAGAACCGGCTCTCAGGGCAGCCTGCCCCACCGAACCGTTGCAGTCCAGATTACTACTGTTGAAGTCATAGTAACCGGTCAGGCGGTCCGCATCGGAAACTAACCCCGGGTTCTGATAAAGATAGCCGATCTCATCCAGCGCGATGCCACGCTGATAGACCAGAACCTCATCCAGGGAGTTGACCGGATTGCTCCCCGAGTCGACATAAGGGAGAAACTCCCCCATATCCGCCTCGTAGGGATGGGCCAGATTAGTGCAGGCCACCAGTTTCCCGTCCAGAAAGAGTTCCACGTCTCCCCCGTAGAAGAAAGGGGAATCCAGGTACCAGTTGCCGCAGCTGCCCAGGAGGATTGCCGTGAACAGGAGAAGGATCAGCCCTATGTTTTTTCCTATTTGATCCAATACTTGATCCCCCCCGCCGCGGTCGCATACCAGTAGTCGCGATAGAAGTTCTGCATGAACCAGATATTCTCCAGATAAAAGGTCAACCTCTCATCCTTGTGCCACTCCGCCCCTACGGAGAAGCCGGCCCAGTGGGTGTCGGGAAAATTAGTGTACTCCGTATTCTCGATATGATTGTAGCGGTAGATGAGCCCCCCGTAAGCCCCGAATCTCCCCGAGAAAAGGGTGAAATGGTGGGAGATGTCCCCGCCCAGGGTAAATCCGTAGGTATCGTAACTGTCACCATCCTGGCCGTGATCGGCCCAGCGGAAGTGGGAAAAGGCCCCCTGAAGCTGAAAATCCAGAGTCCTGTCCAAAAAAGCCGCCCCTATTCCCAGACTCAAAGGATTTCCCCCCAGGAATTCACAGGGCATATAGAGATTCCAGTCGACGGGGGTAGCCTCCTCATCGCCCGGAATGGCCCAGGGAGCCGTTTCGGTAATCTGCGATTGAGCCCCGGCCCGGGAAAGAGAGATCGAAAAAATGAGCAAAACCAGGGAAATGACACGTCTGTTCACATGTGAATTTTACGCTTGTTCCGGGACTCTGTCAAATAGTGGGTGACCGGGCTTGTTCCCCGGGGGCATTAATGGTAGTTTCTTTCAGTTATGGAAAGCACTCAGAAAACGGAACAGCGTCTCGTAAATTTCCCCTTCAAACCGGCCTCCTCTCCCGTCTACTACGGATGGATCATCATCGCCCTGGGAACCCTGGGCGTTCTCATGAGCATCCCCGGCCAGACCATGGGGGTATCGGTTTTCACGGATTACCTGATAGACGCCCTGGGTCTGACCCGGCTGAATCTGAGCCTTACCTATATGATAGGCACCACCCTGTCCAGCCTGATTCTGACCTACGGGGGGAAATTCTACGACCGGCACGGCGTCAGAGTCAGCGTTCTCCTCTCCGGATCCCTCATGGGGGCGGTGCTCTTTCTTCTGAGCCGGGTGGACCGTATTGCCGGGGGAAACTACACCCTGGGTTTCATCCTCATGGTATTCGGCTTTTTCCTTCTTCGCTTCTCCGGCCAGGGGGTGCTGACCATGATATCCCGGAGCATGGTCATGAAGTGGTTCAATAAACGGCGGGGATTCGCCGCGGCCCTTCTGGGCGTGGCCACCTCCTTCGGATTCTCCTATGCCCCCCGGATACTGGACAGGCTGATTCAGAACTTCACCTGGCGGGGGGCCTGGCAGGTACTGGGCCTGGTCTGCGGCTTCGGCTTCGCCCTCTTCGCATTCCTCTTCTACCGGGACAGTCCCGAAGTCTGCGGACTCAAACAGGACGGACCGGGAAAAATCAAAGAGAACCCCCGGGCGGACAAACTGCACAAAACAGAAGAGCTGACCCTGAAAGAAGCGAAAAGAAGACCCGCCTTCTGGATTTTCGCCCTCTCCCTGGCCATGCTGGGCCTCTACAACACGGCCTATACCTTCCACGTGGTTTCCCTGTTTGACAAAATCGGCCTTGACCGGACGCAGGCCATTGGTATCTTTCTGCCCATCTCCCTGGTAACCGTTTCGGTCCAGTTCTTCATTAGCGCTCTGAGCGACAGAATCCGGCTGGAGTATATCTTCCTTATCTTTCTCTTCTCCCTGACCCTGGGGATGGGGGCTGTCCTCTTTCTGGGGACCGGACTTCCCCTGCTGCTTCTCATAGCGGGCATGGGCATCTCCGGTGGAACCTTCGGCACCCTCTCCAGCATCACCTGGGTACGGCTCTACGGGCATACCCATCTGGGGGCCATTTCCGGATTCGCCATGGGCTGGATGGTAGCCGGATCAGCGGTGGGCCCCTACCTATTCAGCCTGGCGGAACAGCTGACCGGCAGTTACAATCCGGCGGTTATCGCCTGTATGTTCATGACCGCGCTCCTGATTGGGGGAACCTTTTTTCTCCTCCTCAGAAAGAAGGACTGAAAGCCCGTACCCACTGGGATATAAAACTTTTTCACTTAATTTCCCCATGCGTTTGCATTTTACTCTCCCCCCTGCCTATAATTATTTTAATAGGAGCTATATGCTCTTTTTTTCAGGTCAATATAAGGTAAGAGAACTGTTTCTTCCGATTTCAGTCTGGTCAATTCAGGTCACAAGTAGACAATGGTCTGATTTTTATTGACACATGGGAAAAGAGAGAATTATGTTAACCTCAGAGGAAAGGTTATGATTAAACGAAAAATCCCCGGGATTTTCCCCCTTCTGATTTTTACGGGACAATCCCTTTTTGCCGAAGAGAATGATGTTTCGGGCACCCTTTTTCATCATGTGTCCAACGGAACGGAACTGGATCTCTTTCCCTATCTTCCCCCGATTACCCTTCCCTTCGGCATGACAGTCCATCAGTTCATGCTGGTCCTGAGCGTTCTGCTCATCCTTGTCCTTTACGGATTCTTTTCAAAGAAAGAAAAAATGAAACCCAAAAAGCTGCAGCTCGCCCTGGAATCGGTCATTCTATTCGTCAGGGACGATATCGTGTATTCGGTCATGGGAAAAGAGAAAGGACGGCCCTGGGTTCCTTTCTATTCGGCAATGTTTCTTTTTCTGATTACGGTGAATTTCCTGGGTCTCATCCCCGCCTTCAAAACGGCGACGGGAAATATCAACGTGACCATGTCGTTAGCGATTCTCATTCTTATTCTGACCTTCGTCGTTGGCTTTAAGGAAATCGGAGCCAAGGCGTTTTTCAAAAATCTCTATCCCTCGGACACTCCCTTCGGCATCGGCATCTTCGTAGCTCTTCTGGAGTTTCTGAGCGTCTTCACCAAATCCCTGATTCTGGGGCTGCGGCTTTTCGCCAACATGTTCGCCGGGCATATGGCGATTCTTTCCTTTCTGGTTCTGATTTTCATCATCAGCCCCTTCTTCGGTTTTGTGGCGGTCCCCTTCGCGGCGTTCACCTATTTGTTGGAAGTGTTGATAGCCTTTCTGCAGGCTTTCGTCTTCACTCTTCTCTCTTGTATTTTTATCTCAATGGCAAGTTCCCATTAGAAAAGGAGTAAATCATGGATATGACATTATTGGCAAAAGCACTGGCTGTTCTGGGAGCAGGATTAGGTATCGCCGGCGGCGGTATCGGTATCGGTCTGGTGGGAGGAAGAGCTCTGGAAGCCATCGCCAGACAGCCTGCGGAAAAGAAAGACATCCGTACCAATATGATCCTGGTAGCGGCCCTGGTGGAAGGTCTGGCGTTCTTCGGAGCCATTCTCGCCCTGTTGATTATCTTCCAATAGTCACCAATGGACTTATTCAAGCTTGAACCGGGTCTGGCGATCTGGACCTGGATAACATTCGGAATCCTCTTTTTCCTGCTGGCGAAATATGTGATTCCCATGATCCTGAAGAACCTTCAGGACCGGGAAGAATATATCAGTTCCTCCGTGGACAGAACGGCGCAGGTCGAAGCCCGTTTAAAGGAAATCGAGGGAGAACGGTCGGAGATCCTTAAAAAAGCCGAGTCCGAAGCGGACGCTCTACTTCTGGAAACGAGGAAGAACGGGGAGGAACTCAAGAAATCCCTGGCTGACCAGGCCCGCAAAGAAGCCGCCGCCATTCTGGAGCAGGCCCGGGAACAGGCATCCCGGGAACGGCAGGCCATGCTTGAACAGCTTCAGGACGATCTGGCCGACTTTGTCTGCGAGGCGTCGGAGAAGGTTGTGGGCTTCGCTTTCACCGGGGACAGGGAAAAAGAGTTCACCCGGGATCTGGTCAGGGAACTATGAGAGGCCACACCGTGATCAGGCGCTATGCCCGGGCCCTTTACGAAGTGTGCCGGGAAAGATCCGCCCTGAAGGAACTGGAAGAGGACATGGCGGTTCTGAACCGGCTCTTTGACGAAGCACCGGATATTCGCCGCTTCTGCCTGAGCCCTTCCGATTCCCCCCGGAAAAACCGCATCCTCTTGGAGACGGCCTTTCTTCCCTATCTGAGCGAATACACGGCCCGCGGGGTGGAGGCGCTCTTCCGGAACAACCGCCTGGAGGCGCTCCCCTGGCTTGCCGAGGCGCTGCGGGAAGAATTCGACCGGGCCGGGGACATTACGGAAGTGGTAATCGAATCGGTGGCGGAGCAGGATGATCCGAGCAGGGATCTGATAGCCGGTCAGCTAAAGAAGCGGTTGGGAGCCGGTATAAGGCCCGTCTGGCGGATACGTCCGGAACTGCTTGGGGGGGTGACATTCCAGTGGAACAATCTGTTCCTGGATCTGTCCCTGCGGGGCAGACTGAATCAGCTTAAGGGCACCCTAAAGAGGAAAACGATATGAGAGAAGAGATAAAGCCGGCGGAAATCCTGGAAGTATTGAAAAGCCGGATTTCCGGTTTCGCCCCCGGATCATCGGAAGTGGAGACCGGTCGGGTCCTTCAGACCGGTGACGGCATCGCCCAGGTATGGGGACTGAACAATATCCTCATGGGGGAGCTAGTCGAAATCGATCTGGAATCGGGAGCCGTGGTAAACGGCATGGTCATGAACCTGGAGGAAGAGACCGTGGGGGTTATCCTTTTCTCCGATTACGCCCAGGTGAAAGAGGGCAACCGGGTCCGCCGGACGAAGAAAGTCGCCCAGGTTCCCGTGGGGGAATCCCTTCTGGGCAGGGTGGTGGATCCCCTGGGAAACCCCATTGACGGCCTGGGACCGATCGAAGCGGCCCAGTGGAACCGGGTGGAAGTCAAAGGCCCGGGCATCATAGACAGGCGCAACGTGGACGAGCCCATG
>JAFGPQ010000250.1 GCA_016936115.1 Spirochaetales bacterium | reverse complement strand
TACTCCACCATGATCTTGGAGGTGTACGGCCCCAGGGACGTTCCCCGGTTCAGGGGATCGTGATCGGTCTTGTAACCCGTATAGCCCCCCCAGCGGTTGAAGGGGAAGGGTACTCCCAGGGCGGTCAGATGATAAAAGCCGCTCTCCGATCCCAGGGCTTCGGCCAGGGCGATATCCCCGTGCATGGCCCCTCCGCCGGAAAGAGCCCGGGCCATGGAGTAGGGGGAATCGGGGGATGGGGTCGAATCGGAGAGCTTATAGTAGGTCTGCTTGTCCGATCCCGTATTGCGGGACGTGCCGCCCCTCATATCGTCGGTAATGATAAGAAGGTCGTCGATTCCCGCCCGTTTGAGGCGGACCGCCGCGCAGAGAGAAGCGGCGCCGCTTCCCAGAATAACCGTATGGAAAAAGGGCAGGCTCACAGGGTGTCTCCTTTAATGTAATCCCCCTCCAGCACCAGACGGCAGGGGGTATCGCTTTTTTCGATGATGCGGCTGTAAAGCCATTGGCCGGCTTCCCGGCCCAATCGTGAGACGGAGAAAGCTACCGTATCGATATGATCGCTTAAGATCAGCTGAACCGGGGAATTGTCCATACCGGTCAGGGAAAACTCTTCCGGAAGGGAGAGGCCCCGTTTATGGCTCTGGTGGTAAAGGGCCATGGCCACCATATCGTTAAAGGCAATCACCCCGTTATATCCCCTCTCCAGTATGAGATCGAGAATCCCCCCGATCCCGGACAGATCCTCCAGAGCGAAACGGTCCTCGTCGGTGAGCAGAATATTTCTCCGGCGGCAGGCATTGCTCACGCCCTTCCAGCGTTCCTCATCCACCGTGGGCAGGGGGCTGTAGCCCAGATAGGCAATTCTCAGATCTTTTCGGTACTTCCCGTAGAGGGCTCCCACAAGCTTGTCCATGGCCTTTTCGTTGTCATAGAGAACATAAGCAGGCTCCTCCGCCCGATTTAGGTGAATATAGGGAATCTCCCGCTTTTCAAGCTGCTTTTTCAGGGAGGGGGGAATGGTGGTGAAGGCGAATAGGCAGCCGTCCACCGCCCCGGTTTTCTTTTTACTCAGAAAGGAGGTATCCCCGTCATTAACCCTGGTGGAAATATTGATGGAAACGTCGCCGAAGCCCTCCTTTATTCCGTCCAGAAGCTGGGCCACATCGTAAAAGAGATGAACGAATGACTCCCGGGACGGGGGAAGAAAAAGATGGATATTCAGGATCGCCCGGTTCTTCTGTTTTTTCACGGTCCGGGGGACGTATCCCATCCTGTCTGCGGTCTCCCTGATCAGAAGGGACTTCTCATCGCTTATCAGGGCGGATCCGTTCAGAACACGGGACACGGTGCTGGCGGAAATATCCAGTTCCGAGGCGATATCGTAGAGGGTGACCTTCTCTCCCATCAGGGAAGTCCCTTTGCCCTGGCCGCATCGCGCCCTTTTTTCAGCTCTTCCTTGTAGATCTCACCATCCCGGACGGGACAGCCGTTTCTTCCGGCCACGTCCTTCATGATCTGGGAGCAGAGGGAACAGGTGAGGCAGCACTTTTTCGGATCCATCTCTCCTCTGGTGAGAATATCCCCCACCGATTGGGGGTAGGCGAACATCTGCCGCCCCTGTCCGATAAGCCTGACCCAGTCATTTTCCACCAGACCGGCGGCGGCGTAGGGTGTCAGGTGGCGGAGCCATCCCAGGGCCGCCGTGGCCACAGGGATATCACCCAGCTCTTTCTGCAGCTCCCGTCCCACTTTCTGAAACCGGACGATACCCTCGAGGGGGTGCTCGGGAGGCTGGGGAGCACCGGCGACGCCGTTATCATAGGGACGGTTCATATAGGGTGCGAACCGCGGATAGCCGATGGAAAAATTAAAGAGGGGCATTTTGCCTATTTCCGTCAGCTCCCGGGCGAAACGGAGCGGTTCGCTCAGATCCATGATTAGGGATCCCTCCTCCTGTCTGACACCCCAGCCGAAAGGGAAGGGAGAGGGCTCGTGCATGGTGAGCCGGGCGGTGACGAACTTATTACCGCTCAGGCGGTCCTGCAGGCCCGAAGTACAATCTCTGACGAAACGGGTCCTGTTTTCGTAGCTGCCGCCGTAACGGCCGTCACGGGTATGGGCGCAGAGCATCTCCCCGGTAAAATAGCCGTGCACCGCTTTCATTTCAACTCCGTCAAAACCGGCTTTTGCTGCCAGTTCCCCCTTGGCGATGAAAAGATCTCTCAGCCGATCCAGCTCCTCATCCTTCACCAGGGGAAATGATTCGTCAATGCCCACGGCCTTATCCAGCCGGGGATTGTGATGAATGACAAGAGGAGCGGGAGTTCCGGTGGGTTTGCTCCAGCGGCCCGAATGGGCAATCTGAAGCACCGTAACGATCTCATGGCCCCATTTGGCGCGGGCCGCTTCCCGGGTCTCCTCCACGAGACGTTTCCAGATATCCAGATTCTCCTCGGTCATGATGAGCTGGCGGGGATTACTGCGCCCTTCCGGTTCCACTACGGCCGCTTCAAACCATATCAGTCCGGCTCCTCCTTCGGCGAATCTTTTGTAACGGCGGAAAGTAAGGTCGCTGGGCGCATAGTCGTTTTCGTTGCCGTCCACCCCTTCCATGGGCTGGGCGACAAAGCGGTTGGGCAGGATAAAGGCGCCCAGGGGAACCTTTTCTCCCAGCAGAGCGGTATTTTCACTTAAGGGAAGATCGAGATTCAGTCTTCCTAACTCAGTTATAAGATCTTCCTTTGTCTTCATTTTGAAACGGGCGAAATCGGCCATGGATGTCTCCTCGATGATATAGTTGCATGCAATTATATCACAGGTCAGAACCCGGCTCAAGGGGTTAGCTGTTGAACAGAGTTCTGGTTGTGACTAGAATGGAACAATGGAAATACGGCTGATCTGGGCTATGGATGCACAGGGAGGAATCGGCAGGGATAACACTCTTCCCTGGCACTATCCCCGGGATTTGAAACATTTCAAGGAGAGAACCATGGGCTCTCCCATCCTTATGGGAAGAAAAACCTTTGAGTCCCTACCTGACGGTCCTCTGCCGGGCAGGACGAATCTCGTTCTGAGCAGATCAGAACGATCAAAGGAAAAAGACGGGACCGTCATATGGTTCTATTCTCCCCGGGGGGTTATTGAAACGGGACATCGTAAGGGCTGGGAGAAACTCTATGTTATCGGAGGGGAGGAAATATTCCGGCTTTTCCTGGATAAGGCGGATGTTCTGGAAGTCACCCGCATAGACCGAAGCTTCTCCTGCGACCGTTTTTTTCCTTCCCTGGATTGGAATAAGTGGGAACGGGTCACATCGGAAAGGGAGGGGGAACTCACCTTTCAGATCTATATATCAATGCGGGCCAGATAACCGCAGCTGAGCAGGTGTTCGAAATTATCCTTAAGAAAAAGTCTGTCGCAGCTTACCCTGTCTTTGGGAAAGCATTTACCTAAAAGGGGCAGAAGCCGGTCCTCCTCCATACGGACGGAGTAGCAGTTCAGTATGATTTCTCCCCCACTTACGAGGAGAGATCGGCATTTCGTTAAGAGTATTGCCAGGTCCCGTTCAATCTTCCACTGCCCCCCCTTTTTGCTGAATCCATAGGTGGGGGGATCCATTATAATGCGGTGATAGGTACGGCTCCGCTTCAGCTCCCTATCCACATAGGTCATGCTGTCTTCGCAGATCCACCGTACATCGGTAAGTCCCGCGGCTATACCATTTTCCCGTGCCCAGCCCACCATGGGGTAGACCGAATCGATATGGGTCGTCTCACAGCCTGCCAGGGCTGCCGCCTGGGTCGCTCCTCCCGTATAGGCGAAAAGATTCAGAACACGCTCTCCCTGTTGTCCCTGCCCATAGAGATATTCCCAATTAATACTCTGTTCGGGGAAAACTCCCAGATGTTTGTACTGGGTCGGCTTAATGAAGAAGGTGATCTTTCTGTCTTCCAGGGGGTATGTGAGAATCCATTCGCTGGGAAATTCCCTGTGTATCCTCCACTCTCCCTTGCCCCGGTCCCTGTCATGGAACTGACCCCAAGCCCGGGCCTCCCACTCTTCACGGTCCAGCCCCGGTTCCCAAACGGCGGCCTGTTCCGGTCTGATCAGGACTACGGTTCCGAATCGTTCCAGTTTTAGACCCTTTCCTGAATCGAGAAGTTCATAATCCTGCCAGGAGGGGGCTATGAGATCTTTCATATGAGGGGTTCCTGTTGCTCCAGAAGTCTCAGATAGGTCCGGGCATTTTTTACGGCCTGGGTAAAGTAGATCTCCCGGTGGCTCGTCTTGTCCACTCCCACTGTAAGGTAAGTATAATCGCAGCACAGCAGGGCATTCTCCAGATTGCGGGAATCCCCCTCCGCTTCAAACCGTTCCCAGCCAAGGATGATGTTTCCCAGGGATTTCTTCTCCCTCCGGAGGAAAACCTCGGATCTGCAGTCCGATCCCCGGGGAATGGCTTCACTGACGAGGGGCTTACCGGTCTTTTCCATTAGTGTGGTCATTTCCTCTTCGTTCAGGGCGGGAACTCCCAGATGGGGGTAATCACCATTCAGCTGATAGGCCTGCTCCTTCAGAGTCCCGGCAATTTCCAGGAAGCTGCGGTAATACCCTTCCAGAACCGTATCGCTTCTCAGGGATCTTTCCGTGTTTCTGCCGGCCAGGCGTCTCGCCGGTCTTTTCAGGGAGAGCTCGGTCAGGCCTCCGTCGGGAAGCAGCCGGTTGGTCCGGTTAAGAAAAAGCTGATGAAAGACAGTTCCCCGGGCGTGGCTTTTTCCCGGCATATAGGAGAAATCCAGCCCTGTGAAGAGATAGGGGCCTTCTCCCAGCAGGGTACAAAGGAAAAGGGCGCTTACCCCGACCGATCCCAGGGGGGGCAGGGGACAGGGAAGAAGTCCCTCCGCTTCCAGATTCGACAGGAGCCGGTTCTCGGCGAATCGGGAGGAGAAGTACCAGGGCTTGATCCCTTTGAGCCGCAGAGAGCCGGGATAGGCGGTAATATCCGATATCAGGTGCAGAGCTTTTTCGCCATGCTTATAAAAATCGTAGAAATTGTAGAACTGCCCGTCCAGAT
This sequence comes from Spirochaetales bacterium, assembly GCA_016936115.1. Lineage (GTDB taxonomy): Bacteria > Spirochaetota > Spirochaetia > DSM-2461 > DSM-2461 > SZUA-368. Next base: position 4,489 of record JAFGPQ010000250.1, on the reverse strand, counting down.
TGAAAACGGCATCGGGGACGATACCCGCTTCGATCAAGGCGGGATAGGCCGTATCAACGGCGCAGAGAAAAAGATTTTCCCGGTGACGTCGGATGAGGGGGACACTTTTTTCCAGGGATTCACCGGCCCCGCACAGCATAATGGTACCGTCAACGGAAAGTTCCCTTACGGAGGGCTTCCCGGCAAACAGGGTAAAGTTGCGGCAGATGTTCCGGAACCAGAGCGGCCCCATGCGGACCAGGGAAGCCCGGGTCTGCCAGTGCTGGAAAATCAGCCGTCCCAGTTCCTGCTCCAGATTTCCGTAGAAATCCGGAGCCAGTCGGGAACCTCCGGTCAGATCAAGGCGGCGGCATCTTTTGAAGCGGTCCAGTCCCAGTTCGGAGACAAAGCGACAGAGGGCGGGGATGCTGTCGGTGCGGATGATCTGGGAATGGATCCCGTCAAAAATGTCACTGGGCAGATAGGGCTGAGATAGGGCCATAAGCTCTTGAAAGAGTTCTACTCCCAGCAGGAAGGATCCAGGGGGAAGCTTCTCTTTCAGTTCCCTGAACCCATATCCCAGAAGGGGAGAGGGAATCAGGTAGAGGGTATCCTCCTGGGGAAGCCAATCATTGATGCGGCGAAGGACTGCTACCCGGGGATCCCGGGAGGAATAGAGATGCCGGCCCTGCCATGTTACAGAAAAACCCCTACCCGTATCTACGAGTAAGGGTTCACCGGCGGAGCGGTCCATCAGGACTGTTTCGTCGATTCGGGGGGAAATATCTGGTAATAGGTGGTCATGAAGTTATCCTGATAGAGGGGGGATTTGGTAACCAGTGAACCGTAAATCCCCTCCGTGGTCTGCTGAAGCTGATTGTACATGGTATACTCCGTTACCAGGCTCTCCGAATCGCGTGAACCCATGAGCTCGAGTACGAGAACACCGCTGTCCAGCAGAATGGGAGAAGACACATCCCCTGCCTTTTCCAGAGCAAATGCGGTGGTGAAAAAGTCATCCGACTGGGCGGCTCCTTGGATAATGGAATCGTCCGCGCTGTTCAGGCCGGAGCCCACCAGGGGTGAGGAGCCCCAGTTAAGGGGAAAGTAATCGGTGTTCTTGACTTCGAAGCCCTTCTTGACCGCTTCCAGGGTAAAGCTGTTGTCCGCGGTGCTGTCCACGGAGGCGATGAAAGCTTCCGCTTCGCCCATGACCCAGGAGTCTATGGTGGACGCTTCGTTCCAGTTCATCCAGTTTCTTACGGCAGTCTTCAGAGCGTCCTGGGAAAAGTCGGGAGCCACGGAAGTTCCGGTTACGGAGTAGATGTACCAGCCGTAATCCGTTTCGATCGCTTCAGAGGAGAATTCCCCCACACCCAGGGAAAGAACGGCTGCGGTTTTCTCTTCACCGATCTCGTCGATAAGTGAGTAGCGGTAAACATTACCCATGTCGCCGCCGTTAGTGGAATACATATCCGTGGAAGAGGCCGTTGCCGCCTCGGCGAAGGTCTTGTCTCCGTTTTTGAGGGATTTGATAATCCTATCCGCTTCCGCCTTGTCGGCTACGGTGATACGGGAAAGGGGATAGGCGGTGAACATATCCTTGTGGCTGTTTCCGTAGGCCAGGATTTCCTTCTCCGGATACTGGGAAGAGGAGAAGAAGACATAGCGGAACTGTTTTTCCACGGGGCTGGTATTGATAAGGCTGTCCGTTTCGGCGGGGCTGCGGTAGATGCCGCCCAGTCTGTCCGAATTGAAGCGGTTAAGATAGGCGGAATCCTTCAGGGATTCCTTTATCTCATCCTTACGGGCAATCGTTGCAGAAGCGTAGGCGGCTTCGTCGAAATTACCCTGGTCGTCGTTAAAGTAACCGCTCTGAATGATCTGGCGGCTCATTCCCCTGTCGGAGAGGTAGTAGCCGGATTTCTCCAGCTCATAGGTCTTGGCAGCGTACTGCACCGCCTGCTGATAGGCGCTGGACCAGATATAGTAGCGGTAAAAATCAAACATGTCCTGGCTCTGGGAAATCTGATCCCGGTACATATTGTTAAGTAAATTGACCTGGGAATAGAAATAGCTTCCCTGGGAGTAATCGATTTTTTTATCCCCGTAGGAACCGAAAACATAGTTTCCGGCTGAAGAGGAGCCCATCTTTGTGAAGAAAGGCGCAACGACGAAAGCGACAATAACCAGTACAAGGATTAAAATAAGAGGAAGTTTAGCCATAATGGCATTGGTTCCCTTTTTATTTGGTCTGAAGGCATTGGAACTGTCGAGAGTTTTTTTTGGAGACATTTTTCATAAGTCCTTGTTAGTAAGTTTCAGAATTAACCTAAGAAAATTACCATGAAAGCCTTCCGTCGTCAACCTCTTTGTGGCAGAATGAAAGAGGGAAAGAAGCAAGATTGGGGCAACCCCTCTCGGGGGACTTGTTTTTTACCTATTTTGATATAGAATGATCCCTATGAAAAGGATTGCCGTAGTCGATGATGAGAAAAATATCCGTGAAAATCTGGCCTACGCCCTGGAAAAAGAGGGTTACGGAGTGGAATGCTATTCCAATGGGGAGGAGGCCTGGACGGCCCTGTCCCGGAACATGGCCGATCTCCTCGTTCTTGATGTGATGATGCCCCGCATGGACGGTCTGGAACTGTGTCGGAAGATCCGTTCCGCCGACGAAGGGGTCCCCCTTGTTTTTCTCTCCTCCCGGGGGGATGAAATCGACCGGATCCTTGGGTTGGAGATGGGGGGGGACGATTATGTCTGCAAGCCCTTCTCCCTCAAGGAACTCCTGGTTAGAATCAAGATCCTTCTGCGCCGTACCGATCCGGAAAGACGGGCGGGTCGTTCCGAGAAAATTCTGCGCTGCGGCGATCTGGCCCTGGACGCGGAGGGCTGCCGCATCTGGCAGGAGCAGGAGGAAGTGGATCTGACAGTCACCGAATTCCGTATGCTCGAATCGCTCATCACCTATCCGGGAGTGGTCAAAACCCGGGAACAGCTCATGAGGGCCGCCTTTCCTGCGGATAACTACGTGAGCGACCGGGCGGCGGACAGCCATATCAAGCGGCTCAGAAAAAAACTCAGCGTCCGGAAACCCTATACGGCTATCGAAACGGTGTACGGCCTGGGATACCGTTACAAGGAATCCTGATTGAAGCTCACCGGCCGGCTCCTCTTCTTCAATCTTCTGCTTCTGTTTATTCCCCTGGTCAGCATGCTCTATCTGGACACCTATGAGAAACAGCTCCTCGAAACCCAGGAGAGGGCCATGGTGCAGCAGGGAAGAATCTTCAGTTCCGCCCTGGCCGGGTCCGAAGATATCCGCAGGGAATCGGAAAAGCTGCTTCACAATCTTCAGAAGCGGCTCGAGGCGCGCATCCGCGTGGTCGACAGGGAAGGGCGTCTTCTCGCCGATTCGGCCCGCCCCGCCACGAAGGTTGAAACCGACGGGAATCTGGAGGAGATGACCGAGGACACCTCCTTCGAGGAGAGTTCCGCCCCCAATGAATTCCGCATCAACATCCTTTACCGCATCGTCACCTATCCCATCATGGCCTTCAAAAAGCTCTTTTTCCCTCCCGAGACTCCTTTGCCTTCCGGTGAATTCTATTCGGGAACGGAACTGCTCATGGGGCCGGAGATCAGAGCCGCACTGGAGGGACGCTACGGGGCGGCCACCCGGTCTTCCACGGGGGGACAGCGTTCCCTGAACCTCTACTCGGCCATCCCCATTCTGGATGCGGAGGAAACCGGTGTCATCGGAGCGGTCCTCGTTTCCAAATCGACCTATCGGATATTGGACGATCTTTACAAACTGCGCCTGGATATCATCAAGATATTCCTGCTGGCCCTGGGATGCGCCGTTTTTCTTTCCCTTCTGCTGGCCCAGCGCATCACCGTGCCCGTGGTCCGTCTCTCCGGCCAGGCCGAGAGGGTGCTGGACAGGAGGGGGCTTTTCGGGGAGCACTTCGAAGAGGTCAAATCCCGGGATGAAATCGGCGATCTCTCCCGATCCCTCAAGACGCTCTCCGAAAGGCTGGAGAAAAAGATCGGCTTCATCGATTCCATGGCCGCCGATCTGGTTCATGAACTGAAGAATCCCGTCTCTTCCATCCGCACCTCCACGGAACTGGTGCAGCAGGCCGACGAACAGGACCGGGATAGTTTCTTTCAGCGGATCCAGTCCGATCTGAACCGCATGGAAAGGCTGCTCGACCGGCTGCGGGAAATCAGCCGCATCGGCGCCGAGCTGGAAGGGGAGGAGAAGATTCCCCTGGAGCTGGTCGGCTTTCTCAAGGATCTCATCGGCAGTTACCGTTCGAACCGGCGGATCTTCCTGCTCTACACACGGGAGGATATGTTCCTCAAGATCAATCCGGACAGAATGACCCAGGTGGTCACCAACCTTCTGGATAACGCCCTCTCCTTCTCCCCTTCCGACGGGCGGGTCGACCTGGAGCTGGACGAGAAGGGGGGACGCCTCTCCCTGACCGTATCCGACAGGGGC
>JAFGPQ010000249.1 GCA_016936115.1 Spirochaetales bacterium | reverse complement strand
TTCGAGGAGGGGGGGCTGCTTACCGAAGGGGTGAGAAAGCACCCTCACGCGGTCCTGCTCCTGGACGAGATAGAGAAGGCCCATCAGGATATCTACAATATTCTCCTGCAGATCATGGACTATGCCACGGCCACGGACAATCAGGGACGCAAGGCCGATTTTCGCCATGTGATACTCATCATGACTTCCAACGCGGGAGCCCGGAACATCGGCAAGCCCACCATAGGCTTCGACAGCAAAGAAATGGACTGGGGAGCCGTGGACAGTGAGGTGGAGAAGACCTTCTCCCCGGAGTTCCGGAACCGTCTGGATCGGATTGTCCCCTTCGCCCATCTGCCCCAGGATGTGGTGGAGGATATCGTGCGCAAGGAGATCAAAGCCTTCCGAACCATTCTGGAGGAGAAGCGGGTGAATCTGGAGATTACCCGTCAGGCGGTCTCCTTCCTGGCCGAAAAGGGGTATTCCCCGGAATTCGGAGCCCGGAATGTGTCCCGTGTTGTAGATGAAAAGATTAAGGAGTACTTCGTGGATGCGGTTCTCTTCGGGGAACTCGCCCAGGGGGGGACCGCCCGGGTTTCCGTCGAGAATGGGGATATCCGCATCGATGTGGTGAAAACCGGTGAGTAGGGGGGATTTCCCCTGGCTGGGGCCGGATGATTGGGTGGACTTTCCCGATCCGGCCACGGCGGACAGGGACGGTCTGATCGGAGTGGGGGGCAATCTCTCCCCGGGGATGCTCCTGTCCGCCTACTCCCAGGGGATCTTTCCCTGGTTTAACGAGGGGGAGCCGATTCTCTGGTGGAGCCTGGATCCCCGGTTTGTCCTCTATCCCTCCCGCATCCGCATCTCCCGGTCCATGAAAAAAATCATCAGAAAGAAAGCCTATGAAATAACCTTTGACCGGGATTTTCCCGCAGTCATTGGAAACTGCAAGGCGATCCGGCGCAAAGGACAGGGAGGCACCTGGATTACCGATGAAATGGAAGCGGCCTATACCTCTCTCCACCGGGAAGGGTACGCCCATTCCGTGGAAGTCTGGAGGGAAGGGGAGCTTGCCGGCGGATTATACGGCGTCTCCCTGGGGGCTTCCTTTTTCGGGGAATCCATGTTTTCCCTTGAGCCGAACTGTTCCAAACTGGCCCTGATAGCCCTGGCCAAAATCCTCCGGGAACTGGATTTCGACATGATCGACTGCCAGCAGCATACGGCCCATCTGGAAAGTATGGGGGCCGTGGATGTTCCCCGGAAGATTTTTCTAAGGGATTTGAACCGTTCCCTGGACAAGCAGAACACCTGGAGGGGGAATTGGGGTCGCTATACCCATCTTCTCAAGGCGGCTCCGTGAAATATCCCCTGACAGCGGCGCTCCTGTGGCTGCTCATAGCCTTTTCCCTTGCCTCTGCGGAAATCTCCGAGATTCCCGAGGCTCAGCTTCTGGTGGATCAGGCTCTTGATAGTCTTGACGGGGAGGATTATGAGCAGGCCCTGACCCTTTTCCGCAAGGCCCGGGAGCTGGACGGGGAAAACGGAGTGATCGCCGATTATATCACCTCCCTTTCCCGCATCGTCTCCCTTGAGAATTATCAGACCGATCCCCAGCAGATCGACGCCTTCATTCAACAGAGGGAGGCTGAAAAGGAATCCCTGAAAGCTAACGTCCCCTCCGATGGGGGTGAAATGGATTTCATCACGAGGGAGCAGAACAAGGAGAAGGCCCGCCAGGAGAGGACCAGGGGGGAACTGCTGCTGAGGTTTCCCCTTCTGAACTCATCCCGAGGAACCGGCGAGCTGGATAATGATCTGAGACAGACCGGAGGTCTGTTCCAGGGCGCCGGCTACAATCTTTCCTATTTTCCCGAGCTGCTGAACAGAACAATAGGGATAGAAGGGGGATGGGAATCCTACTCACTCTATATCGGGGAGGAGCTGAATCTTTACGACGAGACGTTCATCGGCTTTTTTCTGCGCAATTACTTTAACGAGCAGCCCGGTCTCTACTCACTGGTGGGCACCCATTTCGCAGCGGGATTGCGCTTCGGGGAGAATCTGGCCACCGAGGCGATGGGTTTCGAGAGTTTCTGGCGGGTAGAAGTGTTTTTCCGGGATCCCCTGCTGTACCGGGTCGTGAAAAGGGATATTTTCAAGCATGTCGCCCTTGAGGGTATCTTTCGCTTTGCCCTGTACGACAGTACCTACCTGTTAGGTTATGGGGGCGGTCTGTCCGTCGATCTGGGGACGCGCCTCTCGGTTAAGGGGAATTTCCTTTACCGGAACTATATGGTTCTTGATATACCCTATCCCTCGTGGAGCGCCGGTATGGGACTCAATTACTCCTTCCGCTGAGAGCGGATCTCCCGAAAATCCTCCCATATATCCCTGGCCTCTTCGGCGGAGAAGCAGGCTTCCACACTGGCTTCGTCCAGGGCCGCATTCACCAGAACCGTATGATCCACCGTTTCCGGGTCCGATGCGGGCAAATATCCCTTCTGATCGGTCCGGAGTATGAGAACGTACTTGATGAGCCTGTCCAGAAGGGAGAGCACCTCCGTTTCCGGAAGCCCCGTCGAAGCGGAGAGATCCTCCAGCTGGGGCGGTTTTTTCCCCTCCCGGAATTCACCGGCGATAATAAGGTAGAGCTTAATGGTCATCACCGTCTGCAGGGCCGGGGCGCTGCTGTTATCCTCCAGATAGAGAAGATAGCCGGGGTGTTGATGCAGGTAGGCCACTTCCAGGGACGAGAGAATAATGATCCAGGCCAGGTTAATCCAGATAAACAGAATAGGTATCATGAACAGGGATCCGTAGATCACCGAATTGCGGATCGAGTAGGTGGCCCAGAGGGAAAAGGCTTTTTTGGCGAACTCCCACAGAATAGCTCCGGCCAGTGCCCCGGTCAGAGCGCTCTTCCAGCGGATCCGGGCCGAAGAGACCAGCATGATCAGAAGAAGGATGGTCATGCCTATGAGAACAATCGATCCCAGGGAAGAGAAGAGAACCTGCAGAAGAGTGAAACGGGGGGTCAGTTTCATAGTCATAATCTGAATCAGGTCATTGGTCAGGGAGAAGCTGCTTCCCACGGTAAGGGTGCTGAAGATCAGGGTGACCATGTAAATTGCCAGTCTGGTTAGGAGTCCCCTGTTGGGACGGGCCCGGAGCAGGGCGTTCACATCCAGTTCAATCTTGTTAATCAACAGAAAAACCACCACTATGGTTATCACCAGGCCCCAGGTCCCCAGTTTGCGGCTGTTCTCGGCGAAGGAGGTCAGCTGATTGAATACCATCTCCTGGCTGGTAGGCAGGATAGTGGTCATGATCAGTTCCTTGACCGGTCCCTCCACCAGTTCCCGGGAGCCGAAGGAGATAAGCATGGTCATAAGAGGCACCATGGCCAGAATGGTGGTAAAGGCAAGACCGGAAGCCCGGGCGGGAATCCTGTCCCGGATGATCAGGGTCAGCAGTTTCTTCAGATAGGCGAACAGACCCGCCGGTGCCGGGTGATGGGAAACGTTCATTATCTGATTTTACTGCAACTCATTCCCCCTGTCCATAGTGTTCATGATAAAGAAAACCCCCAGGGACAGGAGGATAAGGAGTGTGCCCATGGCACAGGCCCCGGGATAGTTATAGCTTCCGATAAGCCGGTATATCGCGATGGGTATGGTCACCCGTTCCGGTGATGAGAGGATGAGAACCGCGTTGATTTCACCCATGGACAGGGCAAAGGCAAAGAGGGCTCCCGTGATGAGCGGCTTTGCCAGCAGGGGCAGTTCGATATAATAAAGGGTTTGCAGTTCCCCGGCTCCCTGAATCAGGGCGGATTCCCTGAGGGAGCCGTCGGTCTGGGCCAGGGCCGTTCCCACGCTGCGGTAGACAAAGGGGAGGGCGATGAAGGTGTGAGCCATGATGACGGAAAGATCGTCCCAAAAGGGACCCGAATTCAGTCTAGTGGAGAGAAAAAGGTATCCCAGGGCCAGTATGAGAGAGGATATTCCCATGGGCAGCAGCAGGAGAAGCTCGGTGAGCCGGGGCAGAACCGTTCTCTTCCTATGCACAAGAAAGGCGGCCGCCGTTCCGGTCAGGGTGGCGGCTGCGGTCGTCCAGAGGGCGAAGTAGAGGCTGTTCCGTACCGCCCGGAAGGTCATCTCCGCTCCGGTCCGACTGTCCGGGGAAAACAGACGGCCGTACCAGTGCAGGGAGAACCGGGCTGCTCCTGTCTTCGTGGGGCTGTAGCGAAAGGATTCCCCGATCAGAGCGATCATGGGGCCCCCGAAGAACAGGGCAGACAGAAGCAGATAAGCCAGGAAAAGGGGAAGGACTTTCCCGGTCAGTTTCGCCGGAGCGAGCAGTTCCTCCGCAGCCAGATCCTCTTCTCCCCGGTCGCTTTTCAGGTAGATAAGCATCGCGATCAGGCAGAACAGGGTTTCGACCAGTGCCAGGGCGCTCCCTCGGGAAAAATCCAGGTTGAACTTGATCAGCCGGTAGATCTCCACCTCCAGGGTACTGTACCGGGGGCCTCCTCCCAGAACGAGGATAATGGCGAAGCTCATGAAGCAGTAGAGGAAGATGATGAGAAAGGAGGAAGCTGCCGCAGGAGCGATTCGAGGCCAGATCACCCGGCCGAACATCTGACCGCGGGAAGCGCCGAAGAGACGGGCTGCTTCGTAATGGCTTCGGGGCAGGGCGGCCCACTGGTTATAGAAGAAACGCAGGGCCAGGGGGATATTGTAAAAGGCATGGGCCAGGATAATGGCCCGGAAAGAGTAGAGCACCTTCAGGGGGGGCTCGTCCCTATTCAATATGGACATGAGAAGGTTATTTGTCGTTCCCCGGTTACCCCAGAATATCACAAATCCCAGGACAACCAGAATGGGAGGGAGGATGAAGGAGAGGGTCGTGGAAGAGAGAAGGAGCTTCTTCAGGGGAAAGTCGTAGTGCACGAAAAGGGCGGCGCAGGGCAGAGCCGCCGCCAGGGAGACCAGGGCGCTCAGAAAGGCCTGGGCCAGGGTAAAGAGAATCAGCCGGCCGTAAAGCGGGCGGGAGAATACAAAAATCAGATTCTCTCCGGTTAGCCGGCCTTCGGAGAAAAGGGACCGGGACAGGATCACCGCCAGGGGCAGATAGAACAGCAGAAGAACCAGGAGCAGGGACGCTCCCGGTAATCTGCCTGACAGCCGCGATCCCTTCATGGTCAGCGGGAGACCGTCTCCACCCATTCCTGAATCCATCTCTCCGAATTGCTTTCGATGAGATCGTCCTTCAGCATGAGCCCCTTATCGGTTTTCAGAGCGTAGTCAAAGGAAGGGGGCAGGGGAGTGGAACCCACTGCAGGAAACATTATATTGGACATGGCCAGGGTATTCTGGGACTCCTCGGTAAGCATGAAGTCGATAAACTTCCGGGCCAGATCCTCCTGTCCGGTTCCCTTGAGTATTCCCATGCCTTCGATCTGCAGATAATTGCCCTCGTCGAACATGAGAGCCTGGTAACGGGTGGTTTCTTCCCACTCCACGTGATAGGCCGGCGAAGTACTGTAGGAGAGAACCAGAGGGGCTTCTCCCGAAGTGAAAAGGCCGTATCCCGTACTCCAGCTATCGCTGATAGTCAGGATATTGGGAGCCAGGGCTTTCCAGTAATCCTTCCAGCCCTCTTCCCCGAAGGCGCTGATCGTCCAAAGGAGGAATCCCATCCCCGGCGTGGAGGTACGGGGATCCATGAGGACGATGCTCTCCTTGAAACGGGGATCTGTCAGGTCCTTCAGAGAGGCGGGAGGGTCGCTCAGAAGCTCCGTGTCGTAGCAGAGGGCGAAGTAGCCCCAGTCGAAGGGAATGAGGTGATAGGTCTTGTCAAAAACAAGATCCCCATCGACTCCTGAAAGTGATGCCGGCTCATAGGGGAGCAGAATGTCCTCGGAGAGGGCCCGGCTCAGGAGGTTGTTGTCAAGACCGATGATCACATCCCCCTTGGGATCGTTCTTTTCCATGATCGCCTTCGTCATGACCGTGACCGCATCACCCGGTGCGTCCAGAATGACCTTGACACCGTACATTTCCTCGAATTTCTGGGCGATAGACGGTCCGGCTCCCCATTCTGAAGCGAAGGAGTCGTAGCAGTAGACTGTCAGTTCCGCCGGTGCGGCGGTTTCAGGCTCATTCTGTCCAATGGCCGCCAGAGGCAGCAGGACAGCGAGAAGTGATAAAACAAGACATACTCTCTTCATATAAAATCTCCATAGATTTATGAAATATGTCCCCGTTGTGATGAGAATAGAAAGGAAATCCACCCGATCGGGCTATCCGCTTCCTTCGCCGGCATTATCCGGTTCAGGTTCTATGGGTTTCATCTCAGGCCCTTAACAAGGACCACCCCAGGGAATGGATGCAGATTACTCCAATCTGCTTAAAAGATCAACCCTCCTTTTCTTGACAAGCCCACCGGCTCTCTTTATCATTATCCTTAATGAACACCGCCACGAAAATTACCCTTTCCCGCTTTATCATCACCCCTCTTTTCTTCATAGTCTTTTTTGTCCTTACTTCGGGGGGGGAGCCCGGTTGGGGCGGACTGGCGCTTATATGGGGGCTTTTCGTCCTGAGCGAAGTATCCGATGTGCTGGACGGCTTTGTGGCACGCCGTTACAATCAGGTCACCGATCTGGGCAAACTGATGGATCCCTTCGCGGATGTGATTTTCCGGGTGACCTATTTCGTCTGCTTCGCCGCTATGAAATGGGTTCCCTGGTGGGCCGTCATGATCATACTCTGGCGGGAGTACACCATCATGTTCATCCGCATGCTCCTCATCAAAGAGGGAACCGCCCTGGCCGCCAGCGTCTGGGGCAAACTCAAAGCGGTGGGGTATTTTTTCACCGGCCTGGCGGGCATGCTGCTGCTTCTGGCGCAAAAGGCCTATCCCGGACTAGTCTCCACCGGCGAAACGGTTCTGCGCATCCTGGCGGTTGTCTCCGCTTTCATGGCTCTCATGTCCCTCATCAGCTATCTTATTCTGTTTGCCCGGCGTAAAAAGAATTAAATCTTTCCTCCGGATAGGGGAGATTGACGGAGATGCATTTCCTTTGTATATTAGACAAGGCTAACTTTCAGAGAGGAAGGGTATCTGTGAAAAAAATTCTGTTTACCGGATTACCGAACAGTGGAAAGACTCATATCTTCAACGGTCTGACAGGCACCTATGATATAGAAGCCAACTATGCCTACACCACCATGGATTTTCGGGTGAAGGAACATGAAGTGGGCGGGGAAATGTGGCAGCTGACCGACAGTCCCGGGTTCCACGGCCTTTTCATTCACTCCGAGGAGGAGCTTCTGCTCCGGGATTACATCTATCGGGAAAGGCCGGATATCCTTTTGCACTGCATCGACTCGGGACGGCTGCGCCAGGGACTTATGCTGGCTCTGGATCTGGCCGGCCTGAACATCCCCATGGTCATTATAATCAATCACGTGGACAATACGGAGACAAGGGGCGAATCGATCCTGTCCGACCGGCTGGCCGAAGAGACCGGAGTCCCCGTGGTGGAGTTCGACTCCTTCAGCATCCGGGAAAAGGAGATGATCGGACAGGCTCTCAAAACGGCCCGGTCTTTGACTCCGGTTCATCTTACCGGCGGGGGAGAGGAGGTTCTGGGTAAATTCCTGAAGGGACTCTCCGAGCCTCTTCCCTACAAAAAGGCGTCCGCCCTGCTGATTCTGCAGAATGATCCCACTCTGAAAAGCAGGGATCTGGGTATCACCGACGACCGGTTGGCCGAGCTCAGAAGGGAAGGACAGAATCTGCTTTTCACGGGAGTCAAGGAAGATTTCAACGCCCTCGTTCTCAGGGACAGGCAGCAGCGGGTGGACGAACTAGCCCGGATCTCCCTGGAAAAGAGGGGTCTGTGGCGGGAGCATCTCCCGGAAAAACTGGCCGCCCTCAGCCGTCATCCCCTGTACGGACTGCCCCTTCTGGCATTGACTCTCATCGTGGGCTATCTCCTGGTTGTCAATCTGGCCGGATTCATCGAAGGACTCCTTACCGGGTATATTTTCGATCCCATCGTGGTGTTTCTGACCGATTTCATCCCCTATCCCTTTCTGCGGGATATGCTGGTGGGGGATTACGGCATCATCACCCTGGGACTAATCGCGGCCATTGCCACAGTGCTTCCGGTCCTGACCGTTTTTTTCTTTTTCTTCGCTGTTATCGAAGATACGGGCTATCTTCCCAATCTTATGGTTCTCCTGCGCAAGATGGGAGAGAAACTGGGCCTGTCGGGAAAATCCCTCATGCCCCTGCTTCTGGGATTCGGCTGCAAGACCATGGCCACCCTCTCTACCAAATCGATTACCTCCCGCAAGGAGAAGATCATCGCTATTTTTCTTATCGGCTTCGCCATCCCCTGTTCCGCCCAGATGGGATTGAACATGGCCATACTGGGGCAGGCTGGCATCGCCGCGTTTCTGGTGGCCCTGGTTTTTCTCATCGTCGCCGAAACCGGAGCGGGGTTGATCCTCAACCGGGTTCTGCCGGCACAGCACAGTTTCCCCTTCATTCAGGAACTGCCCCCCTTCCGCTGGCCCCGGCTCACCGCCCTGTTCCGCAAGACCGGGCACCGGATCATGAACTTCCTGCGTGAGTCCCTGGTGGTTTTTATGATCGCCGCTGTCTGCCTCTATATCCTTGATGTGACCGGCCTGCTACTGGCCATGAAACATATCGCCGCCCCCGTTGTGGTCCATTGGCTGGGGCTGCCCATCGATATGGTGGAAGGGCTTCTGCTGATCATCGCCCGTAACGAAGCGGGAGCCGGCTACATCCTGCGCCTCGCCTCCGACGGGGGCCTGACCGTACGGCAGACGATCCTGGCCGTTGTTCTCACCACCATGTTTGTGCCCTGTTTCGCCAATATGGTGGCCATGGTACGGGAAAGCGGGCGCAAAACGGGACTCTTAATGATACTGGCGATTAACGTCTCCTCACTCCTTCTGGCGGGGGGACTGAATTTTCTGATACAACTGGTCTGGAAAGGAGCGAACTGATGGAAATCACCCGTATTGAGGACGAACACCTGGAAGTGGTCTGGCTTCAGAGAGAGAAAAATCTCTTCGGCCGGGAATTCCTGAAAGAGAGGATGGGAGCCCAGTTTAGCGACGAGGCCGTGGAAGGGCTTGAGAAAAAGGGCTATCTGAAGGATTTGGAACTCACCGAAAAGGGCACCGAATATACCGAACGGCTCATCCGGGCCCACCGTCTGGCCGAACGGCTCCTGAGCGATGTGCTGGGGCTCAAGAATTATGAAGTGGGGGCCTGCGAATTCGAACATATCATGAACCGGGAGATCCTGGACGGCCTGTGTACCCTTTTAGGGCATCCGGAACAGTGTCCCCACGGCCTGCCCATCCCCCGGGGGGAATGCTGTCGCAACAAGGAAAAACAGGTGAACCAGGCGGTCCACTCCCTTACCTCACTCCAGCCGGGGGACACCCTGAAAATCCTCTATATCCAGACCCGCAACGACAGGGAACTCCATATCCTGGAGGGTATGCGCATCGGACCGGGCAAGACGGTGAAAGTCCACCAGACCCATCCCTCCCTGGTCATCGAAGTGGAGGGCACCCATATCGCTCTGGATGAGACTGTGGGTGAGAAAATTCTGGGGCTTGCCCAGGAACGCTCGGGAGATCAGCCCCCCCGCCGGCACCATCCCGGATCAGAAACGGGAAGAAGAGGTATGAGAAACGGACTGGGGCACGGCAGGGGATTCCGCAGAGGACGGCGTCAGCGCTGACTGGCCCAGAGACCCAGGGCGGGGTTGGATATATAGAAAATCTCCTCTCCCTCAACACTGTTATATCCATCCTTCAGTATTTTCGGATCATACTTTTTCATCATCTCAGTCGGATCGGCGTAACCGAAACCGGCTCCCTCCGTCTCCTCCCGGGTCAGACCCCCGGGGCAGTAGGTTATGGAGAAGCGTCCTTCCGAGGATCCGTGAATCAGATGGGCTGCCGCGCTCAGATTCTCCGCCAGATCCTTCTCCCTCTCCACCAGGGCCAGGGTGTGATCCGTCCCCCGGTAGCCGTACTTTCTGATAAGCCCGTCAATAGCCCTGTCCTCTCCGAATTCGGAGACCCCCGGGGCCAGGATGATCAGTTCCCCCCCGTCGGCCATGGCCATGCGGGTCCGGTAGACCGCCTTGTTTCCCAGCCAGGTGGAATGGAACTCCTCCGGATCCAGGTAGACCACGCACTTTTTCAAAGGAGCGGTCAGCTGATTGAAGTTCACCTCCTTTGCAAGGGCCGCCGCCAGCAGGTAGCATTCGTCGTCGTCCCCGATATAAAGGCCCCTGACCGCCAGGGAACCGTCATCCCGGGGACCGATCACCGTGAGAACGTACACCAGGGGAAAGTGTTTTGCAAAATGATCCGCCCCGTAGTTCAGCACCTTTCGCACAGGAGTATCGGCCACGCCCATGATTCTCTCCATCCCGTAGACCGCTCCCAGGAAATGGCTCTTGTGGATAGCCTCCGCCCCGCCGGTGCCCACGAAAACATTCTTCGTATAGTTGGCCATACCGATCACCTCATGGGGAACCACCTGTCCGATGGACAGTATCAGATCATGGCCCCCTTCGGCCAGCAGCCTGTTCACCTGGGCGGGCCAGGTATAGTGAAGTTTTCCCTCGGAGACCTCTTCCATAAAGGATGAAGGTACTTCCCCCAGAGTCACCACATCCTCCCGCCAGCGGTGCTCCCGAAAGAGACTGGCCGGGACCCTGCCGAACATGCGGGAAATCTGATCAGCCTTCATGGGCACATGGGTTCCCAAAGCCGGCATGATATCCTTGACCCGGTCCCCCAGAATCTCCCAGGACTGCTCGGTCAGCTCTCCCGCCCTTGAGTGAAAGCGGGTGAAATCGGGGGGAAGGATCAGCACTCTCTCCCTATTCCCCATTTTGTGAAACGCTGCGGCGAGGGCGTTCTTCATATCCTGAGAAGACAAATCATCCTGGGGCGACCCCTGGGAATAGTAGACCATAAAATATCCTCCTGACTTTCCTATACTCTACTATGGTTTTTTCGGGGGGGCAAGTTTTTTGCGCCCCCGTTTCTTTGGGGCCATGCCGCGAAGCGGCACCGGGCTTCTCCGGGCTCCGCTGTTCGCTTCGGCCGCCTACGGCGTCTGCTGCGCACCCTGCGTATCCCTTGTCCGGTCGGGTGCCGGTTCATGTGATCGGCTGTGGTTCGGAAGAGGAAACACAGGATAGGGGGCTTGAGGCTCTGGAATACCACGGGTATATGGGGTAGGGCGCTGGGGTTCTTAAGTTCTTTGGAGAAAAGCTCTGGAGGAGCATGTCGCTTTCTCATGTTACTGTATGAAGCATTATCAAATCGATTACCATGCTCAACAGAAATCATGAAGCACAGCTACTCAATTATCTGGGACTTTCCGGGTTGTCCGTTGGTTATTTGATTAATTTCAGGAATGCGGTTTTTGAGAAGAAGAGGCTTATTGTTTAGGTAACAGGTCTCATACTTATTGTAAAGCAGAACATCTGAATTTTAAGATTCCTCCCCATTACCGCCAATCATCCAGAAGGTGTAGCTCTTCATCAGCCAGGGCACTTCGTTTTTCTCCCCGGGGAAGAGTTTCCAATTCCTTATTGATTGCAATATATCGGTCCCGTACCCGAATAAACGGGACAGAATTATACCTTTCCCTGATCCAACCAAGGTCTTCTTCGGTAATGGCTTTTCGAATTTGCCCAGGTAACCAATCTATGTAATCGGGATCTTCATCGGAACAGGAATGCCACATATCAATCCTTTCGATCTCTTCTCCGAGTAGATGAGGAATGAGATAGAGGTTAGAGATCATAGTCCTGGCAAGTATAAAATCGCTCTCCTTACCCATGCGATGCAGTATCAGTGCCCAGCACAGGAAGGCAATCGGTTCGCCCATATCAGTAGGGAAGGACTGTTTATACCAGCGTATATATTCAGAAGACCGGCGGTTATCACCAAGGAGAAAGTAAAGATAGAAGAGGTAATATCTGGAGCCGTTTCCGTCGTCAATGAAACCGTACTCCCGCTTGAAGGCTGAGAGCTGGGAGCGGATTTTTGTGATACTATTGGATAAACCTTTCTGTGTCTTTGGTAAAGTCATTGGATTTCCCCCTTTTTATTGTGTGATATTAACATATTTTGATGATTTGAATACCTATAGGTTAAGAGTTATCGAAAGTATACTCAGACCCGCTTCCAGCCGTTTATTAAGGCGGGAATTTTCTGGCAAATCCCCCCATTTCATGTTATGGTGTACGGCGAAGGAGCCAAAACCCTATGAGAACACCCCGGGATAAAACTGTAGCCGCCGTACGCTCCGGCGTGGTCTCCAGTCTGATTGATGAACTTATCGCTCTTGATGAGAACCTGGCCGCTTCCCTGCCCTCCGGCAAGTACGCCGTGACCCTGGCGGCCCCCGATTCCGTCAGAAGGTTTATTTCCTTCAACGGGGGAAAAAGAGGCGTCCTGCTCTGGTTTCCCCGGCACCGGGACATGACCGCGGTCCTCTCCGGAGGAAAGGGGACCCTGATACCCCTTCCCACGGGACCGGGCTTCTTCAAGGCGCTCAAGGCCTTTCAGAGATCCGCCGGAGCCGTGGCAGCCGCCATGGACGTGAATCCGGACATTACCGATACACCGGCCCTGGAGAAAAAGACCCGCCTTCTGCTCCGGGCCGCCCTGCGCGGCGTCTGCGAAGTGTATAATCACGACCACTGGGTGGCCGCCCGGGCCTCCCATATCCCGGAAGGCCGGATCGGAATCGGCGTGGCCGGCAGGAAAGATATTTCCGGCGTTATTGTCGTGAATAAAGGTCTCATGATCCTGGAGAGGGAGCCTTCGGAAGAGGGAGTGAACGCTTTCCTGGAATTCAGCGACGCAAAAGTCTGCCATGCCGTTCTGACCGGCGTAGAACCGGCCCTGGGAGCACTGGGGGAAGGACGGGTCATGACCAAGGGTAAGCTGCCCATGATTCAGGGGCTTTTCCCCCTGCTCGACCGCTTCGGGGAGATTATGAAATGAGATACAAAGAGAGTCAGTGCCTGTATAAACGGGCCATAGAGTGCATTCCCGGGGGTATTTACGGTTCCAAAAGCCCCGGATTCACCGTACCCGGGCAGTTTCCCTACTTTTTCACCGAAGGGGAGGGGTGCCGGATCAAGGATGCGGACGGAAACAGTTATATCGATTATCTTTGCGGCTTCGGTTCCATGATCCTGGGATTCGGAAATTCCCGGGTGGACGATCCCGCCGCGGCCCAGTTAAGGAAGGGGGATTTGCTGAATCAGCCCGCCCCGGTCATGGTGGAACTGGCGGAACGGCTCACCGGATTGATCGAGGGGATGGGCTGGAGCGTCTTCGCCAAGAACGGCACCGACGCTACCACCCTGGCCGTTTCCCTGGCCCGGGTCCATACGGGCAAAAAGCGCATCCTCATGGCGAAGGGGGCCTATCACGGATCGGCCAACTGGTGCTCCACCAACGACTTTCCCGTACTCGATGAGAAAATCCACGTGCACACCTTCCCCTACGGGGACGAGGCTGCCCTGGAGGAACTTTTCCACCGCTACAGGGACGAGATCGCCTGCATCATTCTGACCCCCTATCACCATCCCACCTATGTGCCCCAGATTCTTCCCGCTCCCTCCTGGTATCCCAAAGTGGAATCCCTATGCGAAAAGGAGGGGGCCCTCTTTATCATGGACGACATCCGGGCCAACTTCCGGCTCTCCCTCAAGGGGTCCCATCACTATTTCGGAGCGAAACCCCATCTGGTCACCATGGGCAAATCCCTGGCCAACGGCTATCCCATCGCCGCCCTCATGGGGACGAAGGAACTCAAGTCCACCGCGGGGGGATTCTTCATAACCGGTACCTTCTGGACCTCCATGGTCCCCATGATCGCCGCCATGCACTGCCTGGACGTGATGGAGGAGGAGAAGGTGCAGGACCATGTGATGAGAGTGGGAAAACGTCTTAAGGAGGGCTTGTTCCAGGCCGCCGCCGCTTCCGGTTACGCGGTCACCCTGTCCGGACCCGATTCCATCCCCTACATGAATTTCGACGAGGATCCCGACCTGTTTTTGAACCAGAAATTCTCCGCTGCCATGGCCGCAAAGGGGGTGTACCTGCATCCCCACCACAACTGGTTCCTTTCCCTGGCCCACAAGGATTCCGATATCGACGAAACCCTGGAAAAAGCGGCTGAAGCGTTCCGGGAGATCAGGACAGGAGCTTGAACATCAGAATCCCCAGATAATTCCCCAGTGCATACCCCATCAGTCCCGAGGCGATTCCCGGGGCGATAAGGGATGGGCGCTTCAGAGCCATACCGGTAACCCCCACGAAGGGAGGAGAGCAGATGGCCGCCGTACTGGCCACGAGCATGGTGTCCACGTCGATGGAAAATATGCGGCAGAGCAGGGTGTGTACCACCATGGATCCGAACAGGGCGAAGGCCACTAACAGGAACACCCCCGGTGCGGCGCCCAGTATGCGGGAGAAGTTCCCCATGGCTCCCGTGGAGGCGCTGAATACCAGGATGAAATACTCCCCGAAGGCGAAGGTGTCCGGAATATTTCGGATGCGGGGGTACAGGGACGACAGAAGGGAGAGGGTGGTAATCACCAGAATGACCACAAGGGTCTGGCTCTCCTCCTTCACGAAGAGGGTGAACGATGCGCCGATGCCGAATATGAGTACCGCCAATCCCAGGGCTGCGGCGAGGGGCTTCATCTTCTCCCTTGTGAACACCTGGCGAAGGGGCTTTAGTTCCTCCTCCTGAGCGATTTCACTGTCCAGATCCTCGGAGACCCTGTTCCTCTTCAGTACCAGAGAAAGCAGGGGCTGGGCGAAGGTGATAACGAAGAGTAGATAGATGGCGCTCAGCAGAATGTCAGAGGCATGAACCGCCAGATAAAGATCGGCCGGTACGGACAGGGCCGCCCTTATGGCCGCCAGATTGGGGGTTCCCCCCGTATAGACCCCCACCAGCATACCCGCCAGGCGGGGGAATTCCTCCAGGCGGGAGGCGAAGAGAAAACGCCCCGCCCCCAGTACCAGGGTGATGGACAGGGCGGCCAGAACCATGGCCAGTCCGGTTTTGCCCGATTCCATGACCCAGATGCGCAGATTGACCGAAAAGAGCATCAGGGGGATGGACAGGGCCACGGTCACCGTAGCTATCGTGTCGAGCAGGGGCATGGCCCGGTCTCCGATGATTCCGGAATTCACCAGGACCAGGCCGAACAGGTAGGACGCCACGATGGGGTT
>JAFGPQ010000248.1 GCA_016936115.1 Spirochaetales bacterium | reverse complement strand
GGATTCCCAATCGGATTTAAAATGGTTTCTGATTATTAATCTATCTGTTCTGATATTAATCAAGTTCTACCTCTCTTTGAGCAGGGAAGCGCATTTTTATAAAATGATACTAACACCGTGTTCACTGATTGAAAAGGGAATCTTCTTTTCTAATCTTTAATTACATCATAAATAGTCTTCGTTGCTTCATCGATAATCGTTCGCCCCTGATTTCCCTTTCCTGTGAGCAGTAGTAAGCATAGGCTGGCCAATCCTATTACAAATCGTCGTTTGTGTTCCCTTGGGAAGCACACATTCAGTACGGAATTCTCTCTAGGTTCCGTAATCGAGCTGAACGGTTAATGGCTTAAGCCGGCCGAACTTACGGTGAGCGACAGGTCTGTTCTATGCCGCCTGCCCGACGGCCTGGACCCGGGAAAATGTAAGTCATGTTTTATAGTCAGCTCCTCGCCTGTTCAATACTTCCCGTATCTTTCTGACCAGCTCCACCGGGGAGAAGGGCTTTTGAATAAAATCGATATCCCCGTCCAGAACCCCCTGATGGGTGATGCTGTCACCGGTATAGCCGGAGAAGTAGATCACCTTCAGATCCGGTTTATCCCGTTTCAGGCGGGCCACGAGCTCCCTGCCGCCCAGGCGGGGCATGATCACATCGGTCAGCACCAGGGCTATCCGCTCCCTGTGCTCGCGAAAGGCTTCCAGCCCTTCCTCCCCGTTGTCAGCCAGAATCACCTTGTACCCGTAGGCGGCAAGGGCATTTTCGGCGGTTTTCTGAACACCCTTGTCGTCCTCTACAACAAGTATGGTTTCGGTGCCTTTGAGCTGATCCGCTTTAAGCTGATTCAACTGATGCTCTTCCCTGTCCTGAGTATCCGCCAGGGGCAGGAATATTTTAAAGGTTGTCCCCTCGTCTAATTCGCTGTAAACGTAGATGAATCCCTTATTCTGTTTCACAATGCCGAACACCATGGCCAGGCCCAGGCCGGTGCCCTGTTCCACCCCTTTTGTCGTAAAGAAGGGCTCGAAGATCTGCTCCCTCGTCTCCCGGCTCATGCCCGTTCCGTTATCGCTGATCGCCAGCATGCCATAGTGGCCGGCGGCGGTTCCCCCGTGAAAGAGGGCATCCTCCCGGTCGAAATGGCTTATCCCCGTTTCCAGGATCAGCCTGCCCCCCCGTTCCATGGCGTCCCGGGCGTTTATCACGATATTCATAATGATCTGATCCATCTGGCCCTGGTCCATTTTCACCGGGACCGCATCCCCGTTCAGGGACAGGGCAATCTCTATGTCCTCTCCCAGAATCCGGCTCAGGAGCTTCATCTGCTCCCGCACCACCCGGTTGATATCCAGCACCATGGGCTTGATTATCTGCTTGCGGCTGAACGCCAGGAGCTGAGTGGTCAGGCGGGCCGCCTTTTCCCCCGCCTTGAGAATCTGCTCTACCGACTCCCTTATCTCTCCGGGAATATCCCCGGCCAGGAGAAGCTCGCTGAAACCGTTAATAATAGTCAGGATGTTATTAAAGTCGTGGGCCACCCCTCCCGCCAGGCGACCCACCGCTTCCATTTTCTGAGCCTGGGCCAGCTGGCTTTCCAGATCCCGATGCTTCTTTTCATTTTCGAGCTGCTGGGAGATATCCACCACCACGGCCACAGCATACAGGGGATCTCCCTCTTCGCTGCGCACCACGTTGGAGTAGATCCTGGTCCAGACCAGTTTGCCCTGCTTGCTGACGAAACGCTTTTCCAGCTCAAAGGAGTCTATTTCGCCGGCCGTGATCCGGGCTATGAAGGGAGTCTCCAGATCCCTGTCTTCCCCATAGGTGATCTCCGGGAGGGTTTTTGAGAGCAACTCCTCCTTGCCGTAGCCCAGGATGTCGCAGAACCGGTCGTTCACATCGACGAGCCGACCGGAACCCAGGGACTGAACCACCCCCACGGCGGATTGATCGAAAACGGTGTGAAAGCGGAGCTCCGACTCCCTCTGCCTCTGCCGGGCCCGGCGCTCTTCGGTGATGTCCGTCATGATGACAAGGGTCATGATCTCGTCGTTGATTCTGATCATTTCCAGCGTCGCCGCCACCGTGCGGATCTCACCGCTCTTGGTGCGGATCTTCGTCTCCTCGTTGGTAATTTTCCCGCGGATCTTTAGTTCGTTCATCCACGCGGCGCGCGACTCGGGATCGGGAAAGAGATTCAGTTCCATGGCGGAGTGGTTCAGAATCTCCTCCCGGGGGTAGCCGGTGATGCGGGAGTAGGTTTCGTTGACCATGACCGATTTACCGTCGGTGACGCCGAACAGGTTAAAGCCCACCGCGGAGGAGTTGAATATCCGGGACAGGAGCTCCTCCGATTCCCTCTGCCGCTTGTGTATCTCATCGGCCTCGACACTGGCTGTTCGGTCTATGGATAGGATGAAGATGCCCTCGGGCACGGGCTGCACGTTCAGTTCGAACCATCGCACCTCCCCGTCGTCATAGGCGAAGCGGTTCAGAAAGCGCAGGGGGACGCTCTCCTCCCGGCACCGGCGCAGTTTTTCGAAAAGATCCGTATTCTCTATGCCCGGATAGGCCTCCATCATGGTTTTTCCGAGAAGCTCTTCCCGGGGGCGCCGGCTATGGCTGATCACCATGTCGTTCAGGTAGATATAGCGCCAGTTCCGGTCAATGATCTGACAGCCTTCGAGCATGCTGTCCAGGGTGCCCCGGTACCGCTTTTCGCTGTCCGCCAGTTTCTGCTGGTAGAGTTTTTCCTCTGTCCTGTCTATGGCCGCTGTGAGCAAAGCTTTTTGTCCGTGATATTCGATGAGGGATACGGAAAAATCGGTCCATATCTCTTTCGATTGTTTCGTAATGAGCTTTAAATCGTAGCGCTGGACCGGGTTCAGGCCCTTAAAGCGCTGCTGCGACCGGCGAATGGTTTGTTCCCTCATGTCCGGGTGGACCACGTCCAGGGGGTGGATTTTCAGAGCTTCTTCCCCGGTGTAACCGGTCAGGCGCTCCCAGGCCGCATTGGTGTAAAGATAGCGGTCCAGATTCTTTCCCGCTATGATGGAAATGGCATTGGGCAGCTTATCCAGTATGGAGTGATCGATGATATCATGCATGTCTTAATTAAGGATAAGGGAGGATTCGGCGGATTTCCAGTTTCGGAAGGCCCTTTTTCTATTTTTCATTGCCAGTAGCTGTCATCCCTAAAGGAGTTCTTAATCGCCTTGATCGCGGCCTGTCCCGCGTAAGCGGCCATTCTTTCCGAAATCCCCGTGGTGCGGCTTATCTGAGCCCAGGTGGGGGTGAACTGCAGTTCCTTAATGACCTTCTTCGCCTGTTTCCGGTTCCTTTCCACCAGCTGGTAATGTTCTTCGCCCCCTTCGAACTGGGTGATGTAGAGACCGCCGTACCGGGTCTGTTTACTGATTTTGTGAAAATATTCCGTTCCCAGGCTTTTCACTTTGTTCTCCAGCTTTTCGTTCATGCGCTCCCGAACCGATTCCCGTATCTCCTCTGCCTGAACCAGGAATTCCTTAAGAGGCAGATCGGTGCAGGCGCCCAGGTCCTCCAGGTAATCCGGGCCCAGATGGTAAACGTGGTAGAGCAGAAAAACGCGCAGATACCGGGGACGCTGCTTCTTCTCCTTTACCCAGTCCTTGAGAAAGAGGGCGATCTTGTCAAAGAAGGCCTTTTCCTCGGGGGGCCGGTTCTTGCTCCAGTACTGGCTGGCGTTGCGGTTCACGATGTTGGTGAGGATGGCTTCCTTCTCTTCCTGTTTTTTGTGCTTGTGAAAGACGGTCCGGGTGGCGATCTTTATGAGCTGGCCGATGCCCTTGCCGCTGATGCGGCCGTCTCCCCGGGTCCTTTCCTTTTCCATACGCTTAGTGAATTCCAGGAAAATCTCGCTGCACAGATCTTCGGGAATGGCGGGATTTTTCAAATACTGCAGATAAAGTTTGCGTGATTCCTTTTCTATCAGGGCTGTGTCTATAGTCATGGACAACAGTATATAATAAACGACTGTCATTGTAAAGATTCGTTTACTAATCCCGGGTTTTACGGATTTTTTACTAAAAAAAATAATTTTTTTTCGGATTTTTTGTTTGAAAATCGATTTTCGCTCGTAGGAATAGGGTGTAAGGCGATCGTAATTACGTAATTTTCGGATGTGTCCCCCCGGGGACACGCGCTTCAGTCATGCCGAACAGGGCATATCAAGGAGTATAACTATGAGCGACATGGGAAAAATCAATTATTATCTGGCAAAGAACACTCTGCCTACCATG
Organism: Spirochaetales bacterium; assembly: GCA_016936115.1. Lineage (GTDB taxonomy): Bacteria > Spirochaetota > Spirochaetia > DSM-2461 > DSM-2461 > SZUA-368. Next base: position 4,721 of record JAFGPQ010000248.1, on the reverse strand, counting down.
GAGGGCGAGTCCTACGTGGCCCGCATCGATCAGAACAAGACATTGCGTCAGGACGACATTGTCCGTCTCATGGTGGGAAAGAACACCACCGTGACCAGGCAGGACGTTCTCGTGGTGCTGGACCTTCTTAAGGAGACCGTCAAGGAGCAGGTGCTTCTGGGGAATCCGGTGATAATGGAGCTGTTCCGGGCCAAGATGGGCTTGCGGGGCATTTTCGATTCGACCCTGGACGAGTTTGACAGCAAACGGCATACGCCCAGTCTGAATTTCAGCGCCACCAAGGAGTTCCGGAACGATTTGATTCACAGCGCCAGCTTTGAGAAGATGACCCGTCTTTCCAAGAGGCCCGAGATACAGCATATCTTCAGCTTTGCCAGCCGCGCCTTTGAGACGGAGTTCTCCGTGGGTTCCGTCATTCAGCTGCACGGATCCTGGCTCAAGCCCGCCGAGGGGCTGCCGGAGATTTTCCTGCGCCGGGAAGGGGCAGCCAAGGATGACCTGATACCGGTGGACACTATTCTTACGGTCAGCGATCAGAAGGTGATGTGCCGCCTGCCCGACGGGGCGGAAGCGGGAACCTATCATATTCTGATAAGCGACGACGGCAGCAACGACGAGGGGAAAACCCGTTACAAGAATCCTATTACCCTTATTTAGGATTTCATTCAGGCGCCCCCTTCCGGAATGTTCCGGGAGGGGGCTTTTTTCACTTGAAAACCTTTTTTTTCAAGTGGCAAACTGTTTTTTCCTAAGTGGGAAAGTGTTTTTTTTCAGGTGGGAAACCACTTTTTTGCCACTGGCAAAAAAACACTTTACCGGTGACATTTTAAGGAAAGATCAGTTACTTTTTTTTCTCATCCCCTTACGTGCCGTTCCCGTACGTGAATATGGCATGACATCACCCCATCACCGGGGAATTCTCTTTAAAAATCATGGGAAACCTTGGACAAGCGGCAATTCAGGCTTTAGTATTAATAACGGAGGGTTATTATGGAAACAAAGTTTGAAGAGCTGGTCGGGAAAACCCTGACCCTGCAGAAAGACGTAACCGCCCATGACACCTATGACAATCTGCTCTCCACGGCGGCCCTGACGAAGCTGATGCTGGACACCGCCTGGAAGCTTCTTGAGAATGAATTCCACGAGGGGGTCACCAGCGTGGCCGCCATGGTTCTGGTCAGCCACGAGGAGCCCACCATAGCGGGAGAGACGATTACCGTTACGGCCACGGTGGATTCGGTGCGGGAGAACCGGGTGGAGATCTCCTTCGAGGCCACCGACGAAACCGGAGTCATCGCCCACGGACGGAACGAGCGTCTGATCGTGGACAAGGAGAGCCTTAAGAAACTGGGCGAAGAGAGAGCGGCGGTTCTCAAGACGATTCTTTGATCCGGGCCAGCCTGAACAGGACCATAGATGATACAAAACTACCGTAATAACGTTCTTCGCCTCATCGCCTGGCTCTACTTCGCCAAAGCTATGGACGAAGAGGAGAGCCTGGACTTTCTGAAGAGTTTTTCCCGATCCTAGAGGCCATCAGTTGGTCTGGCCAGAGGGTTTCCTTGGGCATCTTGTATATTATTCCTGCCTTTCCCTGAGCTCGTCATAAAAGCTAAGGCCCGGATTTACCACTAATCCCGATTCATCGAACTCAAGTTTTTCCTGTGCGGCAAGGGGAGCCGCTGCCAGAAATCCGGTGTTTACGGAACAGGGATGGGGGGGCCAGTGCTTTGATAGAATACTCCCTGTGGGATATCACTTATGAAATCATTCAAAAAGTGTTTGTTTTTTAGCATACAGTCAATGTATTATTGCTTTCATGAAAGAAAGTGAATACCTGAGAAAAGAGAAAGATAAAATTACGTTTTCGGTTTTTCATACGATTACGGTATTCATGATCATAACTGTGGCCACAACTTTCGGTAATGATCTGGTGGGTCATAATCCCGTTCATGAGGATTTTCTCTTCCTGTTGGCAACGTCCTTTCTCACATTCGCCTTACTCATAATTAAATTTGTCGACAGTAACATCGGATCTTTCCTGTATATCGTACTTGCCCTTTTATTCATTGCTGTTTTTGATTCCATGTCCCTGTTCAAGAATGATGTGGGAATCCTTTTTTATAGCTTTCCCATGTCATTATGCTTCCTATTCGTGAAGCGCCCCTACAATCTTATCTTCTCCTTAATCTTTTCTATTCTGATCGTTATGAAAATATTCCAACTGCCGACGGCCAGCTTCCAGCTTAAACTAAGCTATGCGGTACTTTTAATCTTCATTGTTTATCTATTCGTCATCACTTCAAAAGGGTTTTCCCTCATCAAGGGACATCAGATAAATTCTCTGAAAAAAGTGAACAGCACGTCGCTGCGAATACTCGGCCGCGTTTCAGAGCTGAGGGATTCCGAGACGGCGGATCACCTGAAGCGGGTCGAATCTTTTATTGAAATCCTTGCCGCCAGCATTATGGATCATGAGAAGTATTCCGGATATATAACAGCCGAGTACATTGAGGATCTCAAGTCGGCCGCTTATCTTCATGATATTGGAAAAGTAGGAATCTCCGATGCCATATTGCTCAAGCCAGCCCGTCTTACCGAGTTGGAATTTGAGGAGATGAAAAGGCATACGATCATCGGATACGATCTGCTCAAGGATGCGATGAAGGAGATTGAGCATGCGACGCTTTACGATTTGGCCCTTCTCATCGCAAGGCATCATCATGAAAGATGGGATGGCTGCGGATACCCGGATGGTTTGCGGGGTGATGAGATTCCCCTTTGTGCGAGACTAATGGCCATCATCGATGTGTATGACGCGCTGATCTCCCATCGTCCCTACAAGAAAGCTCTGACCCATGAGGAAGCTGTCGCCATCATTACGGACTGTTCGGGAACTCATTTTGATCCCCTATTGGTCGAGCGTTTTATTATGGAATCGGATAAGATCTTAGCCCGATCCTTATTGATAAAGAGCGCGAGCTAGCATCTATCCTTTTCATCTGTAAAGTAATTCCCTGTAAAATAAAAGAAAAACTGATTCCTCACTCTTTTCTGTTGCCATCTCTGCAACGGTACGGCGCTTTCCTTAAAGAGGATGCCGGCGGCGGGGCGGGTCATTTTTTGCATGACAGATGGGGATTCCTCCTGTAAAATGGTAAAAGGGAAGGCCTGTGAACAGACTAGAGCGGATTAAGCAGATAGAAGAGATTCTCCTGGCGAACAACAAGGGCTGGACCCGGGCGGAGCTGGCCGGGGGCGGATTGATCTGGAGCGGCTGGATCAGCGAGCCTACGGAGATGGTGCCCTGGGTGCGGAGCTGGGGGGATCAGGTCCAGGTGCTGGAAGGAGTGGTGCTATGAAAAGCCGAAAAGAGATTCTGGAAATTTTGACGGAGTATCTGGGGAGTGTCTCGGCGAGCCGGTTGTGGGATAGCCCTCCGGAGGGGGCGGTCTATTATCTTAAGAATGAGCCCGGGGATGAGGAAAAGCTCTGGTTCTATTGGGCCGCCGGATGGGACCGGGGGCTGATCACGCAGTTCGCGGTGAGCGGAAACCGGCTGGTTGTGGTTGACGGGGTGAGCGGGGAGATTTTGTTTGACGGGGTTTCGGGGGAGTGAGATGGGGAATGTTGTATGGGGTTAGATAATCCTTTTCCCCTCCGTACCGCCCAATCTCAAGGGGTACGGGCTCTAAACAAACCCATCACCATTCTCTGGCTGATCGGCCAGTATTATCTTTTCGGTAGGACAGATTTTTCCTTTTCCGAACTGGAAGGGGAGGGGGGGAGCCTTATCAAGGATTACACCGGGATTGCCAATATAGTGGATCCTTTCTGGCGTTTGAGGAGTGACGGCATCCTGGTTTTTCCCCAGGAGGAGAAGATTCGAAAGGATCGGAGTAGCGGCGCTTCGATTACGGACATGCGCCGGTACGGGAAGGCTTCCTTTTCGGAGGCTTTCCTATCCTATCTCTCCCAGAAGGATAGCCTGATAGGGTATTGTGAATCCCTTTTGTCCGACTATTTTCCCGAAAGTTACGAAGAGGAAATTCTTTATCGTACTGGATTGGATTACCGGCAGGATTATACCCAGAGCGCTTCGAAGAAAAGAAAACGGGATCCCCGGTTCCGGGAGAATGTGGCCATTGCCTATAATCATCAATGCGCTATCTGCGGCTTTCATCTGATGCTGGGGGGAAGTTCCATTGCTAATGAGGCAGCCCATATCAAGTGGCATGCTTATGACGGGCCGGATACGGTATCCAATGGGCTGCTTTTATGCAATCTCCACCATAATCTTTTTGATAGGGGCATTTTTACTTTTTCCAATAGTTACCGGATGACCGTTTCCGATAGGGTGTCTTCCTATAGCGAGGGATTTAAGCGGTGGCTGCTGGATTATGAGCAGAAGGAGATTGTGTTGCCCCGGAAGGAGGAGTGGGTGCCCCGGGAGGAGTTTTTGGGGTGGCATCGGGAGAATGTTTTTATTCGGTAGGGGTTTTGTTAGAAGGGTATGGTTATATTGTTTTCAAGATAAGGTATTGAACTGGGGGAATTATATTGAAAACAATGGAATTAATAAGTTATATTGAAAATAAACCCGTGTTTTTGATAGAAACTTCATATATTCGCGGAACGTTAAATCATATAATATAAATGCGTTGTAGATGGCTTTTTTGCCGTCCTAGCAAAAAAGGAATATTGAGTGAGTATTAAGTTAT
>JAFGPQ010000247.1 GCA_016936115.1 Spirochaetales bacterium | reverse complement strand
TAGTGAATGAAAAACATTCCCCAAAGGAGAAACAATATGGCTGAACATTTAACGAAACAGGCTTTTCTGGACAAGGTATTCGATTATGAAAATGAGAAGGAGTGGAAGTTCAAAGGGGAACTGCCCGCTATCATCGATTTTTATGCGGACTGGTGCGGTCCCTGCAAAATGGTAGCTCCCATCATGGAAGAGCTCTCCGAAGAGTATGCCGGTAAGATGAACGTCTACAAGATCAATACGGAACAGGAGCAGGAGCTGGCCGGAGCCTTCGGTATAGCGAGTATTCCCTCTATCCTATTCATCCCTAAGGACGGACAGCCTCAAATGGCCCAGGGCGCCCTTCCCAAGGACAGTTTTCTCAACGCCATGAAAGACGTTCTCAACGTGGAGTAATCTTTGAGAATCCAGACGAATTTCTGACGTATTCTTCTTCTATCTTAAGGTAAAGGCTGGTCGGCAGCTGGAGCTGCCCGCTTACCTATATAACCTTAAGGAGAAGAATATGATCAGGAAAATTATCGTCGTTTTATTAATCCTTCCCATGGCCCTCATGCTGACGGCCCAGGGAAACAAAGAAGCGGGCAAGGGACAGGGCGTCCTGCTCGAAGAGAGTTACACCGATCTGCTCGGGGATCTTGAAAGCGGGGAGATCACCCCTCAGGAAGCCCGGGATGAACTGGTGAATATGCAGAACCGCTTCACCCTCAGAAATGAGGAACGGAAGGTCCTCGATGATCTGACCGAAGGTGTAGCCGCGGGCGACATAACTGCGGAACAGGCATTGGACGGTCTCCCCGACCAATTGAGAGACCGGACACAACTCCGTATTGACGAACCTGATCAGGATCGCATCAAGGATCAGGATAAAACTCAGGATAAACTGAAAGATCAGGACAAGGATCAGGATCAGAAAATGGATCAGGATCAGGATTGTGAACCTGATCAGGATCGTATCCAGGATCAGACCGGCAGCGGATCCTCTTCGGGCTCATCGGGAAAGAATAAATCCTGATTTTACCAAACCCCGGCTCCGTCTTTTCTTTACAGACGGAGCTTTCGGAGTTAATCTGAAAGAGAAGGTTATCCATGAAGTTCATAATCAATACCAAAATCTTTTTTCTTGTCCTCCCTCTCCTCTTTCTCATCCCCTTTTCCCTTTTTTCCAAAGGTTCACTTGAGCGGGAGCAGGCCTATCGTGATGAGATTCAGAATTCCTTCACCCGAACCGTACAGGCCGTGGAAGCGGGGGATATGTCGGGCAGGGAAGCCAAATCGGTTCTGGACCAGGTTCGGCGGAAATATAACAGAAGCTATACGGATTTTTCCGGTATGCTCGATTCCCTCATTGACGATGTAGAAGAGGGGCGTATCGGCAGTGAAGAGGCGGTCCTTCTCTACGGGGAACGGGAGCAGCAGAGACAGAGCGTTCAGACTGGGGTTTCTTCTTCCCCGAAGAGAGAAGAGCAGGAACGCGGAGAATCCCGGCCCGATTCCGGATCAGAGCCGGGCAGCGGAGGAGGAAATTCCTCCCATGAATCGGGTCAGAAGGGCAGTACGGGTAAGAAGTGAAGCGAAGGGTTCTGGTTGTCGAGGATGATTCCCATACGGCGGATTGGCTGCGGATCTACCTGGAAAGGGCGGGGTACCGGGTGTTCTCTGCTCCCGACGGGACCGGGGGATTGAAATCGCTTGAGACGAATCAGGCCGATCTGATCCTGCTCGATCTGATGCTTCCCGACGGGGACGGACGGGAATTCTGCCGCCAAATCAGGCTCACTTCCGATGTTCCCGTGATCATGCTCACCGCCCTGTCCGCCCGGAATGACCGGCTGGAGGGGCTCGCCGGGGGAGCGGATGATTACGTGACCAAACCCTTCGATCCGGATGAGCTGCTTCTGCGCATGGAGGCGGTACTCCGTCGGTATAAGGGGCAGGTCCGGCGGATTCTGCGCTGCGGACCCCTTTATCTGGACAGGGACCGGGGAGAGTTCACCCTCTTCGGAGAGCCGGTACGCCTGAGCGGGGTCCAGCGGGATATCATGGCCTTGTTCATGGAGAACTGCAACTGCATCCTCTCCCGCAGCCAGCTGATGGAACAGGCTCTCCCCCCCGGGGAAGAGGTTTTTGACAGGGCAGTGGATACCCATATTCAAAGACTGAGAAAGCTGATTCACCGGGAGGGTTTCGAACCCCTGCAGACGGTTTACGGCGAAGGCTACCGCCTGGTCTGGGAGGATGAGTGAGATCTCTTCTTCAGAAAATATTCCTCACCTTCCTCATCCTCATCATTATCACGGCCTTCTTTCACTCCTCCCTGGATTATTACACCTCCTACAAAGAGATACCCCATCTTCTCACCCGTATCGAAACGGATCACATCGCCGGGATCATAGGCAATTTTCATGATAGGAAGGGAAGCTGGTCCGGGCTGGAGGAGGAACTGGTCTGGTTTGAGCAGGGCGCGGGAGAGGACGGGCCTTCTTTGAGGATAATCGTCCGGGACGGGGAGGGGCGTACTATCTACAACAGCTTCTCCCGCCTGGAACAGTGGGATTCGACTCCCCTGGTGGAGGGCAGCCGCAGGAGCATTTATGCGGGGGGCTTTCTTCTGGGAACGGTCACCACCTACCTGGGAAAGGATTACCTTAATAAAGAGACCCGGTCCTATCTCTCCGACTCCCTGATGGGTCGTCTTTTGTGGGGACTGGCCATGATCCTGGTCGTTTTCTCCCTGGCCTTTCTCTTCTCCCGCTCCCTGATCCGGCCTGTCAGAGCTCTGACAGAAGGGATGGAGCGCATTTCCCGGGAGGGTACCTGGGAAGACCTGTCGGTCCAGTCACGGGATGAACTGGGGAGAATGAGCCGGGCTTTTAATGAGATGACCCGGGCCCTGGAGGAACAGAAAGGCCTGCGTAAAAAGCTGGTGGACAATCTTTCCCATGACATCGGAACCCCTTTGAATTCCATCCGTCTGGAAGCCCGGGGCATCGGGGACAAGCTCACTTCCCCGGAGAAAGGAGCCCGGCGGATTGTAGAGGAGGTGGACCGACTCAAGGGGATGCTTACCGATCTGGACTGGCTCGCGGAGACCGATTCCGGAGTCTACAAACTGGTCCTTACCCGGGATGATCCCCGTGCCGCCGTCCGGGAGGAGGCGGAGAGATGGCGCATCCGTGCGGAATCCAGGGATATTTCACTGGAAATCGATACCGAGGGGGAACCATTCTCCTGCCTGTTCGACAGGGACCGTATCGGCCGGGCACTGGGGAACCTGCTGGAAAACAGCATAAAGTACACCCCGGAAGGGGGGGGGATTCGGGTTTCCTGCCGGGTCGGGGTTGATTCGGTCACCATTGCCGTGGAGGATAATGGGCAGGGTATCGAAGAAGAGGTGCTCCCCTATGTTTTCGAGCGGTTCTACCGGGCCGACCGTTCCCGGGCCCGGGGGGGCAGGGGATTGGGCCTGTCCATCGTGAAGCAGATTATCGAATTGCACGGGGGGGATGTGTCCGCCCTCAGCGAGCCGGGCCGGGG
>JAFGPQ010000246.1 GCA_016936115.1 Spirochaetales bacterium | reverse complement strand
GCAGGCCTTTGAGAATATCAGCGACGGGGATCCCCAGGTTCTGCGCCTGGGAGTACAGTATCTGAGCTGCTTTCTCTTCAAAATCCCCGAGTTCATTCCGGTCACGTCAAGAAAAACGTCCACCATAGACAGCAATATTAAACGGGTGATGGATCTGATAGAACGGGAGTACCGGGACGTTCTTCATCTTCATGAGCTGGCCGTGATATCGGGTTACTCCCTCTCCCGGTTCAAAAGCAAATTCAAGGAAGAGGTGGGCATGACGCCGGCCAATTACATTGTTTTCAAGAAGCTTGAGTATGCGGAAACCCTTTTAAAGACCACCGATAAACCGGTGACCCAGATAGCCCTGGACGCGGGATTTTCCTCCAGCAATTACTTCAGCACGGTCATGAAAAAACTCACCAACTACACCCCGGGTGAATACCGCAGCCACTTCAGGAAATCCCGGGATGAGAATCAGCCTTCGGAATGACAGGCCTCTACAAAATTTGAAAACAGTTTCCTGAAGGAAGGATGCCTTTCGGTCAGAGCCTCGGGATGCCACTGAACGCTCATCACATAACTTCTGCCGGGCATCTCCTGGCCTTCGATGATCCCGTCCTCCGATCGGGCCGTTACGACCAGCCCCTTTCCGCTCTCTTTCACCGCCTGATTATGAAAGGTATTGACCATAATCTCACGGTCATCGAAACAGTCAGCCAGAAGGGTACCCTCTTCCAGGGTGACCCGGTGGATCAGATGATGCATTTCCGTATTATCCATCATATGGGCCCGGTCGGTAACCTTCTGGCCGTTCACATGCTGGTACAGGGAACCGCCGCAGGCCACGTTGAGCATCTGATGCCCCCGGCAGATGCCGAAGAGGGGCATATCCCGGGACAGGGCTTCCCCGGTCAGGACCAGTTCCCAGAGATCCCGTGCCGGGTTCACACAGCGGACCTGCTCATGGGGGGATTCCCCGTAATGAAGGGGGGTAATATCCTCGCCCCCGGAGAGGAGAAGCCCGTCGATCCGGTCCAGATACTCCCCCGCCAGTGAGGGATCGGAGACCAGGGGCAGAATAAAGGGGATTCCCCCCGCCTCTATGACGGAGCGGGAGTAGTCGGCGAAGACCCGGCTGTACAGTCCCATTTTGTCCCGGTAGGTGTAGGAGGTGATGCCGATGAGCGGTTTTCTGTTCATTCTGTCATTTAAGGGCGGGAATGGGAATCCTGTCAATAGAAATCCCCGGAGAAAAGGGGTATGCTGTCCGGACAGAGCCACCGCTCTTGAGGAGAACCCCATGAAGAAACCCCGCGTACTGGTCGGAGCCGCCCTGAACGAAACCATCGGCTCCTATCTGGAAAGCTTCTGCGACTGCGAATACTGCGATGCGAATCATCTCCCCCGGAAGGAACTGCTCGGCCGTTTGAAGGATAAGGAAGGGGTTCTTCTCTTCGGCACAAAGGTGGACCGGGAATTCCTGGATGCGGCCCCTGACCTCAAAGCCGTCTGCAATGTCTCCGTGGGCTACAACAATGTAGATGTGGAAGAAGCCCGGGAACGGGGCATCACCGTGACGAACACCCCGGGCGTACTGGACGAAACCGTGGCCGATCTGATCCTGAGCCTCATGCTCTCCGTCTCCCGGCGCATCGTCGAACTGGACAGCTATGTTCGGGCGGGCGGCTGGAAGCCTTCCGACGGAAGAAATCTTTACGGGCGGGATGTGCATCATACCCGGCTGGGAATCATAGGCATGGGCCGGATCGGGGAAGCGGTGGCCCGCCGGGCTGCTCTGGGATTCTCCATGGCCGTGGGCTATAACAACAGGAACAGGAAACCGGATGCCGAGGAGAAGCTGGGCGCGGTTTATCAGGATCTGGAAACCCTTCTGAAAGAATCGGACTTCATCGTCCTGATGACGCCCCTGACCGAAGAAACCCGGGGCATGATAGGCAGGAGGGAGTTCTCTCTTATGAAGAGGACCGCCTTTTTCATCAACGCCTCCCGGGGACAGACTGTTGACGAGGCAGCCATGATCGAGGCCCTTCAAAACGGGACCATTGCCGGAGCCGGGCTGGATGTGTTCGAACAGGAGCCCGTCTCGCCGGAGAATCCCCTTCTGAAACTCGGCAATGTGGTTCTTCTTCCCCACATCGGCTCCGCCACCGACCGGACGCGAAACGATATGGCCCGGCTGGCGGTGGAAAATCTGAAGGGCATACTGGAGTCGGGCCAGGCCCTGACTCCCGTATAATAAGCTATTTCAGCTGTTCCGCGATCCAGGACCAGGCGTCCTGACCGGTCACATCGTCAAGGGCCTCGTTGTTATAGAAATAGATCCAGGACCAGTGACCGTTGTACAGATAGGGACCGCCGTCGCCGCCGGTATACTCCCCCGACGTGTCCACCACTTCCACAGGGCTGAAAACGCGCAGATTCTTCACTCCCGCCGCGGTCAGTCTCTTGATAGTGGGTATTTCAAAAACAGGGGGAGGAACGATCGGATCGGTTTCAGAATAGATGAAGAAGAGGGGCTGATCCTTTAGAATTCCGATCTCCTCATCGGTAAGGAACTCATCCGTTTTCGCCTCGCAGATAGGTACGCCGCAGACGAAATAGTCCGGATAGCGCATCATCAGATCCAGAGTCATGAAGCCGCCGTTGGAACATCCCGCCAGAACGACTTTCTCCGCACCGTATTCTCCCTTGTAGTAATCAATCAGCTCCATCAGGCTTTCGGTGTACATGCTTGTATTGTCGCTGGTCATTTCCCCGCTGCCGCTGTCCATCCAGAACGAGGGGGACTGGGGTACCAGAACGGCGACGCCGCCCAGGGCATTCTGGAAATCATCCCCGGCGAAGGCGGTCGCCTTATTCGCCAGAAGGGGAACGAGAACATCGGAGCCCTCGGTCCATCCTTCACCGCCGCCATGAAGCCAGACAAAAAGGGTATCGCTTTTCTTTTTGGGCTCATAAAAAGCGTACCGGTACAGAGTTCCCCCTTCCGCCTCAAAGGAAGCGGTTTCGAAAACGTCAGCCGCAGTAGTATACCCGACTGCCTCCGGTTCAACGGCAAGAGACGTTACGGGAATATTCGCCGAAAGGATATCCGCTTCGGAAGAGAGGGAGAATGTCAGCCGATAGGGGTCGGACCAGGTGTTCCGGCTCGTATGCATGGAGTAGAGGAAGGGGGATCCCTCGCTGGGGCTGACATAGAGTTCCACCGCCACGTAGCGGCTCGGCTTGTCCACGGGATTCCCCTCTTTGTCGCACAGACAGGCCGCGGTGATTTTCCGTTCCAGCTCCACCACGCTCACGGGAAAGGCGGGATCGGTCCAGTCGGTAGCCTGTTTCGTTTCCCTGACCGACAGGTCCTTGGCCGAAATACCGGCGATCCTGTGATCCAGAGTCAGCAGGGCCCTGTCCACGCCGGAACCCCAGTCGTATCCGCCCACATGGTAGCTGTAGGTTCCGCCTATCCTGTCGCTGCCCTTGTTTACCTCGAAACTCTGACAGGCCGCCAGAACGACGGCCATCAGTGCCGCAGCAAACCACCTTGTTTTTTTCATGAAACTTCCTCCTGTAAATAGAAAATGATATTTTACTGTTTACCGGATGATCCGTCTTTCCAAAAAGTAACCCTTTCCATGGGTAAATCTAACCTGTTTCTATACTGGGAAGGTTTCATGCCGTACTTTTCCATAAAAGATTTATCAAAGGATTTATAGTCGCAGAATCCGTTATCAAGGGCTATACGGGTAAGATTCAGTTCGCTGCACTGCATATCCAGCAGAGCGTGATCAAGCCTCTGAAGGTTCAGATACTGCCCTATTGTCAAACCGGTGCTCTCCTTGAAGACCCGGGCCAGATAGCCGTAGGAGATATTATGCTTCTCCGCCAGAGTCCCCGGGGAAATTTTTTCACGGTACCCCCTGTCTATTTCGTTCATGATATCGTAAACCATGGGAGCATGGCGGTTCTTTACCACACTCCTCCGGTCATTCAGAACATCGCCCCCCTCAAGCAGCCGGCTGATCAGCACGGCGGCGTACCCGTTGACCGCCATGTCGCTGTATTCCGATTTGTCCACCGAGACCAGCTCATGAAGAGCCGAGATGATTTTTCCCCTGTCACTCTCCCCTACGCGATTAAGAAAGGAGAGGGTATCGATCATGGGATACAGGAATCTGATATAATCAAGGTCGATCTGAACGGCATAACCCTCGTAGTCCTCTCCCCTCCCGCCGAAAGCATGGACCGTCTTGCTGTTGATCAGGAAATAGCTGCCCCGGCATACTTCATGGATTTCTCCTGCCAGCCAGAGCATGGCCCTCCCCTTCACGGGATAAATGATCTTCACCGATTTATGCCAGTGCCGGGGGAAGGAAGGGGTATTTCCGTTGAATTCCAGCCTGATGGTTTTCACAAATTCCCGGGGCTTACGGCTGATCTTCTCATAATAGGCTCTTTCCATGGTCACCTCCGCGCCTAACCGGGGAACAGTTCGTCCTGTCGTGCGACGACAATTTCCCCGTCCTCCTCCATTTTCCTGATGAGCCCCACCACATTCTGCTGGGCCCTGTCCACATCGCTTATCCGGACAAGCCCCAGGGAGCGCAGACCCTCTTCCAGTTCTCCCTTCAACGCCGCCATGAGAAGATCCCCCTCTCTGAGTTCCCCGCAGAACCGGCAGGAGCCTTCCAGGGAATGAACTGTCACGGGACCGGGAGTGATCATAGTTTCATTTTACAACGGTTTTGACCTCCCGTCGGGCACTTTCTTTACTTCGACATTCATTTATCGGATTTCCACAGGATTAAGGATTTCCCTTTGAAGGAAGCGCCGAAAAAGAAACATTGAAAAGAGTTTATATTCGGATTACAATACTAAAAACACCCAAACCGCCGGAGAAGGACTTTTGAAGGACAACAACGACAGGATTGAGAACTATCTCCTTATTAATGCCGTCCGCCTGGTTATTTATATTACCATGCTGGTTCTTGCTGTCCTTATGAGGCAAACTGCCGCCATCGGAGCCATTGCAGCGGGCCTGGTCCTAGCCGCCGTCTGGCTGCTTCTTGAAGTGAAGGATATCATTATAATAACCCAGAATCCCCGACTTATCATCCTGCCGATCATCCTGGATATTTTTCTCATAACCCTTTTCGTCTACTTTACCGGAGCCATTCATTCCATACTGCTTATCGGTTATTTTCTGGCAATACTCATATCATCCCAGAACATAAGGATGAACAGCGGGACCTTCGCATCCCTCCTGGCCTTCCTGCTATTCCTGGGAATGAATATCCTGATTCTTCTGGGAGTGCTGCCCGAGATGAATCTTTTCGATCGGCTCGGGGGAGGAAGAGTCCGTATTACGATCATATCCCTTATCCTTAACGGCATGGCCTTTTGGATAATCAACAAGGTAGGCCGGACTCATATAAACCAGATAAAGGATCTTGTGAAGACACTGGAGAAATCGGAAACCGATTTGAAAAGAAAGAATTCCATGGTCAATCTTCTCCTGAGGGATTTTGATAACCAGGCGAGTGACTGGCTCTGGGAGTTGGACGGGGACGGTAGGTTTACCTATGTCTCCGAGAGAATCCGGGAGTTCTTTCATAATCAAATACCGGAGGCGGTGTCCCTAACCGACATACTGAGGATTTCCGGATCCGACGAGGAGGGGATAGAACTATCCAAACATTTGAGGGATGCCCTCGACTCGGGAAAAGCATTTAAAAACCTGGAGCTGAAGTTGAACAATGGCCCAGAAACAGCCTGGCTTTCCCTATCCGCATTACCCCTCGAAGAGAATGGTGAATTCAAGGGATGGCGAGGCGTGGGAAAGATCATCACATCGGAAAAAGCGCTCCATGACCAGCTGATTCGGCAGGCCTATTTCGACGAAGTGACCGGTTTGCCGAACCGGTATCGGTTCAATGAGATGATAGACAGGAAAATCAGGGAGAGCGGTGAGGGGGCTAAGAGTATTCTGGGTATCATCAAGCTGGGCAATCTGGACAGGATTCGGACGGATCTGGGAACAGTAAAGAGCTATACCGCCCTCAATCATACCATAAAGCTGATCTATGAAAGAATCGGGTGGAATATCATCATCTCCCAGCTCCAGGGATGGGATCTGGGAATATGGATTGACGAACCGGATCTTTACATCCTTGATAAGCTTCACCGCCTGTCCAAGGAGATGAACAACCCCCTCTGGGTGGATCCGGATTATTTCCATATAGATTTCACCATGGGCATTGCCTTCTTTCCGGAAGACGCGAATGACAGAAAGGGTCTCCTCCGTTCGGCCGATCTGGCCCTGAACAGCGCCGGTTCCCTTCTGACCCATAGGATAGTCCGTTATAAGAAGGATATCGGAGACCGCATTCAATTCAGGCTGGATCTCATGAAACGCTTCCCCGCGGCCCTGGAGAATCACCTTTTCGAAGTATTCTATCAACCTCAGATCGATTCCGGGACCGGAAAGGCCACGGGAGCCGAAGCCCTGATCAGGTGGAGAGACGGGGAATCCGGTAATATCAGTCCGGGAGATTTCATTCCCGTTTGCGAACAGAGCGGTTTCATTATCACCCTGGGGGAGTGGATTATGGAGAAGAGTATCCGAGATGCATCCCAGTGGCCCCTCCCGGCAACCGTATCGGTCAATGTGTCGGGCCGGCAGCTGGAGGATTCGGGACGCCTCCTGCGATGTATAAAAAAGCAGCTGGAGCAGTACAGGCTTCCCCCGGAAAGACTGATAGTGGAGATAACCGAATCCGCCGTTGTCGAGAACTACAACGGGGTGGCCAATTTCATATCCCAGCTCAATACCTGGGGAATCCGAATCGCCCTGGACGATTTCGGCACCGGTTATTCCTCCCTATCTTATATTCAGAATCTATCCCTCGATAAATTGAAGATTGATCAATCCTTTGTGAGGGAGATCGGGAAGAACGATAAGTCGGAGAAAATCATTAATGCGATTGTATCCATGGCCCGGTCCCTTTCCCTTTCTACGGTGGCGGAGGGGATAGAAACTGAAGAGCAGGCCGCCTTTCTCAGGAATCTGGGCTGCGATTGGTTTCAGGGGTATCTCTACGGCAAGCCGATGGTTCTGAACGATTTTCGCTATTTTCTTCAAAAGTAAACCGTCCCCTCCCCTTCATCTCTTTTCCTTGCCCCCCCGAATATCCCGTGTTAGAATAATGTCACATTACGTGTCATTACGGGAGTGTAAAGTGGGAAAAAGCGATCAGACTAGAAAAAACATCATCCTCTCGGCGGAGTCTCTTTTCCTTGAGAAAGGTCTTGCGCCGGTCTCCATGGAGGATATCGCCCTGAAGGCGGGCTGTCACCGGCGGACTCTCTACCGCTACTTCCCCGTTCGGGAGGATCTCATCTACGATGTGGTGACCCATATGATGGAAGATATGAACTCCTTTCAAAGGGAGCTGGCCGGCAGCCTCGCGGGGAACGGTCTGGCACGATTTCGACTTTTCCTCGAAGGTCTGACCGAATACATGAAGGTACATCTGCCTCGAATCCGGTTCATGGGGGAATTCGACTTTACCTACGGGGAATCCCATCCCTTCCGCCCCTCCCCGGAACGGGAAAAACGCTTTCTCGAGGCGGCCCATGTCACCGAGGAGCTGCTCATGAGCATTATCGCCTCCGGACGGGAGGACGGCTCCATTGCCCTGGACTGCTCCCCCGACGTCTTCGTACCCACCGTAACCACCATGCTCCTGGGAGCGGCCCAGAGAATCGCCCGGCGGGGGGAGCTGATCGACCGGGAATTCGGGATCTCCCGCTTCGATATGGTGACTTGCCAGATAAATATCTACCTTAAGGCCGTCTCCCGGTCAGGAGGTTTGGAATGAAAGGATTTACCCTGCCCGGGGACCTTCTCCTCGGATCGGCCACCGCCGCCACCCAGATCGAAGGGGGCGATGAATATGTCAATTGGTACGCCTGGTCCCTGCAGGGGAAAGTGGGAAAGGGGGAATCGAGCCTGACCGGGGCGGACCACTGGAACCGCTTTCGTGAGGACATCGGCCTCATGGCCGGAATGGGCCACCAGTGCTACCGCATGAGCATAGAATGGAGCCGCATCGAGCCCCAGCGGGGCCGGTGGTCCGCCGAGGGGATCGCCCGCTACCGGGAGGAGCTTTCCCTTTTGAGGGAGAAGAACATTCTGCCCCTGGTGACCCTGCACCACTTCTCCTGTCCCCAGTGGTTTCAGGAACGGGGCGGCTGGACATCCAAAGGAGCGGTGGAGGATTTTCTGAACTTCAGCCGCAAGGCGGTGGAATCCCTGGGGGATCTGGTAAACGAATGGTGCACCATCAACGAACCCAACGTCTTCGCCAACGACACCTACATGGACGGGAAATATCCCCCCGGGCGCAGGAACGACCTGGCATCCTACTTCCGGGCGTCCCGGAACCTCATTCTGGCCCATCTGGATTGTTACGAAATGATCCATAGAGTCAGGAAGGAGAGGGGATTCCCCGGGGAAACCCGGGTGGGCATGGTCCATCACCTGGCCTGGTTCGAGTCCTCCCGTCCCGGCATCCGCCCCCGGCTGGGGAAGGCTCTCGTCACCCGGCTCTTCCAGACCCTCTATTTCGAGGGGATGGTGAAGGGAAGGCTGATGCTTCCCCTGGGGCTGGGCCATCCCCGGGGAAAGGGAATATTCTGCGACTTCATCGGGGTGAACTACTACTCCCGCCACCTGATAAGCCGCTTCGGCGACATCTTCTTCGATCCCGCCCTGAATGAGGAGGAGACCACCGATCTGGGCTGGGAGATTTTCCCCGAGGGCCTGGGGAATGTGGTCAGAGCATGCTGGAATCGATACAAACTGCCCGTCTACATTACCGAAAACGGCCTGGCCGACGAATCGGACGGAAAGCGGGCGACCTTTATCCGGGACCATCTGCGCCAACTGAAGGAGCTGCGGGACGAGGGGATTCCGGTGATGCGCTACTACCACTGGTCCCTCATGGACAATCTGGAGTGGAACGACGGCTACGGCCCGAAGTTCGGTCTGGTGGAGATCGATTACAGCACCATGGAAAGAAAGATCCGTCCCAGCGGCCGTTATTACGCTCAAATATGCAAAAGCCACTTCGTGAAGGAGGACACCCATGCTGACATTGAGAACTAAACTGGGCTACGCCCTGGGGGACCTGGCCAATAACCTGATGTTCCAGCTCTCCGTGCTTTACCTGCTCTTCTTCTATACCGATGTGGCCGGGATCTCTCCCGCCGCCGCGGGGATCCTGTTTCTGGCCGCCCGGATCTGGGATGCGGTCAACGACCCCATGATGGGTGTGATCATCGACCATACCCGCTCCCGGCACGGCAAGTCCCGGGTCTACCTGCGCTACGCCTCCCTGCCGCTGGCCGTCGTAACGGTGCTGCTCTTCTATGCGCCCCCCCTCTCTCCGGGCGGCAAGATTCTCTATGCCTCGGTAACCTACATTCTGTGGGGAATGCTCTATACGGTGGTGAGCATCGCCTACGCCTCCATGACGGCGGAACTGACTTCGGACCGGGAGGAACGGACCTCCCTTTCCTCTATAAGAATGCTGTTCATGCTGGGGGGCGTTATTGTCGTATCGGTGGCCACCGAACCCCTGACAAGCCTCTTCTCCACCCCGGAGCGGGGCTATCTTCTCACCACCCTCCTCTATGCCGTTTTCGCTTTCCTCCTCTTCCAGGCATGCTTCAAGGCCACCGGCAGGGCCATACTGCAGACGCGGGAACGGCCGAAGGAAAACCCCTATACCCTGAGGGAGGTCTTTCCCCTCCTCATACAGAACAGGCCCCTCATTATCCTGACGGCCGCCTTCCTTATCGGGGCCACGGCGGAGTATATACGGGAGGCTTCGGTCATCTACTTCGTCACCTACAATATGGGAAACAGCTCCCTCCTTCCTCTTTTCATGGGGGTGGTGGTCCTTTCCATGGTGGGGTCGAACCTGCTCATCCCGGCGGCCTGCCGGCGATGGGACAAGAAGGGGGCCTACTTCGTCGGGGCGTCATTGGCTGTTCTGGGTTCGGTGGTGTTCCATTTCGTCCCTGCGGATAATCTGACCGCCATCCTGGCCGCGGCAGCCTTCGGGAGCTTCGGCATTACGGTGGTATCCACCCTGGGCTGGGCTATGCTGCCCGACACGGTGGAGTACGGGGAGTGGAAAACGGGGAAAAGGACCGAAGGAATCGTTTACTCCTTCTTCAGCTTCAGTCAGAAGCTGGCCACCGCCCTTGCCGGGGGCATCGTCGCCCTGACCCTGACCGTGACCGGCTACATGTCACGCAGCCCCGGGCAGAGCCCGGCCGCCCTGACCGGCATCAGAAGCACCCTGACCTTTATTCCCGCGGGCTGTCTGATTCTCTCCATGGTTATCCTGATTTTTTACAGACTGGACAGAGAGAGCTTTCTGGCCATTGCGCAGGAACTCGATTCAGAACAGGATTCGACTGAATCCCCTTGACCTGAAGCGCACTCCAGGTAGTAAACTAAGGCAATAAAATAACAGGGAGAGAACCATGTCCGAGTCCAAAGTCTATTTCACCACATTCAAAGCCACCTACAGGGAAAATCTGCTGCAGAAGCTCCACCGCCTCATGAAGGAAGCGGGAATAGAGAAAATCGATTTCTCCGACAAGTACGCCGCCATCAAGCTGCACTTCGGAGAATACGGCAACCTGGCCTTTCTGCGTCCCAACTACGCCAAGGTGGTGGCCGATTACGTAAAGGAGCTGGGGGGGAAACCCTACCTTACCGACTGCAACACCCTTTACGTGGGCAGCCGCAAGAATGCTCTGGATCATCTGGAAACAGCCTACATGAACGGGTTCTCCCCGCTCCAGACCGGCTGCCATGTCATCATAGGGGACGGACTCAAGGGAACCGACGAGGTTCTGGTGCCGATCAACGGGGAGTACGTGAAGGAAGCCAAAATCGGCCAGGCCATCATGGATGCGGACATTTTTATCTCTCTGACCCACTTCAAGGGCCACGAGGCCACCGGTTTCGGGGGAGCTCTCAAGAATATAGGCATGGGCTGCGGCTCCCGGGCGGGCAAGATGGAACAGCACAGCCAGGGCAAGCCCGTGGTGAGCGAGCCCGAATGTATCGGCTGCGGGGCCTGTCTGAAAATCTGCGCCCACGACGCCCTGACCATTACCGACCGCAAAGCGAAAATCGATGAAAACAAATGCGTGGGATGCGGCCGCTGTCTGGCGGTCTGCCCCAAGGATGCGATACAGAACGACTGGGGCGCCTCCATCCCCGACCTGAACCGAAGGATGGCCGAGTACAGCCTGGCCGTGACGAAGGGAAGACCCTGCTTTCATATATCCCTCATCTGCGATGTCTCCCCCAACTGCGACTGCCACTCGGAGAACGATATTCCCATCATCCCCGACGTGGGCATGCTGGCCTCCTTCGACCCGGTCGCCCTGGACGTGGCCTGCGCGGACCTCTCCAATAAAATGCCCGTTATCGCGGGAAGCATCCTGGATGACAACATCAAAGAGGATGCCCGCCACGAGGGGGGGGATCACTTCTGCATGACCCATCCCGAAACGGATTGGGAGAGCTGTATCGAGCACGCCGTGAAAATAGGCCTGGGTGAGAGGGATTACGAGCTGATCCGGATTTAGGAGCCTATCCCCGGATTCCGCCGGTTTGACCGTCCTGAATCCTGGGGGATCACAGAATATTGAAGATTGATATACTCTACTAAATTGATTTGCATTATCCGGGCATGTTCAGTTATACTGAACGGGATGCGCCATTTTCATTTGCCCCGATTCATCGGAGCCCTTTTTTTCCTACTGCCGTTTTCCGCGCCTCTCTTCGCAGACTCGCTGAATGTGTTAATTCTCCACTCCTTTCATGAGGGTTACCAGTGGACAGACGATATTAATGAGGCCGTGCAGACCTCTCTTAAGGAATGGGACCCGGGAATACAGTTTTTTATAGAATATATGGATGCCAAGAGAATCTATCCGGATATTCTCGAACCGGACTTGCATAACCTTTACAAGAAGAAGTACGGCTACCAGAGTTTTGACCTGATTATCCTGTCCGATAACATCGCCCTGGAATTTCTCAGGCAGTACCGGGACGAAATTTTCGGCCAGGTCCCCACATTCTTCTGCGGCATAAATGACTTTACGGAAGCCTCAACCGATGGATTGACTAACATTACCGGCATTACCGAAGACACGGATATGAAGGGAACCGTGGAGATGATTCTCCGTGTTCAGCCGGAAGTAAAATATCTGGCGGGGATCAGCGACTTTGTATCGGCGCAGCAGGGGCAGGTACAGGATTTTTTAGATCTCCAATCTGGATTTGAGGGAAAACTGCAATTTATCTCCCTGTCTTCTCTATCCGAGAAGGAACTGCTCCAGGCTATTGATGATCTTCCGGAAGAGTCGGCCCTGCTCTACCTGTCATTCCTGAAAGACAAGGAACGCATGGGATACTCCCTGAAAGATTCCCTGAACCTGATTACAGGCTCAACGGAGCTGCCTGTCTATACCCTCTGGGACTGGGGTGTCGGACAGGGCGCCGTAGGCGGGATCGTCTCCTCGGGGACGCAGCAGGGGAGAGAAACCGCCGACCTGATCCTGAAGTATCTGAAAGGCGTCCCCATGGAAAAGATACCCGTGGTGACAGAAAGCCCGAACATCGCCATGTTCGATTACCAGCAGCTGAAAAAGATTCCCGCATCAGTACAGGACCTTCCCCGGGGAAGTGTAATAATCAACCGCCCGATAACCTTCTACCAGGAATACACACTTCTGATATGGCTCACCATCGGCCTGATGTCCCTTCTGCTGCTGCTGATTTTTTCATTGGTCTCCTACTTGCTCCGCAGGAGAAAGATGGAAGCGAAATTACAGAGAGCCCAGAAGATGGAAGCCCTGGGGAGGATGGCCGGTGGTCTGGCGCACGACTTTAACAATATGCTGACCGCTATTAACGGCGCCTCGGAACTGATAGAAAGAGACGGCAGCCTAAGCGACGAAAGCCGGGAATACCTTTCTATGATTTTTGAAACGACAGACCGGTCAAAGGAACTGATTAATAATCTGCTGGCCTATTCCCGTAAAGCGCCGATGAGTTTCAAGCCTCTGGAAATGGGTGCACTGGTCGAAAATTCCGTTCAGCTGTTAAACAGAACCATCGACAAATCCATAGGCATAACCTATAGCGGATCCCCGGAAGGTTTACCCGTTTCCGGTGATAAGTCCATGCTGCTCAGCGCCCTGCTGAATCTGGGGCTCAATGCCAAGGATGCCATGCCCGACGGGGGACAGCTGTTTTATAGGGCGGAAAAAATTACCCTTGAAAAGGCCATGAGAGACGAACTGCATCTGAAAGAGGGAGATTACGCCAGAGTATGCGTTGAAGACACGGGTGAGGGAATTCCGGAAAAGCTCCTGGAAAAGATTTTCGACCCTTTCTTTACGACCAAGAAACCGGGAAAGGGGACCGGATTGGGACTGGCCGGCGTATACGGCTGCATCCGCTCCCATAACGGAACGATTCGCGTGGCAAGCCAGATAGGCGAGGGGACCGTCTTCACCCTTTACATTCCCCTGAACGGGACTCAATAACCTTCGATATTCTCTTTCGTCAGGACAATGGTGTCGGAGATGATGGTCGGTTCCACCCGCTCCCCCTTTTCCAGGGCCTGTATAGTATCCACCGCTTTCCTGCCGATTCCCTCGGGATTCTGATATATGACACCGTAAATTGTTCCGTCCGTCACTTCTTTTTTTATCTCATCGTTCAAATCAAATCCTACGGCGAGGACAGGCAAAGGGTATTTTTCCAGGATATGGGCGATAGAGATTGTCGCCAGGGCGCTTCCGCCAAAGAGCCCCTTGATTCTCCCGGGATCTTTTTCCACCATTCTCAACGCCTGTTTTTCCGACAGGGCGGTTTCCCAGTTTTTACTGAAATAAACGAGAGGGGCGATATTCATTAGGTTGAGAATATCCACCAGCCCGCTGATCCTGTCATGGGCATTGGGATCATCCTCATCGCCGGTAATCATGATTACGGCACCGTCGGAGATTCCGTTCTCCTGGAAGTAATCCTTGAAAAGGGATGCGACCTGAGCGCTCGCATAATTCTCATCGATGTGAATATTAACGTCCACGGAAGGGTCCAGAAGCCGCATACCCACGGCGATGATACGGATGCCTTCTTCCTTCGCCCGCTTAAGCCAGGGGGCGATGGATTCGGAATTCGCATAGGCCCCTATGATCAGATAGTCCACCCTGTCATCAATCGCCCTGCGGATATCCTCTATCTGTTTTTCATCGGAAGATTCCGTGGTGGTATAATTGATAACATTCATGGAATAGAGATCCGCCTCGGAGATGATCGACTCCTTCATCCTTATCCAGTAATCGTGGACCAGAGATTCCGTCGAGAGTCCGATAGTCACGTCTTCCTTTCCCCCTCTGCAGGAGAAAAGGGAGAGAAACAGCAATAATATAGCAGCAAACCGGACGGTTTTGGCGGTGTCACTCATATTCTATAACTCATTATATGGGTGAACCGTCCTAATTAGCAAGGATTTCCGATATTTCCTGACAATCCGCTGAACAGCCTTAAGAAAAGGGTTTTATTGCCCGGCGCCCCTGTCGGAAGGGACTCACACCGGCGTTTTCATTGAATATCTCCGACATTTGGAAGGTTTATTAAACATGTTAATAAGGTTATTCAATAATCTTATTAAGCCTTATGAATAATTTTAAGTATGTTTATTAAAACCACTAAAAAGTCCTCTAAGCGGGCTATAATAGTAATCAAGACATCCCTTTTATTACCGGGGGACGGGGGAGAAAGCTATGGAAGAGGACAGGATCATTCGATACGAGGTGGTGGAGAACTCCCTGGGAGGGGACAGGGAGTGGCGGGGGAAAATACTCCATGGGGACAGGGTCAACGAGAATAATCTGATTATGGAAATCGTCCGCAACAATACCACCATAACCCGGGAAGAGGCGCAGGCTGTCATAAGTCTCTATGAAAAGGCAATCCTCTGGCATCTCCGCCAGGGGCATACGGTAACCACCGGCCTCTTCCGGGCGTCTCTCTCCCTTAAGGGAGTGTTTCCCGGCGGGAATTCTTCCTTCGACAGCCGGATTCATACGCCCCATATGGTGATCCGTCCGGCCAAGGGCGTGAACAAAGAGGTGACAAAAAACCTGCGCTTTCACAAGACCCGCCGATCCCTGACCGATCAGATTCTGAGCGGAATCTACGATTATACGTCGGGAATAAAAGAGTCGAATGGGAAAGGCCGCCCTATCATTACCCGGGGCGGCGCCTTTGAGCTGTACGGGGGCAGCCTCAAGATATACGGCTATTCCCCGGAGTATGAGCTTAGGCTGACCGGACCGGATGAGGAAATATACCAGGCCTCTCTTATTAAGGTCCTGCCCCGGAAGGTGACCGCCCTGGCTCCCGCCGCGATTCCCCCCGGGGATTATCTCCTGGGCTACCGGGCGAAATACGGGAACACCGCCAGGGACTACGGGGAACTGCCGGTTACTCTGGTGGAAAACCCGGCGGAGGCTCAGTAGGTGCTCGATAGGGAGATGTACTG
>JAFGPQ010000245.1 GCA_016936115.1 Spirochaetales bacterium | reverse complement strand
TGGCTTTACAAGAACGCCCACCACATCGACCAGCACTGGTCCATACGGGCGGCGGGCATCAGGCAGAGGCATCTGGATCAGGCCCAGTCTCTGAATCTCTATGTCACCACCGACTACACCCTGCGCCAGGTGCTGAATCTTTACCTGAGCGCCTGGAAAGAGGGGATCAAAACGGTCTACTACATCCGTTCCCAGTCCCTGCAGGTCGAAGAGTGCACCAGCTGTTCCGCCTGAGGGAGCAGGAAACATCAAAGGAGAAACAATGAGTAATCAGCTTAAGAGAAGACCCCTGTTTAATGAAAAGGGCGATTCCGATGTTCATAAGAGACAGATCATCGGGGGGAATACTACCAACCTGAACGACTTCAACAACCTGAAGTACAACTGGGTTTCCGAGTGGTACCGGCACAGCATGAACAACTTCTGGATTCCCGAAGAGATCAATCTTCAGAATGACGTGAAGGAGTACCGGGAGCTGGATCCGGATGAGAGGACCGCCTACGACAAGATCCTCTCCTTCCTGGTCTTCCTGGACAGCATCCAGACGGCCAATCTGCCCTCCCTGGGGGAGTTCGTCACCGCCAACGAGGTAAATCTGTGCCTGACGATACACGCCTTTCAGGAGGCGGTCCATTCCCAGAGCTACAGCTACATGCTCGATACGATATGCTCCCCCGAGGAGAGGAACGCCATCCTTTACCAGTGGCGGGACGACGAGCATCTGCTCGCCCGGAACAAATACATCGGGGACCAGTACAACCGCTTTCAGGAGGATCCCAGCCCGGAGAATCTGGTGCGCACCGCCGTGGCCAACTACGTGCTGGAGGGTATCTATTTCTATTCGGGATTCATGTTTTTCTACAACCTGGGCCGGAACGGCAAGATGAGCGGCTCCGTGCAGGAGATCCGCTATATCAACCGGGATGAGAATACCCACCTGCTTCTCTTCCGCTCCATCATCAAGGAGCTGCAGAAGGAGAGGCCCGAGCTGTTCACGCCGGAACTGGTTGCCGAATACCGGGAGATGATAAGGGAAGGGGTGGAACAGGAGATCGCCTGGGGATCCTACGTGATCGGCAACCGGATTCAGGGGCTGACCGAGGGTATGATCCGTTCCTACATCCGCTACCTGGGGAATCTGCGCTGCACCGGCCTGGGATTCGCCCCCCTTTACGAAGGGGAGACGAAGGAGCCCGATTCCATGAAATGGATCAGCCAGTACAGCAACGCCAATATGATCAAGACCGATTTCTTTGAGGCCAAGTCAACGGCCTACTCCAAATCGACCGCCTTCGTGGACGATCTTTAGGAGCCGGATTAACTCAGGCTTCCTCCAGCCATTCGACTGCCTTTTCCATAACCATGTCCTTCTCATTCCCCGTGACCAGGACGTGGTGGCTGTCGTGCAGGAGCACCGTCTCCACGGGACAGTCCGGGGACAGGCCCTTCTTAATGACCTGCTCCGTTTCGGGGGGGACCGTCTCATCGGTCTCGGAAACCATGATCAACAGGGGCGTTTTAATGAGGGACAGTTCCCGGGCGGCTATTTTCTGAACACGGCGCAGCTGGGCCGCCTGGGAAGGAATATCCACAGCCCAGTACTCATTGCCCAGGAATTTCATACTCTCCGTAGCATCCGGCTCGGGCTGCCATTCCGCCTTCATAGGCCTCAGGAAACGGCCCAGATAGGGGGTCAGGTAGAACATTTTGTTCCTTACCGCCATGGCCGGCGCCATGAGAACCGTCTTACGGGGGCTGTAGCGGGCTGACAAAAGAAGGGCGATCACACCGCCCATGGAGAGGCCGATGATCGATACGTCCTCGAAGCGGGCGCGCAGATCCCGGTAGCTCTCCTCGGCATGGAGAATCCAGTCCCGGGCGCCGGTGGTCATGAAATCCTTTCGGTTCGTTCCGTGTCCCGGGAGCCGGGGGAGGGAGACCGTGTATCCCCGGTCGTTAAGCTGCCGGGCCAGGGGAAAGAAGTCCCCGGTGATACCCGTATAGCCGTGAATGATGAGAACCGCCTTATTCGCCGTTCCCTCCAGATAAAGGGGAAGTGCTTCCGCTGCTACTGTTGTTTCCATGATGCCATTATAGCTGTTAATTATTGTTTTGGGGAGTGAAAATATATTCCAGGGTCACTTCCGGGATAAAGGAGGGGTTATTCCAGCCCGCTTTCTGGTATTCCATATAATAAAAGACCCCCGTTTTGAGGCCCAGAGTCTGATTCGGGAAGGCATAGGCCCAGTTCAGGTTAAGGCCCGGAGCGAACCCGGCGAAGGGGCCGGCCATATGGGGATCCCAGTCCACCAGGGTCCCCTCCAGGATATTCACACAGGCGAGATTCAGGCCGAATTCCGAAGAGAGCTTAAAAGGCCCGGGGCCGTCGATGATACGGTAGAAACCGGCCAGATCATAGGACCAGGTGGTTATGCCGAAAGGGGAGAGCCCCAGGGATCCTTTCAAGCCTGAGCGGTGGGTAAAGGGAATCTCCAGGCCCGCTTTGAGGCAGGTCATCTGATCCAGTTCCAGATAGAACCGTATATCCCTCTCCCCGCCGGACCCGTCGGCAGTAAGGGGGAAAAGGAAAATCAGTATAAAAGCCAACGGCAAAACGACGTCACGCCGGCTTTTCATGGTATCCTCCCGGGTTTACTCCAGGGGCAAACCCTTATTGATCCAGTCCCCTATTCCGTATCTTAAATTATAAACCCGCTTGAAGCCCGCGTCAATGAGAAGGCGGGAAGCCACGGTGCTGCGGTTACCCGAGGCGCAGTAGACCAGGATGTCCCTGTCCTTGAAATCGGCCAGATTGTCCAGATTATCCTCAAGAATCTGCACTGGTATCAGAGTGGCGCCGGGAATATGGCCCCGGGCGAACTCTCCGTCGGTTCTCACGTCCAGAATCAGGGGGGAGGTGTTCCCTATGAAATCGTAGGCGTCCTTTGAGGTGAGCTCCGTATAGTGGTTCCCGGTCATCTCAATAACCTCTATCGTCCCGGACTCATCTCCCAGGGTGAAAGAGAAGTTTCCGCTCTCCTTCATCTTGATATAGGGACTCTCCCCTTCCGGCCGGGGCAGGGTTACGTCCAGATTCTGAGCGGGAATGGTGAAGTTCCGCTCTTCCCCCGGGGGCAGTTCAAAAACAATGTAATCTCCCCGGTAGACCCGGTATTCCAGGGTTTTCTTTCCCGAATCCACGGGAAGATAGCGCAATCCCCCTTTCAGATAACCGGACAGGGAGCTGTCATCGGCCTGACAGGAGAGGAGGGGAAGAAAGAGCATCAGCAGCAATATTTTCATGTTTTTCATAGATACCTCGTATAATCGTATATATAGAATACTATATTCACTAAGGAAAAACTAGAAAAAAAGTTGTAATTTTCTCCGGGAACACCTATTAATAGTTCAGAGAGGCTGAAAAATGAAGAAGATAATCATACCTGTACTATTGATCGCCCTGCTGACCGCCGCCTGTGTCAGCGATGATGTGAAGGGCGCCCGTGACGGCGATCTCCAGGCTGTTAAGGATTATATCCAGAGCGGGGGAGACGTGAACGAGAGAAAGTCCCGGGGCATGACCCTGCTCATGTACGCCTCGGCGGGAGGCCATGTTCACATTATCGATTACCTTATGTCAGTGGGCGCGGACATCCGCATAAAGGACGACCGGGGCTATACGGCCTTTCTTCACGGAGCTTCGGCGGGAAGGAGCAACTCCATGGATTCCCTCCTCTCCTACGGAGCCGGTCTGAACGACAGGGATAGCGGAGGAAGAACGGCGCTTATCCTCGCCGCCTATCAGGATAGTTACAATACGGCGGTTTTTCTCCTGGACCGGGGTGCGGACAGCGGGACGGCGGACAGCAGCGGCTATAC
>JAFGPQ010000244.1 GCA_016936115.1 Spirochaetales bacterium | reverse complement strand
TCGTTTCCCCAGTAGTGTATCAGGGAGGGTAGCCAGTCCGTTCCCCCCGCGGCCAGGGCTAACGCGAAGAAACGCCAGTCCCCCGGATAGAGATCGATCCCCCGCCGGCTCAGGGCAAGAGCCTTCTCACGCTCTCCCAGCTGAAAGGATGACCATCCCGATGCATAAAGAACTTCGGCCCTGTCCTTTCGCTGGTAGGGAAGAGCCTCTCCCCGTTTGAGTATCAGATCCCAGCGGTGCAGGTTCAGGAGAAAGGAGAAATAGGAGTCCAGAAAACCGTCGTAATCGCCCCCTTCCCAGTCATCCCTCGAAAAAGCCTGATCATAGGACTCCTCCGCCGCGGGAAAATCCTTCCTGTCCCTGTCGTAAAGAGCCTGGAGATACCAGAGTCCGGACAGGTTTTCGTCATAGACCAGGGCGTTGTCGATCAGCTGGCAGGCAGCGGTCCTGTCCCCGTCCCAGAGTTCGTTGATCGTGTTCAGATAGGCTAAAGCGATCTGACGGTCCGATCCGAAGAGCCCCGTTAAGAGGAAAAAGGAAAAAAAAGCGAAAATTCGGTATTTCATCTAAACAGGATTGTCTCCTGAATTCGAATTTTTGTCAAATCCCAGAAGGTCCCGGATTTCCCAGTCCTCAAGGGTTTCCTGTTCCACAAGGGCATCGGTAAGTCTGTCCAGCATATCCCGGTGCTCCCGTAGTATGTCTATGGCCCGGTCCACCCCTTCCTTGAGGAACACCTTCATTTCCCGGTCCACCATCCGGGCGGTATCCTCGGAGTAGTTCTTATGGCGGGCCACTTCCCTAGCCAGAAAAATGGGCTCGTCCCCGTCTCCCAGGGCCATAGGCCCCAGGGAGGGGCTCATGCCCCACTCGCAGACCATGCGCCTGGCAAGCTCCGTGGCCTGTTTTATATCGTTCTGTGCCCCGGTGGTGGTCTCCCCGTAGACGATATCCTCCGCCGCGTAACCCCCGTAGAAAATGACGAGCCGGTCCTTGAGCCATTGGAGATTGTGAGAGTAGACATCCTTCTCGGGCAGGGACAGGGTCATACCCAGGGCCCTTCCCCGGGGGATGATGGTCACCTTGTGCAGGGGATCGCTGTTGGTCAGAAAATAATGGACCAGCGTATGCCCCGCTTCATGACTCGCGGTCATTCTCTTATCCTTTTCATCCATAACCCGGGACTTGCGGGCAACCCCCATGAGCACCTTGTCCACGGCCTCCTGAAAGTCCCGGTGGGCCACGCTCTCCCTCTTTCCCCGGGCGGCGAAAAGGGCGGCCTCGTTGGCGATATTAGCCAGATCCGCACCGGAACAGCCCGGAGTAGCCCGGGCGATACGCATGAGATCCACCCCCCGGGCCAGTTTCATACGCTTCGTATGGATATGAAGAATGGCCTCCCGCTCCACCACATCGGGGAGATCCACCGTGACCTGCCGGTCGAACCTCCCGGGCCGGAGCAGGGCCGGATCGAGCACATCGGGCCGGTTGGTCGCGGCGATCACGATGATGCCGGAGTTCGCATCGAATCCGTCCATCTCCACTAAGAGCTGATTCAGGGTCTGCTCCCTTTCGTCGTGGCCGCCGCCGTAACCGGCGCCCCGTGAACGGCCCACCGCATCCAGCTCATCGATAAAGAGAATGCAGGGAGAGTTCTTACGTCCCTTCTCAAAGAGATCCCTGACCCGGCTGGCTCCCACGCCCACGAACATTTCCACGAAATCGGAACCGGACATATGATAGAAAGCCACCCCCGCTTCACCGGCAACGGCCCGGGCCAGGAGGGTCTTTCCCGTTCCCGGGGGACCGACCAGCAGAACACCACGGGGAATGCGGGCCCCGATTTTCGTAAACCGGTGGGGCTCCTTTAGAAACTGGACCACCTCCTCCAGCTCGTACTTGGGTTCCTTCTGCCCCGCCACATCCTCAAAAGTGGTTATCTCCGTGCCCTCCTCATAGAGGCGGGCCTTGCTTTTGCCGAAGGAGAATCCCTGGTTCCCCCCGCCCTGCATATTGCGAAAGATCCAGAAGAGAAAGAGAAAGGTAATGGCCCAGGGGATCATATTGATAAGGATTATCCCCATCGGGCTGGATTCGCTTTTTCCCCACACATCCACCTTGCTTTCCCGCAACAGGGGCATTAGTTTTTCGTCATTGTAGGGGATCACGCTGCGCAGATAGGCGTAGGTGCCGTTTCCCAGGTCGGCCCTGAGCTGTCCCCGGATTTTCCTTTCGTCGAAGATTTCCACTTTGACGATATAATCCTCCTGAATATACTCCAGAAAAACGGAATAGGAGACCTCTTTTTCGCTGACATTCTGGGAAAGGGAATAGAACATGAAAAGAAGAAAGATCATGGCGATTGAGAAATAAAGACCCGCCCGTCCGCCCTGGGGCAGATTGAAATTTCCCTTGTTATTATCAAACATTATGCCGGCTCCCGCCTATTCTATAAAGGATTCTCCCCTTAATGATACACTTTTTCCGGCCACTCTTCCAGAAGAAATTTCCAGGATCAGTTCACGTCCGTCCTCGTATAGGCGCATTCCGTGTCCCGCAAGGGGAAGTCCTGCGAAGGGATTTTCCCCCAACAGGGGCCTGATAAAGCGGTAGGGAAGTCTTCTCCCCTTGCCTCCGGTGAGACGTTGCCCCGCCAGAAGCCTGTCAATGGCGTAATAGAGGGTATACTCGCGCACCGCCGGATCAAGGGAGAGAAATACCCCCCGATCCAGGGTCATCCGGCCCTCCCCGGAACGCCAGGGCTGAGTATTGCCCAGATTTTCCAGGAAACGGTGGTACCGGTGCAGTTTTTCGGAAAGATTAGTCAGGGAGGTCAGATATCCGGGGAATTCTCCGGCCACGGCCTGGATAAAGCCGCTCCTGAGGCTGTTTCTCTGAATCGATTCGTCACCATTCGTACTGTCCTCGGACCAGGGGATGCCCTCCGTTTCCAGACAGCGGATCAGTTCTTTCTTGGAAAAGGAGAGAAGAGGCCTGAGCCGATCCCCCTGCCGGGAATGAATCCCCCCCAGTCCGGCCAGGCCGGAACCCTGGAAAAAACGGCTTATCATGGTTTCCGACTGGTCATCCCCGTGATGGGCCAGAACGATGTGGGAGGCCTTTTTTTCTTCCCGCACCTCTTCGAGAAAGGCGTACCGGGCTTCCCGGGCCGTATCCTCAAGGCTCCGCTTCTCCCGAAGGGCCTGCTCCTTCAGGCTATCCTTTTCCGCTTCCCCGATGACGAGAGGGACACCCCATTCCCGGCAAAGGCGGCGGTTATTCTCCATCTCCCGTTCCAGTTCAGGGGAGGGGCGAAATTTATGATTGTAATAGGCGGCGGTCAGGGTCTGAACCGGAACCCCCTCCATGGAGAGGATCTCCTTAAGAAGATACAGCAAAGCCACCGAATCGGCCCCGCCGGAAAAGGCGATGATCTGGGGTGTATTCCATGGAATTCCCCAACGGAAGTAACATTTCCGTACTTCCTCCTTAAGCCTGCTTGCGGTTGATCCCATTCATGGCTCCCCGGGCACCCTTCTCCAGGATCTGATAAAAGGCTGCGACCGCATTTTCTACGCCCTGTCGAAAATCATCACGCTCGTCCTCATCGGGGCGCCCCAGCACATGGTCAACTACGGAGACATCCCCATCGGGGCGTCCCACGCCGATATAGAGCCTCATAAATTCCGAGCTGTCAAGCAGGGAGATAATCGATTTCAAGCCGTTATGGCCGGCGCTGGAACC
This sequence comes from Spirochaetales bacterium, assembly GCA_016936115.1. Lineage (GTDB taxonomy): Bacteria > Spirochaetota > Spirochaetia > DSM-2461 > DSM-2461 > SZUA-368. Next base: position 2,032 of record JAFGPQ010000244.1, on the reverse strand, counting down.
CTTGAGCTTCAGCCGGCACTGCCCGGGGACAAGATCCATATTATCAACCGCCACGAGCAGATGACACGGTGAGGCCCCATATTTCTTCAAAATGTGGGGCAGTATCAATCCGGAACGATTCATGTAGGTCAGCGGCTTGAGAAGGACGACCCGGGTCTGATTATGATAGAACTCAGCCAGGGAATAATCGGCGAGAAAGGGCTTTTTAAAAGTAAGCCCTTCCTTTTCCGCTACCGCCTCTACGCACAAAAACCCGACGTTATGCCGGGTTTCTTCATAAGCGGGACCGGGGTTACCCAGTCCTGCCAGAATAATCGTCTCCGAAAAGGATTGCTTATTCCTTTTCTGCTTCAACCTCTTCCTCTTCGTCGGCCTTTTCGCCCTTGGGACGGGTTACGGTAACGACAGTTCTTTCATGAGCGTCGAGTACATGTACTCCGGCGGGTATGGCCAAATCACGCACATGGATGGATTCGCCCAGTTCCAGAGCGGAGATATCCACGCTGATGGATTCAACCAGATCCTTGGGAAGACAGTCGATCTCAAGCATTTCGATCTTCTGCTCCAGAGTACCGCCCACTTTACATCCGGGAGCGTTACCGGCCAGAACCACGGGAATGTGGGTCTTGAGGGTTTTGCCCTTTTCGATTTCATAGAAATCGATATGGTCGATGGTCTCCTTAACCATGTTGTGCTGGAAATCCTTAACAAGCACCTGGTAGCTGTCTTTTCCGCAGTTCAGCTCAATGATGGTACTTTCTGAAATGGTCTTGAATTTCTGACCGAATTCGTGAGCATCGATTGTGATAGCCAGGGGGTCCTGATGTCCGTATATGATTGCGGGAATCCTCCCGGCCATTCTGAATCTTCTGGAAGGTCCCTTTCCGAATTCAGTTCTAGTTTCACAACTTAGAGTCTTGTGCTCCATTCCTCTATTCTCCTTAACCGTAAATTAACATTGTGGTTCTTGGACGGCAGGATTCGAACCTGCGAATGCCGGGATCAAAACCCGGTGGCTTAAACCGCTTGCCTACGTCCAAAAATACGTATCTACTCCATCTCATGCATGCCGTCTTCCGGCCCCATGCTTTCAAAGGATTCGATGATACGATCCTGAAGCATATTCCGGAAATCGGTATTTATGGGATGGGCAACATCCTTATATTCTCCGTTTTTTGTCTTCCTGCTCGGCATTGCAATGAACGCGCCGTTGTCACCTTCAATGATTTTGACGTTATGCACGACGAAACAGTCATCGAACGTTACCGTCACATAAGCCTTAAGCTTTCCCTCAGTGTCAACCTTTCTAATGCGGATATCAGTAATTTCCATTCTAGCATCCTCCAATGTCGGAAAACAAGTTTCCTGCTATATTACAATACCGTAAGGTATAATATCAAGAGGTATCACCGCATAAGTGGCAGGAAATTTACGCTTCATAAGCAAATAGGCATCGTTCAATTTGTTCCGATCCGTAAAAAGACCGACCATGGCACTGCCGCTGCCGGATAATGTAACGAAGTCCGCCCCCCTAGTCAAGAGGTTTTCTTCTATATGGGCCAATTGGGAAAATTCTCTGTAGGTAGGAGCGGTAAAACTGTTGAGAAAGCCCCATTCCGAGGGGGGAAGAGCCTCCCACTGTCCGATGATCTCCTCTTCGGTAAGGCTCCATTCGAAGGCTTCCCCCTTCCCTTCTCTGTACCGGTCAAGCCTTCCGAAGGCGGCGGGAGTGGACAGGGAAATATCGGGATAAACGATGAGAACTTCGAACTCTTTCCGAGCCGGCACGGGGCTGATATGTTCGCCACGTCCTGTAACCAGAGCGGCGGTTGCCTTCATAAAAAAGGGCACATCGCTTCCCAGCTCCGCCGCCAGTTCCATCCATGCCCCATCATTTTTGCCTGTGCCGCTCTTCTCGCGCAGGAGATGCAGCAGGGAGGCGCAGTTTCCCGATCCGCCCCCAAGACCGGCGCCGGAGGGTATATTCTTTTCCAGCTTCAGGGCCAGTCCCCCCTCATAGAACCCCCTTTCC
>JAFGPQ010000243.1 GCA_016936115.1 Spirochaetales bacterium | reverse complement strand
TCTGGCCTCTTCCCATATCGATGGTTCTCTGGCGCGGCGCTGCCTGCGCTTCCTGGATCGGCTCGAGAGCTATCTCCCGGAACCGGAAAAACCCTCATTGCTTCACGGTGATCTCTGGTCGGGCAATGTGCTGCGGGGCAAGGAGCAGCTCTGGATGATCGATCCGGCCGCCTATTACGGACACCGGGAAGCAGATCTGGCCATGACCTCCCTCTTCGGCGGTTTCCCCGGGGAGTTCTATCGCTCCTACGGCGAAACGAATCCCCTGGAACCGGATTATGAGGATCGAAAGGACATTTACAATCTGTATCACCTTATGAACCATTTGAATATGTTCGGATCATCCTATCTGGGGCCGGTACGATCTATCGTGGAGCGCTTCAGCTGATATCTCCATAACTCTCTATCTCTTCGGTTATCTCTTCCCAGCGGTAGGAGAGGTCAATCTCCTTCTCCTTGATTTCCTCCAGTTCGGCGGAGATTTTCGCCGAGGCGATACCGTCTGAATAGATCTCCGGCAGGGACAGTTTCTCTTCCAGGGCCTGCTGCTCTTCAGAAAGGCGGCTCAATTCTTCCACCAGGGATTCCTCTTCCCTCTGCAGGCGGCGCAGCTGAGCTTTGATTTTCTTGTCCTCCTCTCGGGACCGCTGGGACATGGGTTTTGTTTCGTTCGGAGAAGAAGTACTGCTGTTTGATTCTTTCAATGGAGATTCCTCTGAACCGGGAGCCTGCTCCTTTTTCCACAAATAGTAACTGTAATCACCCTGAAAAAGGGCCGCCCCTTCATCGGAAAGCTCGAGAACCTTTTCGGCCAGCTGCTCGATGAAGTAGCGGTCGTGGGAGACGAAGATCAGAGTGCCCTTATAATGCTTCAGAGCATCGAGAAGAATGTCCTTGGAGTGAATATCCAGATGGTTGGTCGGTTCATCCATAATCAAAAGATTGAAGGGCTGCAAAAGCATTTTCAACAGGGCCAGCCGGTTTTTTTCCCCTCCAGAGAGAAAGGAGACCTTTTTATAGATGTCATCCCCGGAAAAGAGAAAGGCCCCAGCCATGGTACGCAGACGAGGAATATCCGACGTGGAGGCGCTTTTCTCCAGTTCTTCAATAACGGAAAGTTCCGGATCGAGCTCCTTGTCCTGCTCCTGAGCGAAGTATCCGATTGAGACATGGGCTCCGTTTTTCACATCCCCCTCGAACTTGCCATCCTTACCTGCCAGGATACGCATAAGGGTGGATTTTCCCGCACCGTTCACCCCGGTGACCACCAGCTTTTCTCCTTTCTCCAGGACAAAGGAGAAGTTGCTAATCACATAACGCTGCCCGTCGTAAGTCTTGGACAGATCGGTAATCTCCTGAACGATTTTTCCGGAATGGGGCGGATCGGGAAATGAGAGGGACATCTTGCGCAGGTTGTCCGGAATTTCGATCTTCTCCATTTTCTCAAGAAGCTTGATCCGGGATTGTACAAGGGACGCCTTGCTCGCCGTCGCCCGGAATCTTCTTATAAAGTCCTCATGTTTAGCAATCTCTTCCTGCTGCTGTTCATAGGAGGCCATGAGAGATTCCAGTTCCTGCTCCCTCTGCTTCTGGTATTTGGTATAGGTGCCTTTATAAATCTTCAGGCGGCCCAGAAAGAGCTCTCCCACCTCATTTATAGTGGAATCCAGGAAGTACCTATCGTGGGAGACAAGAACCACCCCTCCGTGATAGGAGGAAAGAAAGTCCCTGAGCCAGTTTCGTGCTTCCAGATCCAGATAATTCGTCGGCTCGTCAAGAAAAAGGAAATCCGGCGACTGGAGCAGGAGCTTGGCCAGGGCAATACGCATCTGCCATCCCCCCGAAAAGGCGGCCGCTTCCTTGGTGAAATCCTTTTTATCGAATCCTAGACCGGTCAGGATCCGGTCAATGGAACCTTCCCTGTTGTAATAGCCGCTAGTTTCCGCTCTCTCGTGGATAAGATGGAGCGATTCCAGGAGAGAATCCCTCTCCCCGGGGTCCATATTCGGATCCTTGAGTTTCTCTCCGATCTCATCGGCCAGGACCAACTGAGTTTTCAGATCCTCGTAGGCCTTTTCCGCTTCCCGGTAGAGTGTTTCCCCCTGATGAACCAGGCCGGACTGGGGCAGATAACCCGTGGTGGCGTCCTTCTGCATGGAAAGGCTGCCGCTGTCCGCTTCGATTTTATGGGAAAGTATCTTCAGAAAGGTCGATTTCCCACAGCCATTGGCTCCGGAAATAGCGATCCGGCTTTTCTCAGAAAGATTGAGGTTGATATCTTTGAGCAGTTCCCTCTCCCCATAAGCGAGGGATAGTCCCGAGATTTGAAGAAACGCCATTATTCCGCTGCCGTATCACCGGCCGTACTCGAAGCGGATATTTCGGGGGCGGAGAAGAACATGGAAATGGGATCGTAGAAGCTATCCGTGGTCACAACAGACTGTCCGTTGATATACCTGTCCGGTATCTGGAGAAGCTGTATACCCTTCTCCTTGACGGTATACAATAGGTAAACCTTCTCCCCGTTACTGAAAATCAGGGTCATGCCTCCCTGGTATTTATCCTTAATGGATTCGTCGGGAAACAGGTTAAAGGTAATGCGTCCGTTGTCCCCCGCAGCCGATGAGATGACCTTTCTTGTAATAAGAGCCGACTTTTTGATCCAGCTGAACCGTCCCCCTTCCTGGAACTCCAGATCCCCGTAAACCATGCTTTTATATAAGGGGCCGTTGTCAATAAAAGAGAAGAGCTGTTCGTCCCGGGCTTCCTGGGCTCTGGTCAGCAACTCCTCCACAGGAGTGGAAAGCCTGACGAAGGCGTCCTTGTATTCCCGGTCTTCGTAGTTGTACTGAACGGACATCAGATACTCGGAATATACCTCGATTCTGAAAGTGGTTCCCAGAAAGGCATATTTCTTATAAGCCGTATTGGCTATCTTCTCATATTGAATCGAAATCTCCCGTTCCGCCGTTTTCAGATAGATCGTTTTACTGTCCCCGTTGATATACAGGCGGTATTCGTCCCGAAAACTTCTCATATCGATGCGGTTCTCATGGGACATGTCATAGAAGTATTCCGGACGCCAGTTATAGTTGACCACGTTTTCAAGAAGAATATCCTCTTCCTGTCGGGCATTCAGTATATCACGTCCCTCCGGCGTTTCATTATAGACGGTCAAATAGTAATCGAAGGTGTATCCGGTAACCCCGTCCTCAGTGAGGAGCCGATACCAGTAGCCTTCCATGCTGCCGATCTGTACCTTTTTATCTTCCCGGCCCAGAACTTTGAGAATCTGACCCTCTCTGAGCTTATAGATATTCTCCGAAGAGGAGTCCGGTTCGGCCCGCAGAGGAAGATTTCTCTGACATTCGGCGTAGGACTTCACATAGGGGGTGAAACCTTCCATGCCCTTGTCCCGTGATGACTCATTTTCGAAGAGGCCCACCCGCCACATCTCGAATTCCCTTTTCTCCTTGCTGTCCGGCATGGCTGCAAGATAAATGTCATTGATATCGGACTTGGTCAGAACTTTGA
>JAFGPQ010000242.1 GCA_016936115.1 Spirochaetales bacterium | reverse complement strand
GTGATGATTGTGGAATCGGAACTCTCCTTCACCTATCTGGCATCCCGATATTTCACCGTCCATGACGGCAGGGCGGGCTTTACCGCCGATGAGGGGAACTACCTGAACGGGATTGCCCGTACGCGCTATGTGGAGACCTGGAAAAATCCCCATACCCCCCTGTTCGCCGGCCGGGAAGGGATCAACGTCTTCGTCCTCTCCGTGGAGTCCACCCGGGGAATCCCCTATTTTCCCTACTCCGTGGAGCCCACCATAAGCGACAGAACCTACTACCCCTTCCTTTACTCGTGGAACTCCCTCTCCCTCGTTACCGATCCCCGGAGGATGGTGCTTCTGAATTTTATCGATTCCTATCCCGACGAACTTCCCGTCGAAGCACAGGATTCCCTGCAGCTGGATCTGACCGAAGATGAGCTGAAGGGGCTGGATGATCTTCTGGCCACCCTGGAATGGGAAGGGAAGCCTCCCTATGCCAGGTTCAAAGCCATTTTGAACCTGTACCGGGATTATCAGTACAACATGGGTTATACGGAGGACTGGACCACCGGGCACATCCTGGATTTTCTCGAAAACACCCGGGAGGGGGACTGCACGGAATTTGCCAACGGGGCGGCCCTCATGGCCCGGCGCATGGGCATACCCGCCCGGGTCGTCACGGGCTATCTGGCCAGCGAAGATTTGCAGACTCCCAACCACAAAAAAGCCCTCTCCTATCTGAAGAACCAGATTCCCCCCCTGGCCGACAAGGATCTGAGCCGTCTCTTCCTGGTAACCACCTCCCATAAGCATGCCTGGATCCAGTGCTGGTTCCCCGAATTCGGCTGGGTTGATATGGAAACCACGGGCACCGCCATTCCCCCCTCCGGTTCGGGGGATCCGAATAAGCTGGATGTGGTCATTCCCATGATAACGGAGACTGTCAAAGGGAAGGGCCGATTCATTTTCCCCTGGCGGATCGTCCTGCGGGTCATCCTGGGAGGGGCGGTCCTGCTTCTTGCCACTGCCTATGCCGCCAGAATCATCCTCCTTATCCGACTGACTGTTAATGCGTCCCGCCCCGGGGAGGGAGGATATAAGGCCGCCTACCGGCTTGTGCTGATGCGGTGGGCCGATCGGGGAAAACCTCCCCGGGAAAGACAGATGACACCCAAAGAGTATGCCCGGATCTGTCCGGAACTGTCCCCCTTTACGGAGGCTTTCATGGAAGGGGTTTACGGATCCGGCGGGGACGGGAACAGAGAGTCATGGGAGAGAATGAGAGGGGAGTACAGGGCTCTTTTTCGGGAGGATCGGTCCCTGTTGCGCAGTATGAGAGAGGCGGTAAGCCTGAAGGGATTGTATTATGGTTTCAAAAATCTGTAAGACCCTTCAGCTCTCTCTTCTGCTCTTTTTCATCCTTCTTTTCTCCGGATGCTCCCGGGACTGGCTTGTCTATCGGGGCAAAGGGGGGACGGGAAGCACCCCCGCCTCCATTCAGCCTCCTCTGGGAGTGAAATGGAAGCTCCTTCTTCAGGAGAAAGAGAATCTGCGGGAGAGCTTCAATCCCCCCGCCGTTTACGGCAATTCCCTCTATTTCGGATCGGCTGACGGAAATCTCTACGCCCTGGATATTAATTCGGGCTACATGGAGTGGGTCTTTCGGACGGCGGGCCCGATCAATTCGGTGCCCACCGCCGACCGGGATGCGGTTTATATCGGTTCCTCCGACGGATTCGTCTACGCTCTGGATCGTAAATCGGGGGAACTCATCTGGTCCTTCGCCACGGAATCCGCGGTAAACTCCACGATTGTTCTTTCCGATGACCGGGTGTTCGCCATCAGCGATGCGGACGCCCTCTACTGCCTGGACCGCACCACCGGGGCCCTTCTCTGGTCCCTTCCCAATCCCATCTGGCTGCGCAACTCCTTTCAGATACACCAGGGAACGGTCTATTTCTCACCGGGCCCCCCCGCCTTCCCCCATACCCTGGCTGTCTATGATACACAGACGCACGAGTACACCTGGCACGTGGATACGGACATCGATGTCTTCAACTGGTACTCCTTTCCCGCCATAAGCGGGGACCGCCTCTTCTATGCCGCAGCGGGTGTGGTGAACGGTAACTGGGAGTACCGTTTCTCCTGTCTGGACCGGAATACGGGAATACCAATCTGGCAGAAGGGAGCCACGGCGTTTATGGATTCCCGCCTCGATGTGAACGACGCCTTTCGCAAGAGCACGGAACAGCTGGATTATCTGGCTCCGGCCCTGTATAAGAAACGGGTCTATTTCGCCGCAGGGGATATGAAACTGCGGGTCTACCACGAACGGACCGGGGAGCTTTTATGGGATAAGGATTTCGAACAGCCCCTCTCCGGCGCCCCCCTTATCGGCGGAAGCCGTCTCTTCATCGGGCTGGAAGAGGTGGCCGAGTGGGGGCTGCCCGGGCAGATTGTCTGCCTGAGCGCTGAAAACGGCCGGGAGCTCTGGCGTATGGAAATCGAAGGGTCCCTCCTCTCCGCGCCGGTGATCTCGGGCAAGTGGCTCATCTTCGGGACTGACAGGAATCTGTTCTATGTGCTGGAAGAGGTATTCTAGGGAGCCACGTTGTTTTTTTTACGGCTCCGGGGTATAATCAGCTATCCCAATTCGTAAGCGGAGTATGCGGTGTTCCTGAAGAGAATGGAGCTTCTTGGTTTCAAATCCTTTGCCGATAAAACGGAGATAACCTTCAACGGGGGCATTACGGCTCTCCTGGGGCCGAACGGCTGCGGCAAAAGCAATATCGTGGACTCCATCAAGTGGGTTCTGGGAGAGCAGTCCACCCGGAATATGCGGGCGGAGAAGATGGAGGACGTCATCTTCAACGGCACGGAAGGGCGCAAGGCCCTGAATGTGGCCGAGGTGACCCTTTTCCTGTCCAACGAGGAGAATCTTCTTGATCTGGATGTGCCCGAAGTAGCCATCAAACGCCGGCTCTACCGTTCCGGGGAGAGTGAATACCTTATAAACAATACCCCGGTCCGCCTCAAAGAGTTAAGAGAGCTTTTCCTGGATACGGGGGTGGGGAAATCGGCCTACTCCATCATGGAACAGGGCAGGATCGATCAGATCCTCTCCAGCAAGCCGGAAGAGCGGCGCTATATCTTCGAAGAAGCCGCGGGAATTACCAAGTTCAAGATCAAGGGCAGCGAAGCGGAAAGGAAGCTGGCCAAGACTGAAGAGAATATGTTTCAGGTCGAGAATATTCTTCACGAGGTGAAGCGCAGCTACGATTCCCTGAAAAAGCAGACCGACAAGACCATGGTCTACCGGGAATTGAAGGAGGAGATATTTCTCCTTGATCTGGATCTCAAACTGCTTCAGCTGAAAAAATATTACGAATCCCGGGAGAAAAAAACTTCCCTCCTGGTCCAATCGGAAGAGGCCTTTCAAAAACTCAAAACCGAGGAAGAAGAGCTCGGCCGGATTCTCAGGGAGAGCGCCGGTCAGGTGGACTCCATGGAGAGCGAACTTATC
>JAFGPQ010000028.1 GCA_016936115.1 Spirochaetales bacterium | reverse complement strand
TGAATCTCATCAAAAATAAGCAGGATGTCCTGTTCGTCGCAGATGCGCCGCAGTTCCCGCAGCCAGAAAGCGGGGGCCGGGATAACGCCGCCCTCGCCCTGAACCGGTTCCACGATGATCGCCGCCGGTTTCATGACGCCGGACTCGTCGTCGCAGAGCATCCGTTCCAGAAAGCGGATTCCCGCCCGTGCTCCCTCTTCCCCGCCCAGTCCGAAGGGACAGCGCAGATCGTAGGGAAAGGGCATGAAATGAACATCCGACATGAGACCGGTCCGGCGGGCCTTCGTCCCCAGGTTTCCCATCATGCCCATGGTGCCGTTGGTCATGCCGTGATAAGCGCCGCGGAATGCCATCATCGTATTGCGCCCCGTGGTCTGCTTCGCCAGTTTGATGGCCGCCTCCACCGCGTCGGCACCGGTGGGGCCGCAGAATTGCACCACCATGTTTTCTCCCATGGCGGGGGGAAGGAAGCGCTTCACCTGTTTGATGAACCGATCCTTGACGGGGGTAGTGATATCCAGAGTCTGATAGGGCAGACCGGAATCCAGATGGTCCTTGATAGCCTGATTTATCTCGGGATGGTTATACCCCAGAAGCAGGGTCCCCGCTCCTGCAAGACAATCCAGGAACACCTGGCCCCGGGTATCCTCTACGAGAGACCCGTAAGCGTGTTTTATCACGATGGGGAAGCGGCGCGGATAGGAACGCACCATGGATTCGTTCTGTTCCTGAGAAATAAAGTATTCGTCGGGAGAGAGATCGTAAAGACCGCCGGGCTGCGGAACGTCTGAAGGAAAAAAAGGAGTTTTAGCGGAATCGCCATTATCCAAAGCAGTACTCATAATGAACACCCCTTAAAATAATATCGCCTGCCCTCTCTTTACCGGGGCAGGATTTGGGTAGTAGTCTCATTTCACTAAAGCTAAGGCTGAGTAATTTAAGCTATCCAGAAGTCTTATACGGCTATTTGGGGACTTTGTAAAGACTAAATGGAAAGATTAGGGACGTTTTTTAATATTTATGCCTCCCCCCGGATTACTCCGATCCCGGCACCTTTGACAAAATGTTTCTGAATAAGAGGATACACGAATAATACGGGGGGAGAGGCAGGTCAGGCCAACCGGAGGTTCTAGAGGCCTTCCAGGGCCTTGAGAGGGCAGTGTCCGTGAACCCGATCCTTCACAACAAAGGTGGTCACATCCCCCTTGAATTCCCGGGTAAAGAGAATATCATGGCCCATGCACAGGCCGAAGAGAATGGCCAGATCCGCCCCCTGCTCATTCAGCTGCGTCGCCTGGCTCAGGGGATTGCAGCTGACGCCGGGGAGATTGCTGGCTTTGTTAAGCTCGTCCTGCCGGTGGGCCCCTGCCGTACAGGAGACCCCCATAAGGGGGATTCCCCGGGAACGGAAGTGCTTCACCATGGTCTGAGCCTGCTTTTCCATGCCGTAGCAATAGGCCAGGGAGGGCTTCTCATAGCCCATGGCGGGAATGAGCTCCATAAGCTCTTCCAGACGGGAGAGTTCCCCCGCCCGGCCCCCGTCCACCAGTTTGGCGGCGGACTGAAGCATTCTCTGAGTTTCCGGCTCGTGATAGCGGTCTCTCAGTTCATGGCGGTCGAAACTCTCCATGCCGCAGCTCTGGGCGGTCCGGCAGGATTTTAAATTACAGCTGACACAATTCATATAAAACTCCTTGCTCCGGAAAGCCCGAAAGATCCGACCGATTCCGGTTTACGCGAAATCCTTGCTGATTGTGATGGCGGCGATGGTCCCGTCGGCCACGGCGGTGGTAATCTGCCGATAAGCCTTGGTGCGGATATCGCCCACGGCGTAGACATCCTTGATGCTGGTCTGCATATTGGCGTCCGTATCCAGGTAACCCCACTGGTCCAGATTCATCTTCTGCTCGAAGCTTCCCAGGTTGGGAATGAAGCCGACGAAAACGAAGATACCGTTGGTCCGGATCTCGCTCTTCTCGCCGCTCTTCAGGTCCTCGACCACTACGCCCATGTCCATATTGCCGTATTTCTTGAATTCCCGGGGCTCATGGGAGAGCTTGAACTCGATCTTGGGATCGGCCTTGGCCTTGGCCTGGGCCACCTTGTTGGCCTGCAGCTCGTCGAACTGATGCACAATGGTGATCTTGCTGGCGAACTTGGAGATAAACAGGGCCTCCTCGATGGCGGAGTTACCCCCTCCGACCACTACCACTTCCTTATCCTGGAAGTATTTGGCGTCACAGGTAGCGCAGTAGGAGATACCGTTTCCCCGGTACTCCTGTTCCCCTGCAACGCCCAGGGGACGGGGACGGGAACCGGTGGCAATGACCACTTTCTTGGCCTTGATGGTCTCCACGCCGTCAATGGTAACGGTCTTCTTGTCCAGATCCACCTTGTTTACTTCTACAGCAGCCCGGAAATCCACCCCGTTGGCCTTGGCCTGCTCGCTCATATAATGGGAGAGCATGTAGCCGGGCTGGGGTTCGATAAAACCGGGGTAGTTGGAAACCTGATGGGTGGTGGCCACATAACCGCCGGGAAGGGCCGTATCCACAAGGATGGTCTTCACATGGGCCTGGGCCAGATAGACACCGGCAGTGAGACCGGCGGGACCGCCGCCGAGGATGACCACATCCGCTTCGGTTTCTTTCGGGGTGATCTTACCGTGAATCTCTTTTACCTTCTCTTCGGAGAGCAGGGCATCCAGATTCCTCATCAGGTCCGACCGGAGGATACCGCCGGAAAGCTTGTCGCCCACAACCTCGCCGTCTTTGTAAAACAGCACCGTGGGGGATCCGCTCACGTCCAGTTTTGCCGCGAGCTCCTTATTACCCTGACGAAAGATCTTGGTGAAAGCTATGTCGTCACCATAGAGATAGCTCAGATCCTCATATTTTGCGGCAAGCGCCTCACAGGGGGGACACTCGGTACTGTAAAAATCCAGTACGGCTAATTTTTTATCCAGCACTTCCTGCTGGTACTGATCCTGTTGAATTTCCTTGATTTTTCCTGCCATTTTTTAAACTCCTTCTGTATTATCAAGCCAGCCCTTTTCGAAATAGGCCGACATTCCCAACTCCATGAGCTGCTTCACCGGGCGGCAGTCGGGACTGCATACGCTGCCGTTCTGATTCTTGGCCACCGAGCCGCATCCCCCTCCGCAGGCCAGCTGCAGGTTGCATCCCTTACATTTCTCTATGGTGGTGACATCCCTCTCCTGCCATTCGTCTATGATATCCTGCTTCAGGGTAACCTCGGGATAGAAGGTCCCCAGCTGCTCCTCCTCCTTGCCCACCGTGGCGGTGCAGGAGTAGATGCGTCCCGTGTAGTCGAAGGCCCACTCCGTCTTGGTTCCCGGACAGGAATCGAAGAGGGGATCGGGCAGATCTCCGTTTTCCCACAGAAAGCGGCTCAGGGAGAAAGCGGGCCGGTGGAACTCCAGAATATGGGGATTCTGTTCCAGCAGATTGTAGATGTCTTCGTACATGTCTATCCGGTTGTAGAGCCGGTTCTGATTGCTCTGGCAATAGTGCAGCTCGTAATTCCGTCCCAGCTGGGTCTTGAACAGGGGGGACGCGGTCCATCCCCGGTCGATCGCAAAGCGGGCCAGTTTGGGAAGCTCCTGAATGTTTTCCTTGTCCACCACCATTCTCAGGTTGATGGGAAGATTCGCCTCAAGGGCCGCGTCCACGCCCTGAACGATTTTGTCGAAACTGCTCTGCCCGCCCAGGAGGGGACGCCGCTTGTCGTGGGCCTCTCCCACGCCGTCCAGGGTCACCTGCACTTCCCGAATGAAGGCGTCCTTCAAAAGGGGCACGTAACTCTCAAGGCTGTAGCCGTTTGTCACGATGGCCACGGAGAGATTCCGCTCTTTGGCGCCCTTGAGCAGCATCTCCACATTCCGGCGCGTGTTCTGATCGGGCAGCAGGGGCTCTCCCCCGAAAAGGGTGATGTACTTATCCCTGCCGGCGAATTCCCTGTCCACATAAGCGAAGAAGGCATCCAGAACCTGGGGGGCCAGATCCTGCTTGAGAGGATCGTAGCCGGACTGATAGCAGTAGGTGCAGTTGAAGTTGCACTGGTAGCTGGGAACGAAGAAGATCTGTATCTCATCGCTGTCGCGGTTGTCGATAAAGTCCAGATAGCGGGACATATAGAGCTTTTTCTCTTCCTCCGGATCTACCAGGTACCCCTTTTCCTTCATTTCTTCGGGATTGTCGTACTGTCCCTTGCGGATACCCTCGGCGGTCTGCGGATCCAGAATGTCCGCTTCCCCGCTCAGGGGATTCACCATAAAGTAATTGTCCGAGTTGTGGATTTTTGAAAATATCGTATATTTAGAAAATTGCATTTACTATTAACCTCAAAAGAAAGGAGCCCGGGAAGATCCCGGGCTCCCGGGAATCAGTCGTGGCAGCCAGCCACAGCCTTGGAATTTTTAGCGCAGCACTGGGCTACAGCCTTGGGAGCATTGCTCTCCTTCCGTGTTAAAGACGTCATATAAAACCTCCTTTATATTATTCTACAGCCTATGCTTCAGGGCGTATGCCCAGAATCGTCCAGCTGGAGACTTCGATGGCACCCTTGGGATAGGGCTTGCTCTCTTCCAGAATGGTCACATCCCGAAAGCCGGCGTTGCTCAACTGCTCCAGGTACTCCTCACGGGTCACCGAACCGGCCCAGCACTCCGCCACGGCGGTCGGGTCATTCCGGTACTCATCGGGCACGGGGGCCGTGGAGTAGATATCGCTGACAACGAAGCGGCCCCCCTCTTTGAGGACCCGGAAGATCTCCTTCCAGACCTGCTGCTTGTCATCGGCATGGTTTATGGTGCAGTTGGAGATAACCAGATTCAGGCTCCGATCATCCAGGGGGAGCTGTTCCAGGGTGGTTTTGCGGAATTCCACGTTCGTTACATCGAACTTCTGAGCGTTCTTCCGGGCCTTGGCCAGCATCCCTTCGGAGATATCCAGGCCGTAGACGAAACCCTGGTCCCCCACTTCCTGGGCCAGGCGCAGAACATCCTGCCCCCGACCGCTTCCCAGGTCTGCGCAGATTTCACCGGCCGCCGCATTGGATTTATCTATAGCGCCTCCGCAGGAGAGGCAACAGCTCTCTTCGGCTAATTCGGAATAGCGAATATTGATGGCATCGATTGTTTTCGTATCTGACATGTTTCCTCCGTACCATTACATATTAAAAAATATATATAGAGTAGTCAATATAATTTTGCTGTTTTGATATATTTTTTTATCTATTCCGCCGGGAACAAAGAGAGTTATTCCCCTTTACCCTGTTAATTATAGTTCCTCACGCCCCACAATTTCCAATGTTTTATGAAAGAGATTATGTCTGAATATGTTGCCCGGCCAATCGGCAGCTGAGAAGGTAATTCCTATACTCGAATATAAATATAGGTATCTATATATTAAATATCGTCACTATTAAATTTTCAAAATATTCCTTTCAAAATTCAAATTTGTGAATTACTATTAAAGGACTATCCATAGGGTGAAACAAAAAAAAATATTTACGAAGTTTATTTTTATGAGAAGAGGAGGAAATCTGTGAAGATGAAAACCGCCCTGATTTCGGTTGTACTGGGCCTGCTTTTCTGGTTCGGGCTGAACGGCCGCCTGGAAACGGGGGTACTCATCTCCGGCATCGTGGTAGTGGCCATAGCCGCCGCATTCCATGTTAAGGATGCCGTTTTCGGAGATGTGAAATTTTCACCCCGCGCTTTCATTGCTTTCATAGCATGGCTCGTCGTATTCGTCGGGGAGCTGATTAAATCCAACATCGACGTGATGCTGCGGGTAATATCCCCCAAGGTGAGAATCAATCCGGCGATTGTGGAGGTCAAGACGAAGCTCAAGACTCCCCTGGGCCGTCTGGCACTGGCGAATTCGATAACCCTCACACCGGGGACACTTACCACGGACATCAAGGGGGACAGCCTCTTCATTCACTGGATAGACGCGTCCTCCACCGATGTGGAAGGGGCGACGAAGGCAATCGTCGCCAAATTCGAGAAACAACTGGAGGTGGTCTTTGGCTGATCAGATTCTAATGGTTGCGGTCCTTATCTCTCTGCTGAGCATCGGGGTTATCCTCATCCGCTTTATTTTGGGACCATCGGTTCTGGACAGGGTTGTCGCCTTTGATACGGCGGGCATCATCGCCATCTCTGTCATCGTTCTTCTGGCCCATATGCTGGAACGGTTCATCTATGTGGACGTAGCCCTTGTATACGGGCTCTTAAGCTTCATAGGCGTTCTTGTCGTGGCCCGTTACCACGAAAGGGGGCTGTAATGGAAATGACCGGCGCCGTACTGGCACTTATCGGATCGATTATCTTTTTCCTCAGCGCCCTGGGGCTTATTCGCATGCCCGACCTGTACAACAGAATCCAGACGGGGACCAAAGCCACCACCCTGGGCACTATCATTTTGTCCATAGGCCTCTGCCTGATCCATCCGGAATGGACCGGAAAACTGGTCATTCTCATCCTCTTCATCGTCCTGACTAACCCCATATCCTCCCATGTGGTAGCCCGGGGAGCCCACTACAGCGGCCAGGAAATGACCGACAAAACCGTGGGCGACGCCCTGACCGAAGAAGACAAGGACAAGGAGGGAACCCCATGAACATCATCTTTCTCATAATTGCGGTTTTCACCGTGGCCATGGCCCTCTACGCGGTCATGACGAAGGACAGAACCATGGCGGTTCTGGCCGCCGGAGCGACCGGACTTTTCGCCTCGATCCTGTTCGTGATGATGGCCGCTCCCGACGTGGCCATGACCGAAGCGGCCATAGGAAGCGGTCTTACCACCTTTATCTTCTTCTTCGCCCTGAGAAAAGTGAAAAGGGGGCAGAAAAATGGTTAAGAAAGGCTTTATCCTTCTAATGATTGTCGCCCTGGGCTTCATGCTCTGGGATTTCGTGGGAAATTACAGCAGTAAGACCGAACTTGCCGATGTATCCTCCCACTACGTGGAACAGGGACCGGAAGAGCTGGGGGCGGCCAACGTGGTCACCTCCGTGGTGGTCACCTACCGGGGGCTGGATACCCTGGGGGAGGTAACGATCCTCTTCGCCGCCGCAGCGGTTGTGGGACTCCTGCTCCATCTGAACAGAAACGAAAACGAACAGAGGCGGGAAGGGAGCGAACTCCTCAAAACAGGAACGGCCCTGCTCTTTCCCCTGATCCTGCTGTTTGGTGTCTACGTTTTCATTAACGGCCATCTGACCCCGGGAGGAGGCTTTCAGGGAGGAGCCATTATCGCTTCGGCGGTGGTGCTCTCCGTACTGTCCGACCCGAACAAAAAGGCGGGCCATACGGCTCTGACCGTGATCGAATCCCTTTCGGGACTCACCTATGTCCTTCTGGGAGCCGCCGGCGCCATCCTGGCGGTCAACGGCTTTCTGGATAACCGCATTCTTCCCCTGGGAGAGTACGGATCCCTTCTCAGTGCCGGGCTCATACCGGCCATTTACTCCGTGGTGGGACTTAAGGTCGGCTCGGAGCTCAGCTCCGTGGTCATCTCTTTCAAGGGGGATTCTAAGGAGGAAGAGGTATGATAGGAACTATGGCTATAATAACCGGGTCTCTTCTGATCCTCATCGGTCTCTGGGGCCTTCTGTCTAATAAGGATATTATCCGTATGATCGTGGGATTCTCCCTCTTCGACGTGGGGATTCACATCGTCATGCTCAGCATCGGCTACATCAACGGGGGAACCGCCCCCATCGTGGAAAAGCTGTCCGACCTGGGTAAAACCTATGTGGATCCCGTTCCCCAGGCTCTGGTTCTGACCGCCATCGTCATCGGTCTGGGAATCACCGCCTTCATGCTCACCTACGCGGTGAACATGTACCTGAAAAAGGGAACCCTGGACATTGATAAATTCGAGGAGTTGAAATGGTAAATCCGATTTTTCTCATAGTTATCGCCCTGGGAGCCGCCTTTCTCCTCGGATTGTTCCGAAAGGCCTCCGACGGGGTACGGTTCGGACTGACCTTCCTGGCCCTTGCCGGCATGACTCTGATTTCTGCGGCATGGGCTTACGGAATCCTTTCGGGGGGAACCGAAGGGGTCCAGATCTTTACAGCGGGCTTCAAACCGCCCCTGTCCATCAATCTGTATCTGGGCAGAGCGGAGTCGGTACTCCTGCTTCTGGTAAACCTGACCGCCCTTCTGAGTCTGATTTTTCTCAGAAAAGAGGTAAGGGATACCTCGGTGTACATGCTCATGCTGCTCATGGTCTTCGTCATGGGCCTGAACGGGGTGATCATGACCCGGGATCTGTTCAACCTCTTCGTCTTCATCGAAATCGTCAGCATCGCCTCGGCCGGTCTGATTCCCCTCCGAAGTGATGTGAAACAGCTGAGCGCCGGTTTCAAATTCGTCATAGCCGGCGCCCTGGCCAGCGGCTTCATGCTCATAGGCATCATCTTCGTCTACTACAGCACGGGCTCTCTGAACCTGGATGTGATCGCCGCGGCCATGTCCCCCGCCCTGGCCACGGCAGGATTCGCCGGTATTTTTCTGGTATTCATCGGAATAGTGATGGAACTGAAACCCTTTCCCGTTAACGGATGGGGACTGGATGTGTATGAAGCGTCCCTGCCTCCCGTGGCCGCCATGGTGGCCGCCGGTACGGCCAGCGCCATGTTCTACGCCTTCACCAAGGTCATGGCCATTACGGCGGGCCGCTTTCTGGGCGCAACCATCGTCATAGGCGGACTCACCTTTGTGGGAATGAACATCCTGGCCCTGAAGCAGGAGAAATCCCAAAGACTTCTGGGTTACTCATCCATCAGCCAGATCGGCCTTCTGGTCATGGCCTACGGACTCCTTTCGAAGACCGGAGCCGCCCATGCCGAAACGATCCTCTTCGGTCTGCTCATTACCCACGCCCTGGCCAAGGCGGGACTCTTCTGGCTGGCCGGAATCGTGGGGAAAGAGAATATAAAGGAGTGGTCCCTCATACGAAGAAACCCGGCGGCCCTGCTGGCCATGATTATGGGGATCTTCGCCCTGACCGCCTTTCCCCCCTTCCCCTCCTTCTTCGCGAAGTGGGAACTGATCATGGCTCTGGCGGGAATCGGCGGATTCGGCTATATCGCCGTCATTCTGGTGGGCTCCTTTCTGGAAGCGATCTACCTCTTCCGCTGGCTGGGCTACGCCCTGAAACTGGATTATGACAAGGAAGTTCCCTTCGACAGCTCCGCCCTATCGGCCCTGCCCTCCCTGCTTTTCGGACTGGTTCTGATCGTGCTGGGATATTTTATGGGAACCGGCTACGGCATTCCCTGGCTGCCCCTGGCGGCGGTCTTCGCCTTCCTGATTCTGGACAGGTTTGATTCGCGGATCAAAACCACCCTGGCCCTGATCCTTATAGGCGCCTACGGCTATCTGAACTACCAGAGTTATCTGGGTGATCTCTTCAAAGTCATCTTCGCGGGCGTTTTCATAGGCGGCGCTTTCCTGACCACCCTGTCCGGCTACTACTACAAGGGCCGGCGTGCGGGATTCCACGCCTCCACCATGTCCATGTTCTTCGGACTCTTCATGCTCCTTTCGGCCCAGACCATGATCCAGTTCTTCTACGCCTGGGAATTCATGGCCATCGGCTCCTACTTCCTGCTGATCCGGGGCAAGAAATCCATGCCCCACGGCTACAGCTACCTCATGTTCAGCATCGGGGGCTCCTTCGCCATGCTCATGGGATTCGCCATGGCCTACCTTTCCAGCGGCTCCCTCGGAATGGACGCGATTACCCACATCACCGTCTTCCCCGCCGTCGCCTACTCCCTCATGCTCATCGGGTTCATGACGAAAACGGCCACCATGGGATTCCATATCTGGCTCCCCGGCGCCCACGGGGAAGCGGTGGCGGATATCCACTTCATGGCCTCGGCCATCCTGCTTAAGGCGGGTGTCCTGGGTATCATCTACGTTCTCCTGGGTATGGATCTGAGCGCCGGCTACAGCCACTGGATTCTGCTGGCCCTGGGCTGGCTGGGTATACTCAGCTCCCTTATCGGCAATGTGAACGCCGCCTTTCAGGAAAGCGCGAAAAGGCTCCTGGCCTGGTCCAGTATCGGCCAGCTGGGGTATATCGTCTTCGGCCTCTCCACCATGAGCCACATGGGCTGGCTTATCGCCCTGTCCCTGTCCATCACCCACTTCCTCTACAAGGGTATTCTCTTCCTGATCATAGGGGGAATCTCCCTGAAGCTGGGCACCCCCATGATGTACAAAATGGGCGGGCTTATCAGAAGGATGCCCCTGAGCTTCCTGGCCGTTCTCATCGCCATCATCACACTCTCCGGCATCCCTCCCCTTGTCGGCTTTACGGCGAAATGGATTCTCTACAACGTCACCGTGGGCAACGGGCTCTACTTCCAGGGGGTCATCGCCTCCTTCGCCGGTCTGGTGGCGTTCCTGTACCTGTTCCGGCTGATCTTCTCGATCTTCCTGGGACAGCTCAAGGACGAGCACCGCCGGGTGGGTGAGATCAATGTCTGGTTTCTCATTCCCGTCTATCTGCTCATCGGCTACATCATGGTGGTCTCCTTCCTTCCCGGAACCCTGCTCGGTCCGATCGGGGATAAGCTGATGGCCTTCTTCCCGGACAATCCCATTGTCTGGAAGGGCTATCTGGCCACCTCCGAACTGGGTTACTTCAACGGGACCATGATCATGAACGTGTTCATGACCCTCTTCGTGGTGAACTTTCTCATCCTCTT
>JAFGPQ010000241.1 GCA_016936115.1 Spirochaetales bacterium | reverse complement strand
TTAGCAGCCATAGATATATTATAAAAAAATAGGCTCGGCGTGTAAATTCCTACGGTCTTAAACCCGACAGGCTCCTAGCGTTACTATGTCCAGCGGAATAAAATTAACCGGGACAACAGTCTTCCCATCCAACATGGCTTTGGCCAACTCAAGGGACTTGCGGGACATGTTTTCAAAGTTCTGCATAATCGTGGCGCCCTGGGCCCCGTTCCGGACCTGATCAAAACCAGCTCTGTTCCCGTCAACCGCGACAATATATTTGCCCTTCATACCGGCGGCTTTCATAGCTTCAATGATTCCAGTGGCTCCGTTATCCCAGTGACAGAAGATTCCATCGATTTCATCGCCATGCTTTACTATCATGTCCTCCATGATAGCCATAGCATCGGCAGTAGCCCAATGCTGGCATGCCTTGTAGTCAATGACATCGATATTCGTACCATCGATAGCTTTATTAAAGCCGTCATGTCTCTTATTCTGTGCGTCATGCCCGGCCTGCCCACCGATTTCTATGATCTTCGCCCCTTCGGGGAAATGCTTGATAAAGGCAGCTCCTGCCGCTTCCCCGGCCATATTGTCATTGACTCCGACAAAAAAGTCTCTGACACTTTCCTTATCCTTGGGAACATCGGAAGAGAACATCCCTACGATGACTCCGGCCTGCTTTGCCTGCATGAGACTAGGAATCAAAGCGTTAATATCCGCCGGATTAATGAATACGGCACTTACTTTCTGGGCAATGGCTGTAGTAACAAGCTGGGCCTGAACCTGGGGGTCGCCCTTACCGTCGAGTACGGTGATATCAAAACCGTAGTCTACCGCATACTTCATGAACATCTTAGCGGAAAACGACTGGGATTCCGTAGCCATGTCCTGAGGTATGAATGCAGCCTTGATCAGTCCGTTTCCCTGAGAGGGCTCTTCCGCTGATCCATTAGCAAAACCAAATGAGCAAACCGCCAAAACGAGTGCAACCGCCAATAGTATTCTTTTCATTTAATACTCCTTATTATTTTTTGTAAAAAATATTCACGTTCTCCGAAAACCCTTCGACTTATATACCTCCTCTCTTCTATAGGCTCCGGGAGAATTAGCTCCTACGTCGTAAGAAACCCGAAATCACCGGCATCTCCAACCATGCATTGATCGGAGATTTTCCGAATCCTGTCGACAAGATCAATCACGTTGCCTTGTCCCTCAACAATACTGATGGTATGTCTGAACTTAACGTCGCAAAAGGGAGCAATTCCAGAAACCCTCCCCTGCTCTCTTTCAAAGGCTCTGTTGTTGGGTAGATCGGAACAGGGATTCAATCCGACGACATACCCTTCCTCTTCTGATGCGGTTCTCTTCCACAAAATAGTGTAGGGAAGCGTTAGGGGATCAAAGGCAACATGAACGGCCAGGTCATGCGCTTCATTCGTCAGAATCTGATGGGCAAGGCCGTTTTCGTCTGCCAAGGGCCTGAAGAGGTACACCTGCTCGATAAATCCGGGAGAAGGCGCCCCGAACAGGGTTGCTTCATTCATATCTGTCGAACCGAATTCATCCCTCGGAACCATCCTCGAAAAACTCCCGTAATACCTGGAACCCTTCTCAAGAAACGGCGGGCCGAAATTCGTATGGTACAACATTTCATATTCACCCTCCGAAGAGCCCAGATTTGAAAGCGTATCCTCAATTTCTATGGCTGCGGCCCCGGGGCGAAGGCGGATACTTGTCCGCAGCATATAGTTCACTCCAAACACATTCTGCTCGGGGACATCCCCCTCAAGAATCAAGTCTTCATCGCTGACACTGAGGACGACGCGGGATGCGGGGGTCAAACCTATCTTCCCATGAAGAGGCAGGAAAACCGAATTATACTGGCCTTTATTATCGATGACCCTGTCTTCGCCCATAGCTCCGGACCATTCGACTCCACAACGATTTAACATTTCATTGAAACCATAGTGGCTCCCGCGGCCGCCGAGATCATAGGGATTGATATATTGGGGATGCACAATCTCCTTCACCGGCGATATCCACCCTAAATAATGGGGCCCACAGGCACCGTCAATTATGGACATACCCCTTGTCACACACACGCTCAGACTGATTACGCCGTTCGATAAATCTATTATCTCCACACCTGTCTGACGGCCGCCGCTCAGAGTTCTTTTCCTGCAGTAGGCGTTTTCACAGAGCCCGAGACTCTTACCCGATATGAAGAAATCGGATGTTGAATATGATGAAGCGCTGTCGCTTATTATCCAATGGCTTTCCATATTTCTCACTCTATCTGAGGTAACCGAGATAATCGGACTGAAGGGATATGATCGTATCGAGTGTTTTCTCCGCCGCTGACACATTATCGATTACAGGATCGAGAAGAAGAGTCTGAAGAGCCAGATCTCTGGATTTATGCAGAATAGCCTCCACAGTCAACTCCGTAACGAAGACCTGATTGCTGAGTAACCCGGCAAATCCTGTTGGTATAACCCCGGGGTTGATACCATGGATGCCCTGTGCATCTACCGTCGCGGGCACTTCGACGACAGCGTTGGACGGCAGATTGGCAATGAACCCGTTGTTAAGCATATTCACGGCCATTTCGGAATGTCCCGAATTGGTAACGATCCCCTCGATGATGGGAATATCTCTCCAGTATTCAATTTCCCGAGTTCCCTTTATCCGGGACTCGGGAACCTGTTCCAGACACCACTTCCTGTAGAAATTATAGAAATCCAGAATTCCCTCATGATCCACTGCAGAATGGGCCCAGCCCACATATTCGCCAAGATGGCTGTCCGTAGTAATGGGGAACAGACCGTATTTCTCAAGAAACACCCTAAAGAGTTCCCTTTCAGGCCAGATCCCGATACGATCCGCCCTTCTCTGTTCGGAATGCGCGAGCCCCCCTTCGGATCTGTTTTTATTGAGAAGCTCTTTGGTCGCGCCGAGGTTTTCATAAGACCCTTCCGGAAGGGATTCGAAATAAGCTGACGCTTTCTCAAGAATATCAGGATACGCGTTTTTTCCTGTGTCCTTATAATATGCTTCGAGAAGCACGCTGAAATGGTTGAGACCTCCCGCTCTCACAGACAGGTTGTCCCAGGAAGTCTCCAGGATTCTCGGCAGGTGTTCCATCAGGGAAACAACTTCATGGCAGAGTCCGACCGCTTTCAGAGCGGGATACTTCCTATTTATGGCTCTCGTGATCCTAGTCATGGGATTGCTGAGGTTAAAGATCCACGCATCCGGACAAATCCGCGCAATGTCATCGCAGATATCCAATATGGGAGGTATGATCCTGAGTGAATGGAACAATCCTCCGGCGCCCCCGTTTTCCCCGTAAACCTGCCTGATCCCGTTCTGCTGGGGTATATGCCAATCCTGCTCCCACAGCTCATAGCGGTTGCCAACCTCGATGGCGAGGATACAGAAATCCGCACCTCTCAGAGCATCTTCTCTTGAAGTAGTGGCGATCAGTTCATAATTCAATGATTTCTCATTCATATATCGCCGCGCTACGTTTTCAACACTCTGAAGTGCGGTACTGTTTATATCATGAAGAACGATCGTACTTCCTTGCAGCGCCTTACTTTTGAAGATGTTTCCTACGGAACCTAATCCGAACATCGCGCTGCCAGCTCCGATTAAAACGATTTTGTTGGACATGTAAAACTCCCTTTGTTGATATTTTATTGCTTTACGGAATAGTTTTTTATTCAATGTTTACGCAAACATGTTTGCGCCAACATTAATTATGTTAACCGATGACTGTAGATTTGTCAAATTTATTTTTTCTCTTTTTTCCTACTCTATTTATTGTAATGGTATCATATTATCTATATAATTATTAAATAAAGACATATTTGAATTTATAAGTCAAATCTATGTTTGCCTTAACATAGATTTCATCCCCCTTATAATAAAGGAGATATGGAATGCCATCACAGCAAGATGTCGCCAACTTAGCAAATGTCTCTTTCATGACGGTTTCAAGAGTGATTAATGATCACCCCAATGTTAAGAAAGAAACCCGCGAGAAAGTACTCAAAGCCATAAAAGAATTGGGGTATTATCCGGATGCGACTGCCAGAGCCCTCAATACTGGAAAAACCAGAAATATCGGAGTTATCTTCCCCCACGAGGAATATATTTTCTCTCACCCTTTTTTCGTTGAGCTTTCCATTGCCCTTGAAAAACAGCTTAGCAGAAGGGGTTACCATTTGTTCCTGGGGACTAATAAAACTGATGAAAAATACGGGGAATCGGTAAATTTTCTGAACGAAAGAAAAGTGGATGGCCTTATACTAATCGCCCCTTTGAAAAATGACCCGATAATCGGCAAATTAAAAAAAGCGAACCTCCCCTTTCTTTTTCTTAATGGAAGAGGCGAAGACAGGGATTCCAGATTTGTAGATTCAGACAATATCCAGGGTACGGAACTTCTCATGCGGCATCTTTTCGAACTGGGCCATCGGAAAATCGGTTTTGTCACGGGAAATATGTTGGAACTCAATGCAAATGACCGGTGCAATACCTATGTAAACGAATTGAAGAGCATGAACATCAGTTTTGATGAAAAGCTCGTCTTCAGGGGGGACTGGTCAATTGAGAGCGGATATTCCGCTTTCAACGCACTGATAAGGAGAAGAAAGGATATCACCGCGATTGTGTTTTCTAACGATCAAATGGCTTTAGGCGGCATAAGAGCCGCTTATGATAATAACATTTACATACCGGAAGATATTTCGATCTGTGGCTATGACAATACAAAATATGCGAGTTTTTCCGTCCCCTCATTAACAACAATACACCAGCCGTTAAAGGAACTATCGGAATCCGCTGCTGAAATGATTATATCGAAAGTGAACGGGAAGGAAGTCTTAGGGGATATTGTCATCCCGGCAGAACTGAAAATTAGGGATTCCACAAGAAAGATATAATTGCCGAGCCATGTTTTTTCGCTTCCTCTGCAAACCCCGACGGGCTCCTAAAAGAGATAATCCTTCGGATTGACGGTCTTACCCTCTTTGAACAGGGAGAAGAAGAGAAGATTTCCCGCCGTATGACCGCTGTTCCCCGCCCGGGCGATGGTGTCACCCCTGCGGACGGTGCCCCCCTCTTCCGCCTCAAAGGACTGGAGATGGGCGTAGAGGGACTGATATCCCCCCTTGTGGTTGACAATCATATACCAGCCGTAGGTTCCGTGAAATCCCTCTTTCGTAATCACCCCGTCACCAATCGCGAAGACCGGCTGTCCCGTATAGGCCTGTAGGTCAATACCCTCCCGGACAAGGGGCAGGCCGGTCAGATTGTCCGTGCTTTTGCCGTACTCACCCAGGACGACCCCGTTCAGGGGATAGGCAAAGAAATCCCCCCAGAACCGGTCCATACTCTCCCGGTCCGGTTTAATGCCGGCCAGAAAATAGTCCCGGGAGCCCAGGGGAATCAGATCTTCCCGGGTTAATGAGAACAGATGGGCCAGCTCCTCCTCGGTCATCTCATCGGGGAGACTCTTACGGGCTCCGTCACGGGAAGGGATGTACAGCCGTCTCCCCGGATAGATTTCCCGGGGATCGGAAAGCTGATTCAGGCTGATCAGGGTATCCGCCTCCAGGGAAAAACGGGAGGCGATAAGAGAAAGGGAGTCCCCCTCCTCTACGGTGTAATTCAGAAAGGGCAATATGGGCTGAACAGGAGCAGAGCTTCCCCCTTCCTCCGAGACCAGGGGAGACGGGGCGGAAGCCTTTCTTACTTCACCCGCCACGGGTCTTCGCTCGACTCCCGATGAGGAGAGAGTTCCCCCGGGAAAACCCAGGGCCAGGAGGAGGAAAAAAAGCAGTGTCCCCATGAGGGGGACAGACGGGGCCCCCTTCCATTCAAGGGAGACAGTTCTCCCCCGCTTCCCGATATTCTGTCTGTCCCGCGATACTACCATCATGGAATATATCGACAAAAAAAGGCCCCTGTATTAAGATTAGTTTCCATGAGTTCCCTTCTCATTCTGTTCATCCCCCTCCTCTCCCTGTTTCAAGTTAAGGACGTTTCCATGGAACCGGTCCTGAAGGAGGGACAGAAGATTATCGTTCTCAGAACCGATAATATCCGCCCGGGGGATCTGGTGGTTTTTACCGATCCCCGGGGGGAACTCGCCGTGAAGAGCTGCGTCCTGACCGGTGGGGACCGGATAAGAATAGAGGGGAACTATCTCGTTCTGAACGGCAGGCGCTGGTTCCTTCAGCCGGACCAGAAATCCCGGCTCAGGGAAACGCCCCTGGTTCCCCGGGACAGCTTTCTATTGTTAGGGGAGAATTCTTTCCATTCCGCCGACTCCCGGGAGTGGGGTTTTATTCGAAAAGATGTTATACTGGGGAAAGTTCTGGGTAAAAAAGGGAGTACCGTTGATCAACGCTGAGGTGAGGGATAAAAGATTCCGCATATTTTTCATTGCGATCTCCTGTTTCGCCCTGATTATTCTGTCCCGTTACGCCCTTCTCATGCTCAAGCCCTCCCCTTCGCCAGTAGGACCGGACCTGGTGCTTCCCGAAGCGGCCCGGGGACCGATTCTTGATAAAAACGGGAATCTCCTGGCGGTTCAGACCCAGCTCTATTCCGTATCCCTGTGGCGGCCCGATCTGACCGACCCTCAGGGATCGGCGGAACTTCTGGCCCGGGTACTGGGGCTGGAAGAAGACTCCCTCAGGGCGCTGCTGACCAATGAAAGGGGGAGCAATTTCGTCTGGATCAAGAGGCAGGTCTCCCCGGCGGAATCCAAGGATCTGGAAGCCCTTATGCAAGGGGGAAGACTGAAGGGGATCCGCCTGGAACCGGAACCGGGAAGACACTATCCCCAGAAAAGCCTGGCCTCCCATGTGGTTGGTTACGTGGGGACCGACAATGTGGGCCTGGACGGCATAGAGTATACCCTGAACGATATCCTTTCCCCCACTCTCATAGGGGAGGACTCCCCCACCTATGGAAACAGGGTCTATCTGACCGTGGACATTAACGTGCAGAACCGGGTCGAGACTATCCTTAAGAGGGCCTACGAAGAGTATCAGCCCGATAACATGATGGCCATCGTTATGGAAGCGAAGACCGGTGATATCGCCGCCTATCTCTCCCTGCCCCAGTTCGACCCCAACCATTTCCAGGATTACAGCGCCGCCCAAAGAAAAAACCAGTTGGCCCAGATGGCCTACGAACCGGGTTCTGTCTTCAAGATTTTCTCTCTCTCCTCCTTTCTGGAACTGGGGGGAATCACCCCGGACGTCTCCTATGATACCACAGGGGGATTTAATCCGGATTATTTCCAGAAATACGATATCGCCCCCATCACGGATTTGGGGAATTACGGCGTGCTGGACCTGCAGGGAGTATTGAATCACTCGAGCAACGTGGGAACCGCCTACGCCTCGGAGACGGTGGAAACGAAGGAATACTACGCCATGCTGCGCAGCTTTGGTTTCGGGAAATCCACTGGCCTGCCCCTTCCAGGGGAATCGAACGGCCTTCTCAAGGAGCCGGAACAGTGGTCCCTGCGATCCAAACCGACCATATCCATCGGCCAGGAGGTGGGTGTTTCGGCCCTTCAGATGGTGACCGCCGCCACCGTATTCGCCAACGGGGGGGTACTGCTCAAGCCCCATATTATCAAGAAGATTGAATCCCCCGAGGGGGAGCTTATCAAGGAGTATGACCGGGAAGTGGTGCGGGAAGTTCTCTCGCCGGAAACGGCGAAAACCATGCTGGAAATGATGAGGGGGATTGTGGATTCCCCGGTGGGAACAACCCGCCGGGCCCGGATAGACGACTTTCCCATCTCTGCGAAGTCCGGTACAGCCCAGATAACCAACCTGGAGACGGGTAAATACTATCCGGACCGGTTCACCGCTTCCGTGCTGGCCCTCTTTCCCACGGAAGATCCCCAGCTCATCGTCTATATCGTCCTGAAAAATCCCCGGGGAGACATCTATTACGGGGGCACCATCGGATCCCCCCTGGTCAAGGAGATCGCCCGGGATCTGGCGCCCTACTACCATATTCCCCTCATCGGAAACGAAGTATACGAAACGGACGGACGGGTTACTCTTACCCAGCCCCGCTCCCCGGAGCCCTCTGACATCATCCCCGATTTCACGGGCATGAGCAAAAGGGAAGCCCTGAGATTCTTCGCCGACGGACGGGCAGGAGTTACCATGAAGGGAGAGGGCCGGGTCATATTCCAGTTCCCCCGGGCGGGCATGCCCCTTCAGGAAAACCAGATAATCTTCCTGGAGTTTGAATGATTGAAGGAAGCCGGGGCTTCGAAAGCTTTCCCTCCCGCAACGGACTGCCGGCCGGGCGGTACGAAGGAATTTCCCTCTGTTCCCGCCATGATCCCCAAAAAGAAGCGGAAAGGATCGTCTCGAAGAGGGACAGAACCGCCCGGGCCGCCCTTTTTCTGGGATTCGGCATGGGCTATCAGGTCGAAGCCTACCTGAAGGCGACCCGGGACATCCCCCTTATTGTAGTGGAAAAGGAGATCGCCCTTCTTCAGGAAGTGTCCCGTGTCCGGGATCTTTCCGTCCTGGAAGGGTCGGACCGGATTTTATTCTTTACCGACCCCAACCCGGAGAATCTGACTCCCCTGCTGCGGGAACTTCAGGTAACCCGTTTCGATATCATCCCCCACGCCACTCTGGTACCCCGCTACGAGGAGTTTTACCGGGGAGTGAAGGATGTGGTCAACCGCTGGCTGGACCGGCGGGAGATCAATATGAATACGGTCACCCGCTTCGGTCGACTGTGGGTTCGGAATCTGGCGGCCAACCTGCCCCTTCTGGAACGGGGGCAGGCCCTTTCCCGCTTGAAGAACCGCTTCTCCCGCATACCCGCCCTGCTGGTTGCGGCTGGACCCACCCTGGAGGATCATCTCCCCCATATGAAGGAGCTCGCCGAAAGGGCTCTTGTCATCGCCGTGGATACCTCCTGCGCCAACCTGGTCAAGCACGGGGTGAAGCCGGATTTTCTCATCGTGACCGATCCCCAGTATTGGAATACCCGGCATCTGGATTTCTGCAGTCCAGAGGATATCCTGGTTGTTTCCGATACGTCGGTTCACCCGCGCACCCTGCGGGATTTCACCGGCCCCCTTTACCTCTCCCGTTCCCC
>JAFGPQ010000240.1 GCA_016936115.1 Spirochaetales bacterium | reverse complement strand
TTTTTACCACCAAGGACAAGATCAAGGGAACCGGACTGGGCCTGGCGGCGGTCTACGGCATCGTCAAGCAGCATCACGGGACTATCGAGGTGAGAAGCATTGTCGGTCAGGGAGCCCGCTTCCGCATCAAGCTTCCCCTGGAGCAGACCAAGTCCGCCGATTTCCCCAGCCACAGCTCCGACCTGATCCACGGGGGCGGACGCATCATGGTGGTGGACGACGAGTTCATCATGAGAATGACCGCCAAGAATATCCTGGAGGAGCTGGGATATCATGTCACCCTGGTGGAAAACGGACGGGATGCGGTGAATCTCTATCGGGCTTATAAAAACGATTTCGATTTGATTCTTCTTGATATGATCATGCCCATCATGGATGGTAAGGACTGTTTTGACGAGTTGATACGCATCGATCCGAAGGTGAAGGTGATCCTTTCCACGGGCCTTACCGGGGGAGAGGTGATAGAGGAGATGAAACAACAGGGGCTGAAGGGATTTATCAGCAAACCCTATCTGAGCTATGAACTTAGCCAGATCGTGCATAAGGTCATTTCCCTGTCCCTATGAGGGGCCCCGCTCCGGACCGGTAGATTATTCCCCGGAATAGGGTATAATGGTTTAATCAAACACTACCCGGAGTAGAAGAAATTATGTCTCTATACGTCAACCGTTTATTAAATATGAAAAGAATCAAAGTCATTGGCTTTGATATGGATTATACCCTTGTCCGGTACCGGACGGAACGCTTCGAAGCGCTGACCCACCGCCTGGCCCTGGCCCGGATGAGCCGTGCCTATGGCTATCCCGGCAGGGTGACCGATCTGAAGTTTGACTTTCAGAGGTCCATCGGCGGTCTGGTCATCGATAAAAGAAACGGGAATATCCTCAAGCTGAGCCGGTTCGGCAAGGTGAAGATCTCCTTTAACGGGCTGGATCAGATCGGGTTCCGGGAGCAGTCGGAGCAGTACGGCGAGCTGGCGGTGGATCTGAGTTCCCCCCAGTACAAGAGCCTGGACACGGCCTTCGCCATCTCCCAGGGGGTCATGTTTTCCCAGCTGGTCCAGCTGAAGAAGGAGGGCGTGCCTCTCCCCGATTTCACCACCATGGCCGACGACATCCAGAAGGCGGTTAACGACGTTCACCAGGACGGCTCCCTGAAGGAGATCGTCATCTCCCGTTTCGACGAATATGTGGTGAAGGAACCCAAGGTGGCCCGCATGCTGGAACGGTACAAGGGGTACGGCAAAAGGCTTATGATCATCACCAATTCGGACTACGCCTATACGAAGAAGCTCCTCGATTACGCTCTGAACCCCTTCTGGGAGCAGCATGGGAAGTGGGAGGACGTCTTTGACGTGGTCATTACCCAGGCGGACAAGCCCGGCTTTTTTCAGGGGGAATCCCGCTTCATGCGCATAACCGACGAAGAGGGGCGCATGGAGAACTACAACGGCTCCCTGGCCGAGGGCATTTACCAGGGGGGATGGTTCGGAAAGCTGCAGCAGGACCTGGGCGTGCAGGGCCCGGAGATTCTCTACCTGGGAGATCATATCTACGGAGACGTGGTTTCCATCAAGAAAACCTGCGGATGGCGTACCGCCCTTGTGCTGGAGGATCTGGAAGAGGAGACGGCCAGCCTGAAGAAAGCGGAGGAGCTGCAGCGTGAAATCGACGATCTCATGGAAAAGAAGAATGACCTGGAGCGGGAAATCAATCGGATCGACCTGCTCTACCACGAGGGGAAAAAGACCGATAAGAGCCGTCTGGATGAGCTCTTCAGCGAGACCGACTCCCTGAATACCCGCATCTCCGATCTGCTCAATACCCACCGGACTTTCTTCAATCCCTACTGGGGGGAAGTGCTCAGAGCGGGCAGCGACGAAAGCCGCTTCGCCGATCAGGTGGAACGGTACGCCTGCATCTATATGACCCGGGTTTCCGATCTCTACGATTATTCGCCGAAAACTTATTTCAGACCGGTGCGGAGGCTGATGCCGCACGAAAGATAAGGGGGGACTTGTTGTGAAAATAGGAATTTTATACTTCTCCGGCACCCATGTGACAGCCCTGGTGGCCGGTGCCGTACAGAGGCGCCTGGAAGAGCTTGGAGCCGAGGCGGAGCTGCGGGATATCACGCCCCTGCGAAAGAGGCGGGATATTGATACGGATACTTACGATGCCCTGATCCTGGGGTTTCCCGTTTACAGCGACTTCGCCCCCTCCGTGATAAACGAGTGGCTGATGACCCTGGAGGGAAGAGGCCGGCCCTGCGCTCTCTTCTGTACCTACGGCGGGCGGACCAGCGGCTACTTTCATTACCATACCTGGCAGATTCTGAAAGAGAGGGGATTCTCCGTTCTCATGAGCGCCGAATTCCTGGGGCGGCACACCTTTAATCTGGCCGGTTGGAATGTGCTGCCCGGCCGTCCGAACGAGGAAGATCTTAAGGTGGCCGCCGATCTGGCGGACCGGGCGGTGGGTCTCTTCGCATCGGAAAGCCCGGAGCTCCTATCCCTGCAGAAACCTTTGGGATACAAGGAGA
>JAFGPQ010000239.1 GCA_016936115.1 Spirochaetales bacterium | reverse complement strand
TCCGGTGGAACCGGCCCTATTCGAGGACACCCGGTTTTTCGAGGAACTGATCGGTCTCTGGTGCGAAAAGGGGGCTATCGATCCGGCCAGCCTGGATTCCCGGGCCAAATCCTGGTGGGCCAGGGCGGTCAAAGAGGGGCACCTCTCGGGAAACGGCTGGGACGGGCCGGCTTACGGGGATCTTCTGGCACGGGGCGGTAAGCTGCTGGAGCGCCTTAACGGATACGACAGAACCCTGTGGGAGGGAAGCGTTTTACGGGAGAGAATTTTCGAAGCGGAAGCCGGGGAAAACAGGGAAGGGGACACCTGGTATCTGAAAAGCCCCGTCCTTGATACCTCATACGGTGAAATTCGGCTTACCGGAACCACCGGCTCCCTCATGGGCAGCGAAATCCTCAGCTCCGCCACTTATCTTTTCGGGAAAAAAGCCCGGACAAAGGATCTGTTCGCCCCTTTTCTGAGCCATTTGATCATGGCGGTCAGAGAGGATGAGGGGTACTACGGCCGGCAGGTCCTTCTGGCGGGGGAAGAGGGGGACCGCCTGGCCGGCTGGACCTCCCGTTCCGGGCAGAGGGCCGACCATTTTCGGCTCGTACCGGAGCCCCGTAAAACCCTGATCCTTCTGGCCGAACTCTATCTGGATAATCTGGGAAATCCTCTTCCCTTTTATCCTTCCCTTCTGGACAGCGCCTCGGAAAATCTGGAAAAACAGAAGTGGGAGGCCACGGATCTCCCCCGGGAGTGGCCCCGCCTGTGGCAGGGCAATTTGAGTGGAATGTGGGGCGCCTTTGACATCAACTCCTGCCCTTACCGGGAGATGCTGATGCCGGAGACGCCCGAATGGGATAAACGTCTGGAAAAACTCTTCACACAGGTTCTTCCCTACCTGCGATAAAGCAGGAGAGACTTCTAGAAGGTGAAGAGGGTCTTCATGATATCCTGATCCGCCTCTTTGTTCAGTATGCGGTAGACATTGGAGATCAGGGGCAGCTTCAGGTTATGCTTCTGAATGATTTCATGGGCGTACCGGGCAGCAAAGACACCCTCCGGCAGGTAGGGTATGTCCTGAATATGAGAGATCAGATCGTCGATGTTTTTGTATTTCTCGGTGATGCCCTTGAGGATGATCTCCCGGCCGAAACGGCGGTTTCTTCCGTAGATGGAACGGCAGGTAACATCCAGGTCCCCCACGCCCGCAATAGAAGTGAAGGTTTCCGGATGGGTAGAGCCCAGAGCCTTGCCCAGGGTCTGGATTTCGTTCAGCCCTGCGGCGAAGAGAAGTGATTCCGTATTGTCCCCCACATACTCCACATCCTGCTCCTTCATGGCGTCCAGGATACCGAAGGCGATGGCCACCACATTTTTGATAGCGGCGCTGGTCTGAACGCCGATCACGTCAAGGGAGGAGAATATCTTTATGGAATCGCTGGCCAGGAGCTCTCGAAAGAGGATGGAATTCCCCGGATTCAGGGACGCCGAAATAAGACCGGTGATTTTGCCGCGGCCCACTTCCTCCGCATGGCTGGGACCGGAAATATAGACCAGGTTCCCCTTGTAACTGCCGGGCAGATAGTTCTCCAGAGCGTCGATAATCAGCTGAGGGCCGTTTTTGCCGGGAAGGAAGCCCTTTGCTATAGTGGCGATTTTCACTTCCCCCTCCAGTATGGCCGGATAGGTCAGAAGCTGCTTCATGGTGCTCACCGTAAAAAGGGAAGGAGTAGCCAGAATCATGTAGCCCGCCCTGTCCATGGCCTCTTCCAGGCTGGTGTAGGCGGTTACCCCGGCGGGAAGATTGACTCCGGGGAGGAACTGTTCGTTGGTCCGATCCTCGTTTATCTGCCGGGCCGCTACCTCGTCAAAACTCCACAGGGAGACCTGATGGCCCTTTTTTCCCAGAACGGCGGCAAGGGCTGTACCGAAAGCACCGGCTCCGATGACTGCAACTTTTTCCATTGATTACTCCTGTATATAGGTGACTGAATAGGTGAGAGACTGATCCAGCATGAGCATGCGGATCAGAGGAATGCGATAGGTTACGGTTCTGCCCGAGACGGTTCCCCCCTTCTGGGAGATAATGGTTCCGGGCAGGGTCACGGTGAAGACAAGAGAGGAATCGTCCAGGCCCTTCTGGGCTTCCTCGAGGGAGGAGGCGTAGCCTTCGAAGGGGTAGATGACCATCTCCCGGTACTCCTCTTCGGTCAGACCGATACTGCCGGATGGTCCGAGCATGGCTATGGTGGGATCGGAGAAGATAGGTACCAGAACGGACATCTGCTCCCAGTTCTCCCGGGTGAAGGTAATGCGCAGGGTCGTCTCGTTCCCCCTTTTTTCCATGACAAAGACAGTCTGCTCTTCCCCCTCCTTCGGAGCCATCATCTTCTCGAAATCATCAAAGGTGAAGGTGCCCGAATAACGGTATTTTTCGCTGCTGTCGATGGTGTGAGAGGTGACAGCAGGGTTTTCCTTCATGCTCTTATCTGTCTCGGCGACAAGCTGATCCGCATCGGCCAGATCGTTGAAAAAGTCCCCGAAATAGGGGGCCAGGGTGAAGGACATATCCATGGATCCCGCTCCATCCGCCTCCAGGTTCAGGGAACCCTTTACGGAACAGGAAAAAAGGGCGGTCAGGGAAATCAATAAAAGGACTATTCTTTTCAAAAGGCAATTACTCCTCGTATGGTATTGCGTAAAATTACTGTCCCATAGAATAGTCCAAAATCGGTCCTCTTTCTAGCTTTCCGGCGGATGATCGGGTGAAATCTCTGGAAAATAGCTTTGAAATTTGTTATATTAGCCCCCTATGGAAACGTTTATACTTGGAAGCGGAGGAATGATGCCCCTCCCGGGACGTCATCTGACTTCCGTTTTATTACGAAGGGAGGGGGAGCTTTTCCTCTTCGATTGCGGTGAGGCCACCCAGATCTCCCTGAAAAAACTG